>CANJJI010000127.1 GCA_947474545.1 Beijerinckiaceae bacterium | reverse complement strand
TACGAGCCACATCCAGCCGACAAAGGTAATCGTCGCGATCCATAGTGTTTGGTAGGCAAGGCTCGCCCAGGAGAACGCGGAAATATGCTGCGGCCAGCGGTCTCCCAGAGCGATGGCTGCGATCGTTAGCAGAACTGATGAAACTGCAAATTGATACAGCATCAGTTTGGGCGCGGGAATCGCGCGCAATTTTGTCACGCGGATAGTGACAGTCAACGTACCCCAGACCGCGCCGCCCGTCAGCGTCAACAGATCGCCGATGAATTGTTGGCGTGAGGCAAAACTGGACACACCCAAAGCCATGGCCACGCCAATAAAACTCAATACCAGACCGAGCCATTGCAGAGGCCGCAGCCGTTCGTTCGGCACAAAAAAATGAATGCCAAGCGCAACGAAAAACGGCGACGTGTAGAGAAAGAGAACCGCATGGCTAGCCGTCGTCCATTGCAGGCCCAAAAACAAAAGAAAAAACTCGAGCGCAAAAAGAAAGCCCGACCACAGCCCCAATTTGAGTGAGCCATCGCGGCGGAACACTTCCGGCGTGCGCCAAAGCAACCACAGGGTCACCATGATGCAAGCCCCTGTGGAGCGTATCGCTGCCTGCACCATGGACGGCACTTCGGGCATGGCGAGTTTGGCGGCGACTTGCTGCAGCGACCAGCTACTGCAGAAGAGCAGCATCAACAGCACAGCGAATGTATCGAGCGGGCGGGCATGATTGGGTGTGGACATTCACGCGTTTTAATTCAAGCACCACGTCTTGTCTGCTTTTGAAAAGAATAAAGGCGGCAAGGCCTTTCTTTGGACCCGCCGCCTTTGTTAAATCCGGTTTTCGTGTCTCGCGGAAACCGGATTGTTCCTTGTCTCGCGGTTATCAGGTGCCCGCGAGGAATTCGGTGGGATCAACAGGCGTCGAGCCCTTGCGCAGTTCGAAATGAACCTGGGGCGAAGAGACATTGCCGCTCTTGCCCGAAGTTGCAATCGGCTGTCCCCTGCGGATCTGGTCGCCACGCTTCACGTTAATTTCGCCGTTGTGGGCATAGGCCGACACATACCCATTGGGATGGCGGATCAGCACGAGATTACCGTAACCCTTCAACTCGCTACCGGCATAAGCGACGACTCCGGCTTCGGCAGCTTTGACGGGTGTGCCTTCGGGAACCGCGATATTAATGCCGTCGCTCGACCCCTTTTTGAAGCCCTGGATGATCCGGCCACGGGCCGGCCAGCGGAATTCCGGCTTGTTGCCGCCTGCAGCACTTTCGTTGGCCGCTGGCACGCTGCCTGTCGGTTCAGTGTCGACGTGCGCGGGTGCTGCCGGTGCTTCGCTTTGTACTTCAGGCTTGGCAGGTTTTACCGGCTTTTCGGTTGTGGCAACTTTCGCTGGCTTTTCCTTGACGGGTTTTTGAGCCGGTTGGGTCTGCTGCACGACCTGCGGCTCTGTGCTTTTGGCGGGCTTGACCGCAGGCTTTTCTGCAACCTTGGCTGGCTTTTGTGGTCCTTCACCGGCTTTGACGGGCTTTTCAACATGAGAGGCGGGTTTGGCCGCCTGCACGACCGGCTTTGCAGCGACTTTCGCGGGCTTTTCCGGCGCTTTGGGGGCTGCTTCCGGTCCCTTCACAAGGCGGAACTTTTCCGGACGGCTTGAAGGCACGGGGGCCGCAGCGGCCTTGACCGGCGTGGAGACGGGCGCTGCCGGCGCAGCGTTCGCGCCCTTCTTGGGAACAGCACGGCTTGCATTATAGATCGGGACAATCAGGCGGGTCCCCGGCTGAATTTGCGAGGGACTCGAAAGCCCGTTGACCGCCAGCAGGGCCGACGCCGGCACGCCATAGCGGGCAGACAGCATCTCTGCGCTTTCGCCCTGCGCTGCAACTATCGGGGTGCCGCCGTCTGCGGACCAATTGCCTGACGTCGCAAGATTGCGCGCGGTTCCCGTAACCGTCGGGCTCGATGCCAATGCCGAAGCCTGGGCGAGACGCGGGCTTGCGGCGGAAGGCGCTGCAAAATTCGGCTTGGGCATGGATGCAGCAGCGCGACCGGCGGAAGCAAGTGGTGGTAGCGGCGAGGACTGGATCACAGACGAAGACGGCAGGGGCGAAGACATAATAGAAGAACCCGCAGCGCCAGCGACCTGAGCGGGCACAGAACCGCCAGCAATGTCACCTGGAGGCAGCCACGTATTGGAACTGTTAGCGCCAGTGCTAGCCGTCGGCATCCGGTCGGAGCCACCAAAAGGGTTCTCGGCAAAACGTGAGCTGTCGGAGGTACAGCCTGCCAGCAAGGCGGCGCCTGCTCCGGCCAGAAAGAGACGCGCCATAACCCTTGCAGGTCCTGTCCGCCTATCCATTGAGGTCATTTTAGAACTCATCACACGCACCCGCACTCACTCGTAATCTTCACGAGCCTATTAGAAGCGCATCAGGTTAAGACGGGGTTTATGATGAATATTTCTTTGCCATAGGACGGCAAAAAACATTGGCTGTTAAGCAAGCTGATAGTTTCATCGATACATCAGGATGGGTTGTCCAACTGGCTGCAGCGAAGCTTAACGAAACCCTACAGACTGGACGACCGGCCGGGGATGGAAGCTGTATATCTGCCGCCAAAAAGGAAGTCGACCGTCTGGCCGGCAGGCGTGCGGCGCATCGAATAAAGGCCGTCAGGAAATGTCTGCCCCTGCCCCTCTGTCCCGGCCTTGCGAGGATAAATAATCAATCCGCCCGGCGCGAGCGCAGCCAACAATGCCCGCGGAATCAGGTTGATCGCTGCGTCGATAAGGATGCGGTCAAAGCTCCCGGCTTCTGCTGGAAGATCAAAGCCATCGGCCCAACGCACATTGGCGTTGTGAAAGCCCAGGCTTTCAAGACGCAATTGCGCCGTACGCGCCAGCGAACGGAACCGTTCAAACGAGACCACTTCTCTTGCAAGCCGCGCGAGAATGGCTGTCGCGTAGCCGGAGCCCGCGCCGATCTCGAGTATGCGATGATGCGGCTCGATCTCCAGCGCCGCCATCGTGCGGGCGACAGCAAAGGGCTGCAGCATGGTCTGCCCGCACGCTATGGGCAAGGCGATGTCGCGCCAGGCCAGATCTGCAAAATGGTGCGGCACAAATATCTCGCGTGGGATCGTTTCCATCGCGCGCAACAACTCGACATCCGAGATGCCACGTTCGCGAAGCGACAGAACAAAGGCCATACGCTGCTGATCACCGGCGACGGGCGGTTGCGGCGCATCAAGTCCAGCATTCAACAGGGGCAGAACTGTCGCCTGCCCGGCTGACGCTTCATCATGCGAGGGATTTGGCATAGCGATCCATCGAAGCGTAATCTGTAAGATCAAGGCGCAAAGGAGTGACGGAAATACGGTTGTCCGCCAGAGCGGCAAGGTCGGTTCCATCGCCCGGCGTGCCCTGCACGCGCTGGAAGCCAATCCAGTAATAGGGATTGCGTCGGCCGTCCGCGCGTTCTTCCACACGCAGCAATGTATCCCGGCGGCCCTGCGAGGTTACAGACACACCTTTGACATCGGCGGCGCCGCAGCGGGGAAAATTGATGTTGATGAGCGTGCCCGGTGCGATTCCGGCTTTCAAAATCTTGCGCAGCAAATCGGGCGCGAAAGTCTCCGCGGACTCCCAAGGCACGTTATTGTGGCCCCCCGGGCCATAACTTTGCGACAAGGCGATTGAGGGAATGCCGAGGATTGTGCCTTCCATCGCACCCGCAACTGTTCCCGAATAAGTGACATCTTCGGCCACGTTGTGCCCGCGATTGACGCCAGACAGCACGAGATCAGGCTTTACGTTGTCGAGAATTTTGTGAACAGCCATGATCACGCAATCGGTAGGCGTCCCTTTGACCGCAAAATGATTGGGCGCAATTTCGCGCAGGCGTAACGGATCGTTCAACGACAGGGAATGGGCGACGCCGGATTGATCAGCCTCTGGCGCGACAATAACAACGTCATCGCTCAGCTCCCGCGCGATCGCTTCCATGATCACAAGGCCCGGCGCGTGAATGCCGTCATCATTGGTAATCAGAATTTTCATTGCGGCGAACCCCGGCGGCCAAATGCGCGATAGCTTGAGTTTTATACGTTGGATCGATTCTGGGGAAGCAGCGCTGCCGATGTCCTCAAAACAAAAGCACCCGGCCAAAGGGCCGGGTGTCAGTTTCATATCGCCTTGAATTTATCCCATTCAGGAAAATCCGAAGACGTTTCAGTATTTCGCGACAACCGAGCCTGATGGGCCCGTGTTAAAGAGATAGCTGACACCAATGCGCACCGCGCTGTCATTTTCACGATGGCGATAGCTCATGCCCGTAAACGTACCTGCGAGCGCTGCGGGCAGAACGTTCGTCGATCTGCCAAAATCGGTGTAGCGATATTCGGCGCGCGCCGTCCAGTTATTGGTGATGGCGTATTCAAGGCCTGCACCCAAAGTCCAGCCCGTGCGGGTGTTGGAGAATGTGCGGGCGAAGGGAACGGCATTGTCCGTGTATGTATGTTTCCAGTCGGCGAATGCGACGCCGCCGGTGCCATAGATCATAGCGCGGTCAAAAGCGTAGCCGACACGGGCGCGCAACGAACCCTGCCATTGCTCCTTGGTGTTGACGCTGGCGGTCGCAACGACCGGATAGCCAACCACGCGGCGCTTGACGCTGGTGGCTTCGATATCGCCTTCGACGCCGAGCACGAGCTGGTTGATCTGATAATTGTAACCGGCATGCAGACCGCCGGCGACACCGCTCGGCGAGAGATTGCGATTGATGCCAGTCGGCAGGCCTGTCGCAGTCGTCACTTCACGGATTTTGTCGCTGCCCCAGACGTAACCAGCTTGTCCGCCGATATAGAAGCCGGTCCATGTGAACACGGGAACTGAATAAACAGGCGCTGGCGCAATCGCAGCGTTGCGGCGGGGAAGATCAGCGGCGATCGCGCTCGTGGCAAGAAGCGAGGCAGCAAGCGCAGGCAAAGCGATATATTTCATTACTATCTCCAGACTCTCTACTTTATTGCGAACATGCACAAAGGCACATCCGTCACATTTTCTGAATGGCAAACATGCGCATGCATGAATGCATTGAACGATTGAGCCGCTACGTTTTGAAACAATGAGACGTCAGCCTCACGCGATATCTGCAGCAGCAATTCGATGAGCAATCGTTTATGCTTTTTACATGATGAACTCAATCCTACCGCTGCAACGAAAAAGCGATATGGTTTGCTGAACATTAATTCATCTTGTCTTGTTTACGGTTTATTAATGACGATGATGCGCGTTACAGATTGTGTCCATAAAAAGATCTGCGGTTATTCAACTATCTGGCGCTGATCTCGTTTTAGCTACCTTATCTTGGCCGCAATTTGATCACGATGCCGCCTGAAGTCGCGACGTTTCAGCACGCTCGAATAAAAAAGGACCGCCAAGACATATCGCAAGGCATGATGGCGTATTGGTTCAGGTCTCAGTGATAATCGGGAGGGGAAGAGAGCATGTGCACGGGCAAGTGGCGCCCTCTTCCTTCTGGATGTGAAACAATGAGACGTGATTACCGCGCCACGATCTTCTCCAGCCCGCCCATATAGGGGCGCAGCACCTCAGGCACTGTGACAGTGCCATCGGCATTCTGATAGTTTTCGAGCACGGCGACCAGCGCGCGGCCGACAGCCACGCCGGAGCCGTTGAGCGTGTGCACGAAACGCGTGCCCTTCTCGCTGCGGTAGCGCGCATTCATACGGCGCGCCTGAAAATCGCCGCAGACGCTGCAGGACGATATCTCGCGAAAACGGTTCTGGCCGGGCAGCCAGACTTCGATGTCATATGTCTTTTGCGAGGCGAACCCCATATCGCCGGTGCAGAGCGTGACGACGCGATAATGCAGGCCCAGCCGTTTCAGCACTTCCTCGGCGCATTGGGTCATGCGCTCATGTTCTTCGATTGATTGTTCCGGCGTTGTGATGGAGACGAGTTCCACTTTGTGAAACTGATGCTGCCGGATCATGCCACGCGTATCGCGCCCTGCTGCGCCTGCCTCGGCTCGAAAGCAATAGGTGCCGGCCGTCATGCGCATGGGCAGTTGTTTTTCGTCGAGGATGCTTTCGCGCACGAGGTTTGTGAGCGGGACTTCGGCTGTGGGGATGAGCCACATATGGTCCAAATTGAAGTCTGATGAGATGATCTTGCCAGGCTCATCTGGATGGTTCGTCGCAAGATCTAATGCAGCCTTTAATGAACGAATATCTTGCAAACCAAACAATGTTGCAAATTGATCTTCCTCAAACTTCGGCAATTGCGCTGTGCCAAACATCGCGTCATCGCGCACCAGCAGCGGTGGATCGACTTCGAGATAACCGTGATGATCGGTGTGCAAATCCAGCATGAATTGCATCAGCGCACGTTCAAGCCGCGCAAGTCCGCCCTTCAGCACAACAAAGCGTGCGCCTGACAATTTGGCGGCCGTTTCAAAATCCATCTGCCCCAGTTTTTCGCCGATATCGAAATGTTCTTTCGGCTCGAAGCCGAACGAAGGTTTTGTGCCGACGACGCGGGCTTCCACATTGTCGTTTTCATCCTTGCCCACAGGCACTTCCGCAAGCGGCGTATTGGGGATTTCGCTCAGCGCCTTGTGCAGCGCTTCAATCGCCGCCTTTTCCTCGCGTTCGAATTCGCTCATCTGATCCTTGAGCGCTGCGACTTCCGCCTTCAGTTCATCGGCTTTCGCCGTGTTCTTTTCCTTCATCGCTGCGCCGATTTCTTTCGATGCGGCGTTGCGGCGTTCCTGCGCCTTCTGCGATTTGGCTATGGCCGCGCGTCTGACATCGTCCAGCGCGAACAGCTTGTCCGACAATGGCTCAAGATTGCGCCGTGCGCGCCCCTCGTCAAAAGCCTGTTGGTTCTCTCTGATCCAGCGGATGTCGTACATGTTCAAATCTTTCAGCGGAACAGGCGCGTGAGATTCGCGCCATAAATCGTGCACAGGAGCCCCGCCATTACCAAGGTTCCACCTATCAGTTCAATCGCGGTGATGGTCTCGCCCAGCACAAAGGCGGCAGACAACAGGCCGAAGACCGGCACCAGCAGCGCAAACGGCGCGACGGACGCGGCGGGGTAGCGGCTCAGGAGATGGCTCCAGACGCCAAAGCAGAAGATCGTGGCGGGATAGGCGAGAATGGCTACGATCAGCGCCAGGCTCCAGGTGGGGTGCAGAACCTTGGCCGTCTCCCCGGCCCCATCCAGCCAGAGGGACAACAGGGTGAGCGGGATAGGTGAGACAAGGCTTGTCCACACGACAAAAGAAAGCATGTCGATCCGGCCCGCCTTCTTGCCGATCACGTTAGCGCAGCCCCAGCAGAAGGCGCCGGCAAGAACCAGGAGAAACGGCATCAGTTCCGCGCCCCCTGCCCGGCGCTGGCCAATCAACACCACGCCGGCAAAAGCGATCAGCGTTCCCGCCACCTGAAACCACAGGGGCTTTTCGCGAAAGAGGATCACTGTGAGAATGAGCGTGAAAAAGACCTGCGTCTGCACCACGATTGCTGTCATGCCCACGGGCGCGCCCAGATGCAACGCTGAAAACACAAGCCCGAACTGGCCGACCCCGAGCGCCAGTCCATAGCCAATGATCACCCAGAGCGGCGCTATGGGCGGCTTGATGAAAAGCATGGCGGGAAATGCCGTGAAGACGAAGCGCAACGCCGAGAGCATCAGCGGCGGCACTTCCTCCACGCCATATTTCACGGGAATAAAGCTGACGCCCCAGATGAAGGCGACCAGTGCTGCCAAGAGCTGTTCGCGCGGGGGCATGGAGACTATCGAAGACCGGGAGCGATCAGCTCCACATCAGGGAAGTAGGCATCGTAGCGCCTTGTATCGCGGGTCAAGATCACATGCCCTTCAGCGGCAGCATGTGCGCCTATGAAGAAATCCGGCAATATGCTGTTTCGCGGCCCGCCCTGGCGCCGGTAAAGGCGAAAGGCCTGCGCCGCCAGAAAGAGGGCATCACGAGAAATGTGTGAAAGCGAAATGGTGGCATCGTCAAGAAAATTGTCGACATCAGTGCGTTGTGCGAAGCGCGCCGCCAGCTCCGCATAGACGATTTCGTTGACACAGACCGCACCTAACAATCGGGCGCGCGCGAACTGCTCTTGCGACCAAGGAGCCCATTGTGAACTGTCGTCAAGAATGTCGAGAAGGATATTTGTATCGACGAGGATCACCTGCGGATGTTTTTCATCAAATGCCGCGCCTCATCTCTGTCCGGCGCCGGCGGGTCTTCTTCGGGATTGCCGCGAAATTCGCGCATGATTTCATCGGTTGTCTTGTCCGTCTTCAGAACACCGCGGACAGCGCCGAACCTCCATTTCAAGGGTTTGTCTACGCCGGCCTTGCGGATGACAATCTTGCCGTCCTCCAGATCAAATTCGACCTCACTGCCGGGCACAATCTCAAGCATGTCCCGCACGGCCTTGGGAATTGTGACCTGACCTTTGCTGGTGACCGCCTTTCCCATGATGCCCTCACAAAAAAGTAATACCCCGTTTGCACGAGGTATTACTTAACATCGCAGCGGTGAAAAAGCCAGAGTCTTACGCCCTATTCCGCAGGCGTTCCCGCCCCGGCCGCAGGCTCATCCTCCCGCTTCCGCTCAATCATCTTCACGCTGAGGATCGACAATTCGTAGAGCAGGACGCCGGGCACAGCGAGGAAGAACATCGAAAACAGGTCCGGCGGCGTCAGCACGGCAGCGATGACGAACACAATCAGGATCGCGATTCGCCGCTTTTCTTTAAGGAATTGCGACGACACAACGCCGATCCGCCCCAGAAGCGTCAGAATGACCGGCATCTGAAAGGTGATGCCGAAGGCGAAAATCAGGGTCATGATCAGGCTGAGATATTCCGACACACGCGGCAGCAGTTCGATGGCGGCGCGGCCGGGCTCCTTGGATTGCTGCATGCCCAGAAAGAAATGCAACAGGCTCGGCAGCACCAGGAAATAGACCAGCGCTGCGCCAAGACCAAAGAAGACTGGCGTCGCCACGAGATAAGGCCAGAACGCCGCGCGTTCGTGCTTGTAGAGGCCGGGCGCGACGAATTTGTAGATCTGCGTCAGCAGCCAGGGGCAGGACACGAAAAGGGCGGCGAACATCGACACCTTGATCTGCGTGAAAAAGAATTCAGCAGGACCAGTGTAAATCAGTTTCGGGTCTGTGATCCCTGCACCGATCGCGGCCGAGTGGAAAGGGATCACCAGGATGTTGTAGATTTCCTTGGCAAAAAAGAAGAACACCACGAACGCTAGCAGGAAACCGACAAGCGATTTGAGGATGCGTGAACGTAGCTCGATCAGATGCTCGATCAGCGGCGCTTTCGAGCTTTCGACTTCATCCGGGAGCGTGTCGCTACTTACTGCGGTATTGGACATTTTGGTCAGCCTCTGCAAACAGGGCCACAGGAATTCGGAACGAAGGCACGCACGTCAGACTTTCGCGGCGGCCTGACCGGGTGGATGCGCCAGTGTTGGGTCACTCTCTAGGCCGACCTCACGCACTGGCGCATGAGGCGTTGTGTCAGCTGGAGCGTAGGCAGCCGCGACATCGGAAGCCTTGGGAATATCCACCTGGATGAACGCGCCGTCGGGGTCGTTGTCTGGCGTTGGATTCTTGGGTTCCGGCGCCTTGACCACTTCCACGGGCTTGCCGGCATTGTCGATGGCGTCGCGCAGGTCCCGCTCGGTCTGGCGCATAGCGTCTGTGTTCAGATCAAGTTTGGCGTCCTGCGCCATTTTCTCCATGTCCTTCTTGAGGTCCTGGAGTTCTGAATCGCGCATCGCATCCGAAAACTGCTGCTGAAATTCGCCCGCCATACGCCGCATCTTGGCGACATATTGCCCAACCTGGCGCAACACGCGCGGCAGATCCTTCGGCCCGATCAGCAACAGAGCCGCAATGCCAATGACGATCAGTTTGGAGGCGTCGAAGTCGAACATGGGCGTAGACCGTCCCTCAGTGGGGGATAAAGGTAACAGGCAACGGGCACCGGCTCCCCATCAACCCGATGGTCGACGCGCCCGGCGATTTATCTAAGCCGCAACTGGCCGGCAGATTTCTGCCGGCCTCACGCGTTGCGCTACGGGCCGGAAGCAGCCGGTCAGCTGGCTTTCTGGGTCTGCGCAGCCGGGGTCACAGGGGTTGCTGCAGACTGGTCAATGGTTTTGGCCGCTTCGGGGGGCGTTTCGGCGACTTTATCATCTTCCGCCATGCCCTTCTTGAAGGACTTGATGCCCTTGGCGACATCGCCCATCAGGTCGGAAATCTTACCTTTGCCGCCGAACAGCAGCAAAGCGATGCCGCCGACGACCAGCCAGTGCCAAAGTGACAATGAGCCCATGGAAATCTCCTGCTTTTGCAGCGCCCGGACCTCCCGGCGTCTGTTGTCATGTAAATTATTGGACCGGGGGGGCAAAAACAAGCAGGCACTTAGCTTGAAATTGGGTGACTTAGCAGAGTTTGGGGGTAGTTAGCGCGGAGTTTCAGGCTTGCAAAATGGCACAGGCCGAGTCAGCTTCCAGCCAAGAAACCTACGGAACAGGCGCATCAGTCTTGTCCGAACAGGTTCAACGGAGGAAACCAGGTGGGATCATCGCACGAACTGCGTCCAGGTGGCGGTACTCATGCGGGCCAGCACAAATTCCAGACAGGACTAACATGAGCGAGACCACGGCCTTATCCCGGCTGGAAACGAACCTGAAACTGCCGGCCGCTTGTATCCAGCTTGGCGATGTCGAGCTGACGTATCACCGGGGCGGACGCGGGAGGCCGCTCGTTTATCTCCACGGCGGCGACGGGCTCTACGCAAATGCGCCTTTGCTCGACAAACTTGCGGGATACTTCGACGTCATCGCCCCTATTCATCCCGGATTCGAATGCTCGCAAATGCCTGACTGGGTCGATTCCATCGATGACTATGCTCACCTCTACATTGCGCTGATCGACAGGCTGGGATTGGCAAATGTGGCGCTGGCAGGCGCTTCCATCGGCGGATGGATCGCTGCGGAAATGGCGACTAAAAACAAAAGCCGCCTTGGCGCGCTTGCGCTGATCGCGCCCGTGGGAATCAAGATCGGCCCGGCCGACAAGCTCGATATTCCCGATATCTTCGCCATGCGCGACGCGCCGCTGCGGGAGATGCTCTTTCATGATTATGGCAAGGCCTTGCAGGATTTTTCAGCTTTGAGCGATGAAGAACTCACGGCCATCGCACGCAACCGGGAAACACTGGCGATGGTGAGTTGGGAGCCCTACATGCACAATCCCAAGCTTTCGCACCGGCTGTTTGGCGTGGATATCCCCACGCTGTTCCTGCGCGGCAGCTCAGACGGAATGATCTCGCAAAACTATATCGAAGCCTACGCCGCGTTGATGCCGAAGGCGAAGGTTCAGGTCATCCCTGCCTCCGGCCATTTTCTGCATATCGAGCAGCCGGACTCACTTTGCGCCTCGATCACTGCTTTTGCCAAGTCGTAGGGTACAGGAGCAAACCACATGCGTGTGTTTTATTTTACTGAAGCGCCCTTCCCCGATCTGCCACCTGCGCAGGACTATGACAGCGTACGGGTAACCTTGCCCAACGAGGTCTGTGATCCCTCAATCAGCTCGGAGCTCTATAATCGTTATCTCGACGAATGGGAGCTCGCCGATTCCGAGGGGCTCGACATCATGGTCAACGAGCATCACCAGACGCCGACCTGCATCAATTCTGCGGCTCCCGTCATCCTCGGCGCACTCGCGAGAACAACAAAGCGTGCGCGCCTGCTGGTTCTTGGCAATCCCATCGCCAACCGGAATCAGCCGGTCAGGGTCGCCGAAGAAATGGCGCTGATCGACTGCATTTCACGTGGCCGGCTCGAATGTGGTTTTATTCGCGGCGTTCCGTTTGAAATTGCACCGGCCAACAGCAATCCGGTCCGCATGTATGACCGTTTTTTTGAAGCGCTTGATCTCATCGTGAAGGCGTGGACGACACGCGACGGCCCCTTCTCGCATGAGGGCCGTTATTTCCATCATCGCATGGTCAATATCTGGCCGCGCCCGTTTCAACAGCCGCATCCGCCGTTATGGACGGCGTCCAGCTCCGGCAATGGCGCGCTGGAGGCCGGACGGCGCGGCTACGTGCTGGCGACGTTCATTTCTGGCTACAAGAATACACCTAACATTTTCAGAGGCTATCGCGACGGTTGGGCCGCTGCCGGACGCACGGAGCCGCCGGGGCTCGACCGTCTCGCCTATGCCGGGTTTGTCTATACTGGACGCACCGACAAGGAAGGACGAGAAGGCGGCCAGAAACTGCTCTGGCAGATGAGCCAACACGCCAATGGCCCGCGCTGGATCTCCAATGCACCGGGGTACAATTCGATCGCCGCCAATGTAGCTGCCATGCGCAACGCAAAACCCGAAAACCGCGAAAACGAATATCCTGTCGAAATGGATGTGGACGACCAGATAGAGAAGGGCAGTCTGTTCTGCGGTAGTCCCGATACGGTCGTAAAACAGATACGGCGCTTCTATGACGCCACCGGCGGGTTCGGAAACCTGCTGGCCATTGGCCAGGCCGGTTTTATGGATCACGAAGAGACGGCTGCTGGAATTCGCTTGCTGGCGCGAGAGGTATTCCCGAGGCTCAAGGAGTTTGGCGCGCCCGCAAGCGCTCAGGCGGCGGAATAATCGGCGCAACGCAACCAGTCAACGGAAGCTGAACTTCGCGAATGTGCCGCGCCCGCAAAGCTGATGTGCGTTTTATCACATGACCTATTCCCACCCCCGGGGGCTGTCACCTGCGAAACAGCCGCTCGCGTTATTCCCATGCATGTTTCTCCCCATGGATGCAGCGCGATGACGCGCTTTGCCAACAGCGGGAGAGATAAACATGGTTGCCTTGCCAAACCGGATCGACGGAAACGCCTACGGCTATCAAAACATCGTGGGAACAGGCAGCGCCGACCTTATTTTTACCTACAACGGCGGCAATGTGATCGAAGGCGGCGGCGGCGCTGACATCATATTCGGCAGCAGCACTGTCTACTCTTCCGACACAGCCAGCTATGCGCATTCCGCTGCGGGCGTGCAGGTTGATCTGCGCATGGCCCTGCAACACGGCGGCGATGCCGAAGGCGATCAACTATACGGAATTCAAAACGTCACCGGCTCGGCTTTCAACGACAAAATCACTGGCGATGATCTCGACAATCGGCTGGACGGCGGTGCAGGTCTCGACACCTTGACCGGCGGCGCCGGCAACGACATTTTGTTGGGCGGGCTGGACGGAAAGGCCGACATCGTTGATGGCGGCACGGGAGTCGACACTGTCGATTATTCCATAGCCACAGCCGGAATGACGGTTGCGCTGGATACGACGACAACTTTTGTAACAATTTACGGTACATTTCAGCTCGTTGCAGACGGAAGCGCCCGCCTCAATGCGGCGACAGGCAGCGTGCTTGAGGACGTCTTGCGCAACATGGAGAACGTCATCGGCACGGCGTTCAATGACACCATCAATGGCAATGAACGCAATAACCTGCTTCTCGGCGGTGCGGGAGCAGACACGATCAACGGCAGCGGTGGTATCGATACGATCGACTACAGCACCGGCGGCTGGGGCACCGTAGCGGGCGTGCAGATTGATCTTACCCGGACGCTACAACATGGCGGTGATGAACCGCCCCGGGATTGCCGGAGGCTTTTTGGTTTAAATTATGCGGCTATGGATAGATTGTCCATGGCAGCAGTCGCTGCGTAGTAATTTGCTTCGGCTTCTGCAGGCGGGATGTTGCCGATAGGCT
>CANJJI010000126.1 GCA_947474545.1 Beijerinckiaceae bacterium | reverse complement strand
ATGGCAGGCGCCAAACGCGGCCCCCGCCAGGCCCTCCGGGAGCCGACAGGCGCTTGCAACGCGCCCGAACCAGCAAAAACGCGCAGCGGGTCCAAGTCTTTGAATCCAGTCCGACAGGCTGCTAGCGGGTGAAAGTTATGGCGGCTTTCGTGCGCCCAAGGTCGCGCACAGACTTCAGACAACCGAGGGCGTGGGAATTGACGGTATCGTGATGATTTCGCCGGTGCTGGACTTTGGCCGATTCCGGTCGAGCGGGGTCTTGTCTCATGTCGCCCGCCTACCTTCCTATGCCGCCACGGCGCGGGAGAAAAAAGGCCCGCTATCGCCGGCCGATCTGGCGGACGCCGAAGCCTATGCGCAAGGGGAATTTCTGTCCGGCCTCATGAAAGGCCTCAAAGACAAGGAAGCGATCAGCAGGCTGAACGAGAAAGTGACTGGCCTGACCGGTCTCCCAAGACCACTTGTCGAGCGATTCGCCGGGCGCATACCGATGAACGTCTTCGTGCGCGAAATTCACCGGCCGGAGGGCCGCATCGCCTCCATGTATGACGGGAGCGAAACCGGGCTCGACCCCAATCCCCAATCCCAGAGCAGCGAAGCCGACGATCAATTGCTGCGCGGTCTTCAAGCTCCGCTGACGTCGGCAATGATCGTCCTGTATCAGGACAAGCTGCAATGGACGGTTTCCAACAGCCGTTACCTCTTCCAGAACGAGTCCGCCGGGCGGCAATGGGATTATGGGAATCGCAACGCGGAGGCGACAAGCGATCTGGCTGCGTCGCTGGCGCTGGACAGTTCGATGCGCGTACTAGTGGCGCATGGCCTGACGGATCTGGTGACGCCCTATTTTGAAACCAGAATGGTGCTGGACCAAATGCCTCCGATTGGAGAGGCTAGCCGCATGAAATTTCAACTCTATCCGGGTGGACATATGTTTTATGCGCGAGAAGCTTCGCGCAAGGCCTTCGCCGCTGACGCCCGGGCGATGATGGCTTCACACTGATACCAAGTGGCACAATGATTAACGCGTCAATCATTGTGATCCCAGCGCATCAGCGCGTTCGCACTTGCCAGCCAGTGGAAGTCAGGCCTTCCTCGGGTTGGTATGAGACGCACACATTTACCGTGAACTGGCAAAGGCTGACATTTCCCGGCGATTCAGCTATCAAGGCTGTGGTCGGATTTTTCTTGGGATTGGACGGCATATGATGGACAGACGTAACTTTCTTGCGGGCTCAGCCAGTTTACTTGCACTTGCGCCAGCGCTGCCAGCCTTTGCTGCCGTCCCTAAAGCCTGGGACCGCAAATCTTCACCTCCGCTCAACAACGCCGAAGCCTTCTTTAAATGGGCCGTCGAAGAACGGGGCGAAGATATGAAATATCTCCGTATGCGCTGGGCGCGCTACGGCGCCGTCGTGGCCAACAAGGATGTTCTGGACGACCGCAACAAACGCGCCTTTCTAATGGCGCCGCGCGAACATTTCGTATTGCCGAAAAATCTGTCGCGCGCTTACGAACATGCATTTCTCGATATTGACTATGGCGTAACGATTTCCGGCCCGCACATCGTCTCGCGCATGACGCAGGTGATCGATGTGAAGGAAGGCGACAAGGTGCTCGAAATCGGCACTGGCTCGGGATACCAATCATCCTATCTGGCCTATTTGACTGACAAGGTCTGGACCATCGAGATCATCAAGCCACTGGCAGAACGTACGCGCGCGACCTACGACAAATTGATTGGCGAAGGCTATACTGAATTCAAGAATATCCAGAGCAAGAATGCAGACGGTTATTACGGCTGGGAAGAGGCCGGTCCATTCGACAAGATCATCGTGACCTGCGGCATCGACCATATTCCCCCGCCGCTGCTGCAACAGTTGAATGTCGGCGGCACGATCATCATTCCCGTGGGGCCGCCCGGCGCGCAACGTGTGCTGAAAGTCATCAAGGAAAAAGGCCCTGATGGTGAGATCAAGGTCACACGATCGGATATTTATGGCGGCCGCATTGTGCCCTTCGTGCCCTTCACCAAGCTGGAAGGCGACGAGATCAAGGGAACACATAACAAGTGACGCAGCCATCAGCCGTTGCCGGCGGATTCGGCGAACGCGGGTCGCTGGCGCTGTATTGCGCCGTCGGCCTGATCGCGGGAGCTGTGATTGCGCTGCAAATTTCCATCATGCGTATCTTCGCGGTGGGAAGCTGGGCACATTTCGGCTCGCTGGTAGTGAGTCTGGCCATGCTCGGCTTCGGACTCACCAGCGCTGTGATGTGCATTTCCACCAAATGGTTTGACCAGCACTGGCGCGGACTATCGACACTCGCGCTGATGTTGTTCGGACCGCTGGCAGTGGCGTCTAACCTCATAGCACAGCAATTTCCGTTCAACGCGATCTTCCTTGTTTCAGACCCCGCGCAAAAGTGGCGGCTGGCGCTGAATTTTGTGCTGTACCTCACGCCTTTTCTGGCTGGTGCGCTGTTTCTTGGCATTGTCTTCCTCAAGGCGCAGAAGATCTTCAATCGCGTCTATTTTGCCGATCTCGTAGGGTCCGGTATTTGCGGCATGTGTCTGCTGCTTTCGATGTACGGGCTTCGCCCCGATGATCTCATGCTTGTGCCGCTGGGTCTGTGGGTGCTGGGCTCGGTGTTGTGGTTTGTGTCCGTGGGATCGATGGGTAACATCGCAGCGATTGGCGTTATGGCTGTGCTTTCGGCAGCAGCGCATCTCATGTTGCCATCGTTGCTGAACATTCCAAAGATTGCGATCTCCGATTACAAGGGCGTCAGTTACGCGCGCAAATTTCCCGATAGCAAACGTGTGATGGAAAGCACGTCGCCGTTTGGCTACCTCGAAGTTTATTCCAGCTCTTATCTGCATTTTGCGCCGGGCCTGTCCGACAACGCCGGATTCAATCTGCCGAAAATGCCGAAAGACGCCTATCTCGGCCTATACAGCGATAGTGAAGGTCCCAGTGGCATCATCCGCGAATTGCCTGCTGACGAGACGGCCTATTATCGCTTTCTGCCGATGTTCTATCCCTATCTCATCAAGCAGAAGCCAGAGACATTTGTTGTGCAGTTTGGCGGCGGTCTTTCCACAGCGCTGGCAATCGCCGCGGGATCAAGCAGTGTAACCGTCGCAGAGGGTGATCGCGGCGTGCTGAACGCCTTTCGCACGCAAAAGGTGTTGCGCGATTTCACTGGCGATATTCTGCACAAGCCCGGCGTGAGCGTGATCGATTATGACGGGCGCATCTATCTTGCTGGTGTGCGGGACAAATTCGATATTGTCGATCTCTCGCTGGCGGATTCGGCTGGTCTCTCAAGTCCCGGCGGCTTCGCGATCATCGAGAAATACGCTTACACGCGCGAAGCCATGGCCAATTACATGCGCGCGTTGAAACCATCGGGCGTGCTCTCCGTCACCTTGTGGAACAAGGAAGAACCGCCGAAATCCGTACTGAAACTATACGCCACCATGGCTGCTGCTGCGCGCGATGCGGGCGGGCCGGATATATCGAAGAAATTCTTCGTGGCATCTGCCTATCTCTCCACGGCAACGGTTCTCTACAAACGCGATGGCTTTACGGATGGCGAAATTGCGACATTGCGCAAGCACACAAGCGCAATGTCGTTCGACGAAGTTTATTCGCCCGGCTTCAAGCCAGACCTGTCACAACAGGCGACAATTCTTGAGGATTATCGCAATCAGATTTTCGGAAGCGGCCAACAGCAGACCGGGCCTGCCGATGCGCCGCCGCCGGAAACAGCCAAGGATGTGGCCGATTCGCCTGATATCATTGACAAGCCCGATGACGCACCGCCTCCTGACGCCAAACCTGATGTGCTGCCTTCAACGCAGCTGGGGCGGATCGCCTGGCAGGCGCATGTGACGGGCACATGGGCGGATGTAGCGCGCGACTATGTATTCGACACGCGGATGCTGACCAACGCGCAGCCCTATTTCGCAGCCTATGTGAAGGTCGCCGATCTGCCGCTGGTGACCGACCGTCTTGATCTCCTGCAGGACGAATGGGGCTTTCTGCTGATCTGGGCGACTTTGGGCGTCGCCTGCGTGGCTGCACTGTCTCTGGTGCTGTTGCCGCTGATCTTCGGCTGGCGAACGATCTTCAGCCGCTATCCCGGCAAGGGCCGCACCATCATCTATTTCGCCTGTCTTGGCCTTGGCTACATCATGGTTGAAGTGGGCTTGATCGCGCATTTCATTCTGGCGTTGGGAAACGCCACTATTTCGGCGTCCGTCCTGATCACGGGTATGTTGATCTTCTCGGGGCTCGGTAGCTTTGTCTCAGAGCGGGCCTTGCCCAATGCGCGCGCCATCATGCCGGTCATTTTCGCAATCATCGGCGCCATCCTGATCAGCTATGGGTTCTTTATCGACCATGCGCTGAATGCAATCGGCAGCCTGTCCTATGGCTGGCGGCTGCTCTGGTGCTTCGTACTGATCGCGCCGCCTGCGTTTCTCATGGGTTTCCCGATGCCCGTAGCCATGACATCGCTTGGCCGCCTTGGCAAAGAGCACATGTATCTTTGGGCCTGGGGCATCAACGGCTGTTTCTCGGTGATTGGGGCAGCGCTGGTGCCGGTGCTGGCGACGTCCTTCGGTCTGCACAGCGTGTTGGCAGTAAGCGGCTGCGCCTATCTGCTGGCGCTGCCGATGTTCTATGCAGTGCTCAAGCCGCTGGAGGGAGCAAGCCCGGCAGGAGCTATTGCATGATTTCCAACCGCCGCACATTCCTTTCAGGTGCGGCGGCATTTGCCGCTTTAGGTGCGGCTCAAGCCCAATCCCGGGGCACGGCCCTCGTGCCCTTCGAAAATTCAGCATTTCCTTATGAAGGCGCAATACCTGACAGCGGCAAGCCGTTTCTCGACGTAACGAAAGACGGCAAGCGCGGACATACATCGCCGCGCGGCGGCGTCTATTTCACTGAACCCACCTATAGCGACAGGCGCACTTTGTTGCATATTGGCGCGGGCTTTCGCGGCGGGCAAAGCGTGCTGGTGGTATTCTTTCACGGTAACAAGGCGACGCTGTCAGGCGAAGTTGTGGGCCGCCAGCGTGTAACAGCGCAATTCGATGCATCGGGTCTCAATGGCGTACTGGCTGCGCCACAGTTTGCCGTGAATGCGCTGGATTCGAGCGGCGGGCGATTCTGGGAGCCCGGCTTTTTCAATTCATGGCTCAACGAAGCCGCACAAAAGCTGGGCGCGATGAGTGGAGCTGGAGCAGGCGTTTTTCAAGCCATGCCAGTGGTGGTCGTCGCTTATAGCGGCGGCTATAATCCCGCAGCCTATGCCCTGCAGGCTGGTGGCGCCGGATCACGTGTGATGGGCGTCATCCTCCTTGATGCGCTGTTCGGCGAATTGCCGCGTTTTGCGCAATGGATATCGGCCAATAGCAAACGAGCATTCTTTGTCAGCGCTTATGGGCCGTCCTCGCGCAACGAAAATACGGCTCTGAAAACCACGCTGGCAGGACGCGGCATCGCCATTCAGGACGGGCCGCCGCAAAGGCTGGCGGGCGGCGGCGTCTGGTTCATCGATTCCCACGGCGCGAGCCACAATGACTTCATGACACGCGCCTGGGTGGCCAATCCGTTGCGCGATATATTGGCGCGCATGCGGTAGTCGTGCTGCGGCATAGGGCCTTGCTGCAGGTTGTCAATTTAATTCAACTTGCCCGCCACTCCTGCCTGCTCGAATGTCGCCATTTCCCGGTGACAGGCCAGCGCCGCCTTGACGATGCCTGCAGCCATGGCTGCGCCGCAGCCTTCGCCCAGGTTTATGCCCAGATCCAGCAGCGGCTTTTTGCCCAGACGTTGCAGAACCTGCGCATGCGCGCCCTCCGCCGAGACATGCCCGGCAAGGCAATGATCGAGCGCCGAACTGTCGAGCGCATGAAGGATGGCGGCGGCAGACGTCACAACATAGCCATCAAGAATAACGGGCACGCGCTCCATGCGTGCGGCCATGATTGCACCTGCAATTGCGCAAATTTCTCGCCCGCCGAGGCGGCGCATGATTTCCAGCGGATCGGAAAAATGCGCCTTGTGCAATTCCACCGCGCGCTCAACAGCGGCGACCTTGCGCGCCAGCCCCGCATCGTCGAGCCCTGCGCCACGCCCCACCCAATCAGCTGCCTTGCCTCCATAAAGTGCATGATAGATGGCGGCTGCGATTGTGGTATTGCCGATGCCCATTTCACCAAGACAAAGCAGATCTACGCTCCCGGAAATCGCTTCCATGCCGAAGGCGAAGGTCGCGGCTGCAGATTTTTCATCCAGCGCTGCATCCTGCGTAATATCAGCCGTTGGAATATCCAGCGCGAGATCGAAAACCTTCAGCCCGATATCAAATGTTGCGCAAATCTGGTTGATCGCTGCGCCGCCTGCCGCAAAGGTTTCCAGCATCTGGCGCGTTACGGCCTGCGGATAGGATGAGACTCCCTGCGCCGTTACGCCATGGTTGGCGGCAAATACAACGACCGTCGGCCGATTGATCTGCGGCTGCGAGACGCCCTGCCATCCGGCCAGCCATTCAACGAGTTCTTCCATGCGCCCCAGGGAACCGGCAGGCTTCACCAGCAGCGCATCGCGCTCGCGCACAAGCGAAATGCATTCGCCAGAAGCTCGCGGCATCTGCCCAATGAGGCTGCGGATATCATCAAAGGGAAGGGCTGAGGCGGTGGGCATGGTGGATCCAATTCACTTTTGCCGGTCATAGACTCGGCGATGCCCAAACGCAAAAGCAAAGTCGACAGGAGCAACTTTCGGACTGACCTTTGGTTTCCCTGTGCTCTCTTTACCATGGCGCATCGCACGCCTTTGTCACGTCCCAATTCTACTCTAAAGTGCTTGCTACTCAGCCTTCGGACTTCGCCATGAAACTTGCAGGGATAGTGTTTCTGATTGCCGCCGCCATCGCTGGCATCATGCTGTTTGGCGATTCAAAGTTGATCGGCGATCTGGAAACCGGCGAAGCGCTGCGTTCCCTTCTCTATGGCGCGATGGCATTCTCGATTCTTGGAACGCTGGTGCTGCATTACCGGGGCCGGCTGAGCACAGCAATTCTCAGCCTGTTTGCCTGGATCGGTATTTTTGGCGCGGCTATGGTGGGGTACACCTATCGTACCGAACTCACCGTTGTCGCCAATCGGGTCATGGACGAAGTGATCCCTGGTCGTGAAATCAGGTCGGAGGCCGGGGAAGCGGCGGCCGTGCGCAGCGGCAACGGGCATTTTGCCTTCGACGGCATCACCAACGGTGTGAAGCTGCGCTACATGTTTGATACAGGCGCTTCGACTGTCGTGCTGCGTCACGAGGATGCAAAGCGAATTGGCCTTGCGCCGGAAAAACTCGAGTATTCGGTTCCCGTTTCCACGGCCAATGGCAAGACTGTCACGGCTCCGGCTACACTCGATGCTCTGACTATTGGAAATATCACACAGCGCCGTGTGCGAGCGCTGGTCGGCAAGCCCGGCGCGCTGAGCGAGAACCTTTTGGGCATGTCGTTTTTGAGCCGGCTGAAAGGCTATTCAGTCGAAGGCAACCGGCTCGTTCTGCGGGAATAGGATCTCCCCTCAATAGCCTAGCAAGCTCGCCACAAAGCGCAGTGACACGAGCGCGAGGAAAATGCCAAAGGCGATTTCAAGCGAGCGCTTAGACATGGCATGGGCTAGTTTCACGCCATAGGGCGCAGTGTACATGCTGATGGGCGCAAACAAGGCAACCCCCAAAACCGATACGTATCCGATCGACAAAGGCGGCAAACCGGCCTTTCCCCAACCCGAGAGCATGTAGCCAAGTGCGCCAGGAAGCGCGATCAACAAGCCAAGACCAGCAGACGTTGAAACGGCCTGATGTATGGGGCGGCTGTGAAAGGTCATCAGCAAATTGGCGATTTGGCCACCACCGATTCCCATCAGCGACGACAGGATGCCAATAACGAAGCCATAGGCAGTCATCAGTGGACCTTTGGGCATGTCGTCACCCAGTTTCCAGTTGAGATTCCCGATGAGGCGAATGGCGTTCACGCCTGCCACGCCAACAAAAACGAGCTTGAAGACGGCGGGCGGCGCCCAGCGCGCGAATATCGAACCGATAATTGTGCCAATCACGACCGGCACAGCCCAGGCGCGAAGGATATTCATATCCACCGTACCCCGCGCTTTGTGCGCCTTATACGATGCGATGGACGTAGGAATAATGATCGCCAGCGATGTGCCTACACACAGGGCCATACGCACGTCTTCCGGCACACCGAGGACGCGGAACAGTTCATAGAGGACGGGGACGATCACCGCGCCGCCGCCGACACCGAACACACCGGCAAGTATCCCGGTGATTGCGCCTGCAATCGTCAGCGCAATGGCGATCAAGGCGAGTTCGCCCGCAGGTATGCCGAACAAAACCATTTTTTCCCCCTGCGCGAGCCTCAACTCAGCAATGCGGCAACAAGCCTCTGACTGCAAGTGCCCCTTCGAATTTGAATATGTTACACTGTTACATATTCACAAACTTTTGAGGCGACTTATGCGCGGCGACGCTTCATTTTGCCGGTCAGGTTCGCATCCGCGGATCAGAAGAGGAGAGCATCGGTTCGCTTCGCGAATCTGATGAAGAAGGGAACGTTATGAAGACCATCTTTATGATCACTGCCGCGGCCTTCGTGCTTGGCTTTGCTGGATCTGCACAAGCTCAGCAACAACAGCCGCAATTCCCGAACATGAGCTTTTTCATTTCCAGCCAGCCAGGCGCGAATGGAGCCAACTTCGGCGGCCTTGAAGGCGCAGACAAGCATTGTCAGGATCTGGCGGCAAAGGCAGGGGCAGGCAGCAAGACATGGCGCGCCTATCTCAGCCAGCAGGCAATCGGCGGCAAACCAGCGGTGAATGCGAAAGACCGGATCGGCAAAGGCCCATGGTCGAATGCGATGGGAACGCGCGTTGCCGCTGATCTTGATTCACTGCATGACACCTACAAGAACGGCATCGACACTGACACTGGACTGACCGAAACCGGCAAGAAAGTGCCGAGCCGCGCATTTTTGATCAATCAGCACGACATCCTGACCGGATCGCAGGCTGACGGCACAGCGCCGCCGCCTGACAAGGATCTGACATGCGGCAACTGGACCAAGGGAGGCGAAGGCTCTGCCATCGTTGGCCATCACGACCGGCAAGGACTGAAAGACGACGGTCCGTCGCGTTCCTGGAATGCCTCACATCCCTCCGCAGGCTGCGACCGCCCCTCGCTGGTTCGCACTGGGGGCAACGGCTATCTCTACTGCTTCGCGGCGAACTGATCGCCCTACTCCGAAACGGCCCTCCGCCCCGATGGGACGGAGGGCTTTTTATTTGCGCTTGATTTCAGCTAAGCTCGCGAGGCGGGAGATGAAGTTGGATTCCTGCGCGCAGGAAGTCCGCCTTGAACACACAGCCTCCCAAACCAAATCCTCTTTTGACCGCGCCGGTTCTGCCACTGGTCACGAAGCTTGCACTGCCGAATGTTATCTCGATGAGCGCTGCAACAGCCGTCAGCATCGCTGAAACGGTTTATATCGGCGCGCTGGGCACGCCTGCGCTGGCAGGCCTCGCGCTCGTATTCCCGATGGTCATGCTGCTCAACACCATGTCCGCTGGCGCCATGGGCGGCGGCGTTGCATCTGCTATCGCGCGGGCTCTGGGTGGGGGCAATGAAGCGCGGGCGCAATCTCTGGTGATGCATGCTGTAGCAATTGCGTTGATTGCGGGTTGCATATTCACAACAGTTTTTCTGCTGTTCGGCGAATGGATGTACCGGCTTCTCGGCGGCAGTGGAGCGCCATTGGCTGAAGCCATGTCCTATTCGAATGTCGTTTTTTCCGGCGCGATTTTTATGTGGCTCACCAATACGCTGGCCGCAACAGTGCGCGGTATGGGCAATATGCGTATTCCCGCGATGGCGATGCTGGGCACCGCTGTGCTGCAAATCATTTTCGGCGGCAGCATGGGGCTTGGACTTGGGCCCTTTCCGAGAATGGGGATGGCGGGCGTAGCGCTAGGTTCGGTTCTCGCCAACGTTATTGGCGCGCTTTACATGGTGTGGATGCTGACTTCGGGCCGCACGCGCGTTGGGCTGGTTTGGCGCGGCTTTACTCTGCAACGCACTATGTTCGCCGACATTCTGAAAGTAGGCGCCATTGCGCTGATCTCGCCGCTGCAGACGATTGCGACCGTACTCGTGCTGACGCGGCTGATGGCATTTTTCGGCGAGCAGGCACTAGCAGGTTACGGAATCGGCGCGCGCCTCGAATTTCTTTTGATCCCCATCACGTTCGCCTTTGGCGGCGCATGTGTACCCCTCGTCGGCATGGCCATTGGCGCAAAGAATATCGCGCGCGCCTACAAAGTGGCCTGGACCGGCGGCGTTTTGTCAGCTGTTCTCGTTGGCGTGATCGGACTCGTGGTCGCGATTGCACCGTGGCTTTGGTCGAATATGTTCAGCCGTGATGCGAATGTGCTGGCATCGGCGGATCTTTACTTGCGCATTGCCGGTCCAGCGTTTGCATTGTTTGGCTTGGGACACGGGCTTTATTTTGCTTCGCAAGGTTCCGGTAAAATCTTGGGACCAGTGCTGGCTGGGACTTTGCGCTTTGCAATTATTGCGTTCGGCGGTTGGTGGCTCGCCGTGAGTTCCGCACCCGCATGGATGATGTTCGCGCTGGTCGCCGCAGCAATGGCCGCCTATGGCGCGGCGTGTGCGCTGTCGGTTTATCTGGTAAAATGGGGGCGGTGATAAACCTCCAGGCGAATTGTATAGTGTTTGACAGCAGCCCACCCGCACCCTAGCTTTTCCCAACAATAAACACGGGACTTACGGGATGGAACGTCGAAACATCATGATCACGGGGGCGGCCCGTGGCCTTGGACATGCTATGGCCGAAGCGCTGACCGGCGCCGGACACAATGTTCTGGCAATTGATCGCGACGCATTTTCCGCTGAAACATTCAAAGCTGGCCTCGGCAAAATCGAAACGCTTGCGATTGATCTCACCCACCCTGACGCTGCCGCTAGGGCTATGGAGGCCTGCGCATCAAGCTTTGGTCATGTAGACGTGCTCATCAATTGCGCCGGAATCGGACAAGAGACGATCAGCCAGGATTTTGTGACTGACCCTGTCAAATTCTGGACCGTTAAAGATGAAGACTGGGATCGCATATTTGCGGTGAACGTCCGTTCTTCTTTTCGTCTGTGCCGTGCTGTCACTCCATCCATGATCAAAGCTCGATGGGGTCGCATCATCAATGTCACGACCAGTCTGGAAACAATGATCCGCCCAGGCATGGCTCCCTATGGTCCATCGAAGGCAGCATTCGAAGCCCTGACTGCCATCATAGCCAAGGACCTTGAGGGAACGGGTGTCACTGCTAATGTTTTGGTGCCTGGCGGCCCGGCCAATACGCGCATGATGCCCAATATTCCCGGGCCACAGCGTGCTCTTCTCGTGCAACCGGATTTGATGCGAGCGCCCATTGTCTGGCTGGTATCCGGCGAAAGTGGCAACATCAACGGAATGCGCTTCAGAGCCAACGCCTGGGACGCCGCCAAGCCTGGACACGAAGCCGCAGCGCTGGCTGGCGCGCCTGCAGCTTGGTCTGGAATCGCCGGAGGCGCGGCGGCTGTCGCAGGCCGCTAACAGGGAGAGCGAGCAAATGATTCTTTCGAATATTTCCCGAATTGCTTGCGGCCTTCTGCTGGCCGGAACAATGGCAGCGCCAGCCTTCGCGCAGACATATCCGGACAGACCCATACAAATGTATGTCGGCTTTCCCGCCGGGGGCGGAGCGGACATTATCGCGCGGTTTTATACGAGCCGTTTGTCGGCTGTTTTGAAACAACAAGTGCTTGTTCAGAACCGGACCGGCGCCAATGGTAATATAGCCGCGGAAGCTGTCGCGCGCGCAAAGCCCGACGGCTATACGCTCCTGTTCGGACCCAGCGCTTTGATGGCCGGAGGCAAATTTCTTTACAAGCACATGCCGGTGAACCCTATCACAGACTACACGATGATTGCTCCGCTGAATGAGCTGGGTTTCACGGCTGTAGTGAAAAAGGACTCGCCAATCAATTCGGTTCAGGAGTTAAAAACCTATCTGCAGCAGAAGGCGAACGCGACCTACGGGACCAGTAATTCCATGTCGCAGGCCTCAGCGCTGCTTTTTCTGTATCAGGGCAAGCTCACTGCAACAGCCGTTCCCTACAAGGCGACAGCTGACGCGATCCGCGACATGAACAGCGGCGACATCGACTTCATGTTTTCCGATGGTCCTTTTGCTGTCGCGCAGGCCGTGAGCGGGCAGCTCAAGATGCTTGCTGTCACGACAACCTATCGCGCGCCGGGTGCTGAAAACGTGCCCACAATGCGCGAATCCGGTTTCCCGGATTATGAGATTACAGGCTGGTTCATGGCCGTCGCCCCGGCCAAGACGCCAGAAAATATAGTCACGACCCTGAACGATGCCTTCACAACCCTTTCCAAAACAGATGACGCCAAACAATTCTTCGGCAAGCTGGGTTCTATCCCCCTTGTGGACACGCCCGCGGGCGCGTCGCGAAAGCTGGTGGAGGATACCGAACGCTGGCGGCTGATCGCCGAGGCCGGGAATATTCAACCGCAGTGAATGGCGCAAGCTGCATGTTCACGCGGCGGCTTCGACACGTCCCCCCCGCACATGCGCCAGCGCATCTCTCAGCACCTCAAGCCCCGCTCCGCGTTTGGGCGCTTCTGTCGCCAGATGACGCCGCCACAGGCGGGCGCCAGGCTGCCCTGCGAAAAGGCCCAGCAGATGCCGGGTGATGTCGTGCAGGCGGATGCCTTCGGCTAATTGCGCGGCGATATAGGATTCGTAGGCTTCCAGCGCAGCATAGAGATCAGCGAAGGGCGCGGGCTGGCCGAACAGCACGGGATCAACATCGAGTAACAGGCCGGGATTATTATAGGCGGCGCGGCCCATCATCGCACCGTCGAGATGGGTGAGTTGCCCCTGCGATTCTTGCAGTGTTGAAATACCGCCGTTGATGGCAATGGGCGTGCCGGGAAAATCGCGCTTGAGCGCATGCACGAGCTCATAATCCAGCGGCGGGATATCGCGGTTTTCCTTCGGCGACAGGCCCTGTAACCACGCCTTGCGTGCATGCACTATGAGCGCATCCGTGCCTGCCGCTACAACACTTTGCGCCATCGCCCAAAGGGCATCGCGCGGCTCTTGATCATCGACGCCGATGCGGCATTTGACTGTCACGGGAATTTTGACCACGGCTTTCATCGCCGCCACACATTCAGCAACAAGCTGCGGTTCCCGCATAAGGCAGGCGCCAAATGCGCCATTCTGCACACGATCAGACGGGCAGCCGCAATTCAGGTTGATTTCGGCATAGCCATAATCTTCCGCAATGCGCGCGCAGCGGGCCAGCGCATCGGGCTCGCTGCCGCCCAGCTGCACGGCCACGGGCTGCTCGAAAGCGTCAAAGCGCAAAAGCCTGTCACGCGGGCCAAATATGATTGCGCCAGTTGTCACCATCTCCGTATAAAGCCGCGTGCGGCGCGTAAGCAGGCGATGGAAAAAACGGCAGTGCCGGTCTGTCCAGTCCATCATGGGGGCGATGGAGAATAGCCACGCCGCCGCGTCCAATTTTGTTGAGCTCTCGCGCATAACAAACCCATGCCAATTTGATGTGTGACGCGCAAGGCGGATATTAATTACATAATATACATGTTATTAGAGCCAATTGCAAAACCGCGATTGCGCGCTGATTTTTCGCCCTGAAAGGGAATAAATCGAGGCATCCGGGTCCGAACCTGGCATGGTGTTTCCACGACAAATCACCAACAGGCGAGTGCCTCGAAATGCCTCTGCGCGAGACGCT
>CANJJI010000125.1 GCA_947474545.1 Beijerinckiaceae bacterium | reverse complement strand
AGCTCTTCGAGATGACCGGCATATTGGCGCACAAGCTTGATGCCGTTCTCTTCGGCTTTCAGGCTGAGCATATCGCAGCACTGATCAACCAGCGGCTGCACTTCAAAAGGTTCGGGTACGATATCGAAACTGCCTGCCTCGATCTTGGAGATATCAAGAATGGAGTTGACGACTGACAGCAGATGATGCCCGGATTCATGAATGATCCTGGCGTATTCAACCTGCTTGGCGGGATCGGCGGGAATGAGATCCTTGTTGCCGAGAATTTCCGAGAAGCCGATGATGGCGTTCAACGGCGTGCGCAATTCGTGGCTGACATTGGCGAGGAAGTGATCTTTCCACTTGATCGCGGATTCGGCCTGCAGCCTGGCCTCTTCAAGCTCGGCTTCATGCTGTTGTGACGCAGTGACGTCACGCAGAAGCGCAACCACATGGGCGCCGCCGCCATGCCGTACCAGTTTGTCTTCAAGTGTCACTCTATGAGCGCGCAATTCGAACCAGCGGAACACCGGGGCGCCCGCATGTTCGTGCTCGCCGCCGGAACTCGACACACGGATGCGCAACTTCACATTGACTGTCGCAGATTGATCGATAGCGTCCGAAGCCGCCTTGAGGAAGGCAGGACGGTCAGCTACATGGACGCGTTCGAACATGCCGCGGCCCATGATCTCGCGCGCGGAGCGCCCGATTAATTGTTCGCTAGCCTTGCCGGCATAAAGTACGTTGCCGCTGCGGTCCATGCGCAGCACGAGATCACCGATGATTTCGGACAAGGTCTGATAGCGGGCTGTACCAATAGACTGGGTGCGGCGGCGTACTTCGTGCAGATGAATGGCGCTGATTGCCATCGCACAAACGTAAACCACAGCAAGCGATATAACGATGGCCGATGTCATCTGTGAGATCGGCGCTCCGGAAATCGCAATATGTGTCGCTTTCAGTATGGCGATGCCGAACACGGCCACAATCGAGACGCTTCCGGCGACAATGATCAGGGGAATCGAAAAGGCGAAGATCGCATCCAGTGGCGCGAGGATCAGCCAGAGGGCCGCTGTGATGGAAAGGCCGGGCGCGCCGACGGCCATCGTCGAGGCCATGCCGATCAAGGCGAACAGCGAAATGATATGGGCTTTGTGGAGATCACCAGTGCGCGTTGCCACCCAGACCGACAACAAAGGCAACATGGACCAGGCGAACACAGCGGCGTCGATGGGGTTTGGCGTTCCCTGAACGGCCAGATAGGGCGGCACGCTGATCAGGGCGGTCAGGACTAGCGCCAGACGAACACCGATGAAAAGGGTATGCCGTGTGCGCTCGACTTCATCGCCGCGTACATCCTGATGTACGAGAGCTCTGAGCCAATCTGTCAAACCCACTGTTACTGTCACGCGAAGCAACCTGCACACGTCCCGGGATATCCGGGCCTCTGGATGTAGATTTACAGGACGGTCTTAAGTGAACCCTAAGCATGCAGCCCTGCGGGGCTTAGCGGAGGAGAATTTGCCAAGGTGGCGCACTGTTTCTGGCGTCATGGTTTAGGAGATATTGCCAAAACCGGCCCTCTGGCAGTTTCTCATGGTAAACCAGCAGTGAAGCCAAACACTCTCATTTAAGCGCGCGGCTTAGACTCACTTTGAGACCCCTGAGGTACAAGAAGGCGGCAGGGCTGCATCCGGCTCGCCCTGCGGAGGGTTGATCGTGTTTGTGTTGCGCAGCCTGTTCTGGCTTGGTCTTGTCTTTGCTGCGCTGCCCTGGAGTAGTCAGGGCTGGCAGGGCGATGGCACACCTGTCACGCCCGCTGATGTGCTTGAAGCTGCACGTTCCGCTGTCAAGGTTGCAGGATCCACCGGCGCGTCAGCTGCCGTCGATTATTGCAGCGCCAGGCCCACGGAATGCCTGAAGGCCGCCCAGCAATTGCAGGCATTGTTCGAAAGGGTGAGCGCCGAAGAGGATACCGCGGCTATTGCGCCTGTGATCCCCGCCAAAGGAGGCACGCTGAAACCGGCGGACAAGTCGCCGCGCTGGCGCGGCGGTGCAGCTGGGTAGGCCAACCCAGCGCAATTTTATGTTCGTTCCACGATTTTGGGGTGGCGCACGGCCTGTTCCAGTCCATATAGACGGCTGTGCGGCTTCGTCCGCGAAAGGACCTGACGGTCGCAACCTGCAAAAAAATGGCGCCATGGCCAAGATTGACGACATCATCGCCGATTTCGAATTGATCGACGATTGGGAAGAACGCTATCGCTATGTGATAGAACTCGGGCGCGAGCTGGAGCCGTTGCCGGATTCCGCCCGCAACGAGGCCAACAAGGTGCGCGGTTGTGCCAGTCAGGTCTGGCTCGAAACCCAGGTGACCCCTGACACAAGTGGCGATCCCATGCTGACGTTCAGGGGTGACAGTGACGCCCATATTGTGCGCGGCCTCGTCTATATCCTGCTGAGCCTGTATTCCGGGCGCTCTGCGCAGGATGTCGCCGCACTTGATGCGCAGGACGTGTTTGGGCAACTAGGCCTGACCGCGCATCTCACCCCGCAACGCTCGAACGGAGTACGGTCGATGGTCGAACGTATGCGGGCCGACGCCCGCAAGGCGCTCGCTGCGGTTTGACTATGCTCCTTCTGCCGCTGGCGGATCAATGTGCGGGCGATAATCCGGGCTGCCCCAATGACGGATACCGCCTGAGCGCGCGCGGCCACGCGCCTCGCTTTCCAGCCCATAGTGCCGCGCCAGCGCCGAAAGCGCGAATTCCAGCACCAGCTTGGCGGAACGGCGCGGCCATTGACGCTCGCCTTCGATCGCCTCAAGGCCTTTGAGAAAACCGCAGACATCCATCAGCAGGCCTGAAAATTCAGGACCCACGGCCCGCAAGGCAAGATCTGCCCGCTGGCGTGCAGCGACCACAGTTTCAGAATAGGTCACAGGCGTGGAATGCCGGTCGCTGCCGCCAAGGCTTGGATCCCAATTAGCTGTGGTTCGCGGCATCATCTGCGCAAAGGTCAGATCGCGCCGCAACCTTTCACCTGCTTCGAAAAAGACCGGATTGAGCAATGCCTGCCCCCTGGCGTTCTTCCGGGTGGCAAGCCAGGCGAGCGGGCTTTCGTCCGCATCGAAAACCACCCGGCATTTCACGCCTTCGACCTCGACCTCTTTCTGCACCGCCTGCTTGTGCTGGGCGAGAAAGGGCTCGATTTTCCCACCTGCATTCAGCCTGAATAGGCGGGCATGGCCGGCATCCGTTATTTCCAGCCTCTCGCGGCCAGATGTTGCGCCACGCCGCCAATGGGCCAGTCCGCGCGACACCAGATCAACTGCATCGCCGGCAGAGGCCGAGCCAGTGCGCAGGCTCACGCCTTCGCGGGTGGAAAACACATCCAGCTGTCCGGCAGGTCCGAATGCGCTTGACGTAGCATAGGCGTTCACATTGGCGAGCATTCGCAGCAATTTGTCTGAATTGCTTTTTCCTGCACTACCGGCGGCGGGCGCATTCTGTTTCCTGGTTTTAGCGCGCGAAGTCGTGGACTTGCTCATGACTGGACCTCTGAAATGTTGGAGAAAAATGAGACAGTGAACGCGAGCGTGGCGGCCAGAAGTGCATCCAGCATGCGGTCTATGCGCGGATCATCACGCATATTTTCAACGCGGGCGCAGACGTAACGGACAGTCGTGCGATCCCGGCCGAACAGTTTGCCGGTTGCCTTTTGCGAAAGGCCGAAACCGGTATGGCTGAGATAGATGGCCAGGTGCCGGGCGCGTATCTGGCGCCGCCGCTGTTGCCTCTGAACATTTTCGCAAAGCGCCTGATGACCAGGGCGGCTCACTAGGCAGGTAGCCAGTGAATTTGTAAGGACTTTTATCCCGGACACGCTCCACAACGTCTTGTCGTGCTGAATTCCGGAAGATTCACTTGTTAATGACCGATATTGATGACAATGCATACCCCAACCCCACTTTACACAACCTCATGAAAGGACTTTTATCTCCATAAAAAATATAAATCAAGATTATTTTCCATTTTTCAAAGATCATGATTTTTATTTCAGAATAAATTCATCCCCCTCCCCCCTGTCCAGTCTGAAACTCGGCCCGGGCATGTCGCCTCGGAACAGCAACCTTGGAGCTGGGAATGCAACCTTATTTGAAGATGATGCAGCAACGCGGGGCGGACACACTCGCCCGCCAGATCACCACGGGATCGGAGATCTACGACAGACGAAAACACTTGCGGCGGCTGTTGCCGCTAGCGCCGGAAGATTTTCGCGACGAAAGTCCGCAGACGACACGCGCCATCGTGTTGCATCTTGCCAGGGCCCTGCGCGCAGAACGGGGCCGCGCCGGTCACTGGACCTATGATCTCAATCGCCACATCGGGCTGGCGCAGGCTTATAAGGCGGAGAAGGAAAGCCTCGTGCGCGAGGAGCGACTCTCACAGAAGGCACGCCACTAATTCATATAAAATCCCGACTTGTTTGTCTTGATGCGCCACAAGCCCCAGGGCGCGGCTGTCGAGACATAGAGCGAACCCGCATCTTCGCCGCGTCCGAATCCGAGGTTTGTCGTAAGACCCTCAGGCAATGGGAATTCCTGAATAACCTTGCCGGAGGGATCGAGCGCAACAATCAAGCGCGCAGGATTGGCATGGGCGGAGACATAGAGGTTGCCTTCATTGTCCATCGCCATGCCATCGGTGCCCGCGACTTCGGTTTTGAAGAACAATCTGCCATTCGAAAGGTTGCCAGAAGCGTCGAGATCATATTGAACGACGCCGCCTCTGGTGATGCCGAACTTGTCAGCCATCGGGCCATGCGGGTTGGGCTTGAGATGCGGCGCACCTGTTCCAGAGACATAAAGGCGCGTGCCATCAGGGGAAACTTCAATGCCATTGGGGCGCTGGATATCCATGGTCAGGCGTGTCAGCTTGCCATCTGGATCAAGCCTGTAGACTGCATTCGGACTTTCAGGCTCTGCCGTCTGATTATAACGCGCATCAGTGAAATAAATCCGCCCGGCGGAATCCGTCGTGAGATCGTTGGGCGCTACGAGCGGCTTGCCTTCATATTTATCGGCCAGCACAGTGATTGCGCCTGTAGTCAGGTTGCGCCGGATGACGCGCTGCATTCCCGGCAAATTTTGCGCCATGAGGAGATCGCCATTGCGATCTATATGCAGGCCGCTGGCGCCGCTCTGCTCCATCACCACATTGGTCTGTCCGGTTTTGGGATCATAACGAAAGAGCGTGCCGGGCGGCGCGATATCGACAAGATAAATCGAACCATCTTTGGCGGCGACGACGCCTTCTGCAAAGCCTTTGCCGACGCTGGAAACTTTCTCCCACTGGGCGCCCGAAGGTATGACGTTTTGCGCCGATGCGCTGCCTGCAAAAGAAACCGCTATAGCCGTAGCAAAACCCAACGCGGAAAAGCGACGCAACATGGCTCCCTCCAGTTCGGGCTAGCGTGTTCCAGAAAATCGGTCCGCAGGCTTGAGAGGCAAGGCTAGCCAATCGCGGTAAAGGCGGCAAGGTGATCAATGCAATGGTGATCGATGCAATGGCAGAGTGAACGATTATAACCCGGTTTCAGACGCGGCGCGGGAGCTCTGAGCTTGCTAAAACATGGCGTGCTGGCCTCTGGCCCGCATGTGCGCCCGCAATCCCCGGAAGCGGAGTTGGAGCACCGCTCTTCAAACCGGACGTCCCCGATGGCATAGATGATTGCCAGTACGCGCAACGCTTGATACACATCCGGTATGGGGACACGGCAGGCTCCCCGCTTCAAGACGGACACGCTGAATGGCGCTACGTCCAAGCTCTGCCCCGATGGGCCAGAACGGCCGGGGGCTTGGAATTATATGACTACAGCCAGCGATTCATTACTGCCGTCTCATCCACCGCACACCCTGAATTATATTTATGCAGCGCGCGCCGCGCGGGATTTCGGCGATGGTTTTGTGGCTGTCTTGCTGCCGGCCTATCTGCTTGCATTGGGGTTGGGCGCGTTCGAAATAGGCGTTGTCGCAACGCTGGCGCTGCTGGGTTCAGCTTTCACAACGCTCGCCATCGGGATGGCAGGCGGGAAAAGCGACCAGCGCAAACTTTTGATTGCAGCGTCCTTACTGATGACAGTGACGGGTCTTGTCTTCGCAACCTCGCATACTTACGCCATGGTGCTTTTGATATCTTGTATCGGCACGATCAACCCTTCTGCAGGCAGCGTCAGCATTTTCGTGCCGCTGGAACAAACGATTCTCACGCGCTCCGTTGAAGCCAAAGCGCGCACAAAAATGTTTGCGCGCTACAGCCTCATTGGCGCGATGGCGGCGGCGTTGGGCGCGCTGGCGTCGGGCAGTCCAGATGTGCTCGCCAAAGCCGGCCTTTCGCAGATTGCGGCGCTGAAAACCATGTTCTTGGTCTATGCACTACTCGGCGCTGCCGGCGCGCTTCTTTATGCGCGCATTCCTGCTGAACCCGTGAGGACCGAAGACAAACCGGTCGCAGCGCTCGGGCCATCCAAAGCCATCGTCTACAAACTTGCTGCTCTCTTCAGCGTGGATTCCTTTGCCAGCGGCTTTGCCGTGCAATCGCTGATCGCGCTCTGGTTATTCAACAAGTTCGGGCTTTCGCTTTCAACTGCGGGAATGTTCTTTTTCTGGACCGGCGTTGCGACAGCATTCTCCTTTCCGGTAGCTGCATGGTTGTCGGCGCGCATCGGGCTCATCAACACGATGGTGTTTACACATATTCCAGCCAACCTCTGCCTGATCCTTGCGGCCATAGCGCCCAGTCTTGAAATCGCGCTGGCGCTGTTGCTGGTTCGTGCGGCGCTCTCGCAGATGGATGTTCCCGCGCGCTCGTCCTATGTGATGGCGGTCGTCACGCCGCCCGAACGGCCAGCAGCGGCGAGCGTTACCTCAGTGCCCAAGAGTCTTGCATCTGCGTTGAGCCCGGCCATTGGCGGCGCGTTGTTTGCGGCGGGTTATGAGGCCTGGCCGCTCATCATCTGCGGCCTGCTAAAAACACTCTACGATTTGGCGCTGCTCTGGGCATTCGCGCATATCAGGCCACCGGAGGAGATGTGAAACGGGCATGACTTTTGGCACTCATTGTCCCCAGCTTGAACAATTAGGAAAAGCTGAACATGGGAGTAAATAAGGTGTCATATATCGAGTCCGAACCGCTGAAACAGCGTTCAGTTATGCGTCCGCCAGTTTTCCGTGCAGATCGTATAGCTCTGGCCACGGTTTTCCTGGCTATTCTGGCCTGCGCAAGCAGCAGCGCTATCGCGCAGACACAGGCGCCCGGCGGTTCTGCTGCGCAGCCAAAACTGGATTTGCGCGTGACTCCGCCCACCCCCAAACCAGCCGTCACGCCGGAGGGCAAACCCAAAAAGACCAAGATGCAGACGCCGGTTCCGGCAAAAAGATCAGAGCTGCAACCGCCGCCGCAAAAGCTGGCCCCCGCGGCCGTCAAGCCTCAGGAACAAGCGGCCCTGCCTGCCAATAGCGCTGGCCAACCCAAAGCCGTCCGGATCATACCGATTCACAACACGCCGGTGAATCCGACGGGATTTGACAAGAGGTAACGCCTGCGGCGCGGAATATGTGCCTTGGCGTAACTGTCGATCTCTCGACACACCGCCGAATCAGCTTTAGGCGGATTCCGCAGCGTGGCGGAGTCGTCCTTGGAAACCAGTCTTTATAAGCCTGTAAAGCGCTTCCTTGAAGGTCTTGGCTTTGAAGCCAAAGGCGAGATCTGCAGCTGCGATGTGGTGGCGCTTGATCAGGGTGAACCAGCGGCGCTGGTGATCTGCGAACTCAAACTTTCCTTCACGCTGGAATTGCTGTTGCAGGCGGTTGATCGCTCAGCGGCTTGCGATGAAGTGTGGCTCGCCGTGCGGGCATCGGTACGCGGCCGCGGGCGTGAAAACGATTCACGCGTCAAGAAGCTCTGCCGGTTATGCGGATTTGGATTGCTCAGCGTATTCAGTTCCGGCCGTGTGGAAGTGCTCGTGGAGCCCGTGCCGTGGAAGCCGCGTCATGATTCCAGGCGGCGGTCGAAAATTGTTGCAGAACATCGCAAGCGCAGAGGCGATCCGGCAAGCGGCGGCAGCACACGCGCGCCAATCATGACCGCCTATCGCCAGCAGGCGCTCGCCTGCGCCGCCGCCATGGCGCAAAGCCCCGCGCGGCCGCGCGACCTGAAACCGGCAGCACCGGACGCGCCGAAGATTTTGCAGAACAATGTTTACGGCTGGTTTGAGAGAGTCGAGCGAGGCGTTTACGGGCTAACCGACGCTGGCAAGGCCGCGCTGGTGACGTGGAGTGCCGATCTGCCGTCCAGATTATAACCGCGTGCGCGGGCGCACATCGGTCCGCAAAACTCTCCCCTATTCTCCAATCATCGCCGGTGAGCCAGACACTCCGGCAACCAACAGGAGAGAGAACATGAACACGATTGCCAAGAAGACCCTGACGACCGCCTTCGCTGCCCTCACCCTCGGCATCACCCTCGCCGCAACATCCGCGCCCGCCGAAGCCCGCTGGGGCCGTAACGCGGCCTTCTTTGGTGGCGCTGCCGCTGGTCTGGTGGGCGCTGCGATCCTCGCCAACAATTATGCCCGTCCGGCCTATGCCGCGCCCGTCTACGGTGGTGACTGCTGGACCGAACGCCGCGCCGTTTACAACAGCTGGGGCAATTTCGCCGGCTACCGTCCGCAACGCGTGTGCAACTAATTTCGGCCAACACAAAGACGGCTATCACGACGAGCGGCTGTGGGAGCCACCTCTCACACGGGTGGCGGCGCACAAGTCCTTCCGGTCCCCACCGGGAGGATTTTACCATTCAGGTCGAGTCCCGGCCCCGCGCCTGCCCCAGCCCCATTTTTTTGGCCAGATTTGAACGCGTCTTGGCGTAGTTCGGGGCCACCATGGGATAGTCGGCGGGAAGCCCCCATTTCTCACGATATTGCGCCGGGCTCATATCATAATGGCTGCGCAGATGGCGCTTGAGCGACTTGAATTTCTTGCCGTCTTCAAGGCAGATAAGATGATCATCGAATACAGATCTTTTTGGGCTGACCGCCGGCTTGAGCGCTTCATTGGCAATGGATTGCGGCTGCATTCCAAGCCGCGACAGCGCAGCGTGCACGGATTGGATCAACGCGGGCAACTCGCCGGGCGTGAGCGTGTTGTTGCTGACGTAAGCAGATACGATATCCACAGTCAGTTCGGCAGTCTTGATTGCGTTACCATCGGACATTTCGTCTTCCTTCACCGGCACGTCTGCCGCAGGGATGGCGTTGGTGATAGCTTTCGCCAATGGATAAGCGCGAAATTCGCTCTTTACAATCGCTTATGCGCTCGTTGGCCTTGCATCGTCAGGCTGGACTTGCGTCCCGGAGATGGAAAGACTTGTGATTCGAACAGCCCGGCCATAGGTCTTGCAGAGAGCAGCGGGAATCAGCGCCGCAATCCCTTCGATATCGAGATCGTCCATGGCCGCCCTCAAGAAGCCTGCCAAATCGAAAGCCAAGCCCGCGGCAAAAAGCGCGCCAGCCAAACGCCGGCCACGCCCGCCTGTTGTGGAAGCGCGCCCCGCGCGGCGCGTTGTGCATGGTGTCGAACTGGTGGACGAATATGCCTGGCTGAGGGCTGACAACTGGCAGGACGTTCTGCGCAATCCTCAGGCTCTGCCCAAAGACATCCGCAAGCTCATCGACGCCGAAAACGCTTATGTCGAAGCGCTAATGGAGCCAACCAAAAAGCTGCAACGCAAGATCAGAAAAGAATTACGCGGACGTATAAAGGAAGACGATGCAGACGTGCCCGTGCCGGACGGTCCGTTCGCCTATTTTGAAAAATACCGCAAAGGCGGCGAACATTCGATCTTCTGCCGAAAACCCCGCGAAGGCGGGCGCACGCAAGTCCTGCTTGATGGCGACAAGCTCGCCAGGGGCAAGAAGTTTTTTGATCCTGGCGACATTGTTTATTCCCCGGACCATAAACTTCTGGCCTGGTCTTCGGACGAAAAGGGCTCAGAATATTTCACGATCCGCGTTCGCGATATCGCAACCGGCAAGGACCTGCCGGATGAAGTTCACGATTCGGATGGCGATGCCATCTGGCGTTCTGACAGCCGCGCCTTCTTTTATGCCGTGTTCGACGATACGCACCGGCCCTATCGCATTTACCGGCATGAGTTGGGCACAAACAATGATGAGGACGCACTTGTCTTTGAGGATGCCGATCCCCGCTATTTTCTGAATATCAGCGAAACGCAATCGGGCCGTTTCGCCACGATCGACATGAACGATCACAATTCAACCGAAGTTTGGCTGCTGGATCTTACCAAGGCTCGCGCCGAGCCGCGCCTCATGCAAAAGCGCCGCGAGGCCATGCAATATGAAGTGCAGGACTGGGGCAAGAAGCTTTTCATACTTACAAACACTGGCGGCGCCGCGGATTTCAAAATCATGGAAGCGCCCCTAGACGCGCCGGGTGAAGCCAACTGGAGAGATGTCGTTCCGCACAAACCAGGACGGCTGATCAACGAGATGATCGTGTTCAAACGCCACATAGTGCGCACGGAGCTTGAAGGCGGGCTGCCGCGCATTGTTATAAGAGAGATAAAATCCGGCAGGGAACATGCCATCGAATTCGACGAAGACGCCTATGATCTGCAGATGGATTCCGTCGCCGAATATGACACAGATACTATTCGCTTCGCCTATTCCAGCATGACGACTCCATGGTCTGTGTATGATTACAACATGGTCACGCGCGAACGCACGTTGCGCAAACGGCAGAGAATTCCCAGCGGGCACAATCCCAAAAAATATAAATCCGAACGCGTTTTTGCGCCCTCACATGATGGTGTGCAGGTGCCCGTATCCCTGATTTACGCGCGCACGACGAAGCTCGATGGTTCCGCGCCTCTGCTGCTGCAATCCTATGGCGCTTATGGCGAACCCTATGAAGCGCGCTTCAGTTCGAACAGGTTCTCATTGCTGGACAGGGGTTTTATTGTCGCCATCGCGCATGTGCGCGGAGGGACTGACTGCGGCTGGCAATGGTACGAAGACGGCAAGCTCGAAAAGAAAGTGAACACGTTCCACGATTTCATCGCCGCCGGGCGGCATCTGGCTGCTCACAAATATACATCGCAGGGCCAGATCATCGGAGTCGGGCGCAGCGCGGGTGGATTGATGATCGGCGCCTGCGCCAACATGGCTCCGGAATTATTTGCTGGATTGATCGCAGGCGTGCCGTTCGTCGATACGCTCACAACCATGCTCGACGATACGCTGCCGTTGACGCCGCCCGAATGGCTGGAATGGGGCAATCCCATCAAAAGCAAGGCGGCCTTCAATGCTATTCACGCCTATTCCCCTTACGATAATGTCAAAGCACAGCATTATCCGCCCATCCTTGCGTTGAGCGGATTAAGCGATCCGCGCGTGACCTATTGGGAGCCGACCAAATGGGTGGCGCGCTTGCGTGCACGCATGAGCGGCGGCGGGCCGATCCTGCTGAAGACCAACACGGACGCAGGACATGGCGGCGCGACCGGACGCCTCGAACGGCTTGAAGACATCGCCTTCGAGTATGCATTCATGCTGTGGTGCACCGGGAAACTCGAAGAGGGGTAGTTCCTCACGTACTCCGCTTGGCGATGAATTCGCGTAATTCGTCCAGCGAGCCGAAATGGAACCTTCCTCCCGACGTATCAGCATCTATCGAGCCATCGTCATAGAGGTGATAGGTCACGCCCTGAGATTCATAGCTGCGCACCATAGCGCGCTCCGGCCCGGCAGGCGGCTCTTCGGCGGCTTCAACCGGCCCGGCAGGCTCTTCGCGCCGCGGCTCTTCGGGTTCTATCTGCTGATATTCCACCGGCGCTTCGGACGGCCGCAATTCAGCCTTTTCGATTTCAACGGCGGGTTCTGAAACTGGCGCTGGTTCCGGTTTGATCTGCAATTCCGGCGCGCGCTCCTCTGTGTGCGAAGGCGGCGGGAGGGCTACCAGATCCTGCCCGGTTTCATTGAGCTGGTCGAGTTCCTCGAAAAGTTTACCGACCCATTCCGGCTGCTCTGAGGGTTGAACAGGCTCTGCGGCTGCTGGCGATTCCGGCAATGGCGGCCTTTCAATCGGGCGTTGCGTTTCCGGCTCACTCACAGGAACAGAAGGCTGCGGCTCTGGCTGAACTGAAGGGACAGAGCCGTTAGCCTCAGCAGACGGCCCGGTGCGCATCAGTTCGGCGGCAGGGGTCTCGCTCACGGCTTGAGGCGCAGCGGCAGCCGCAGCGGCCAATCCGGTTGCAGCAAGTCCCGCCGCCGGACGCGGCGGCAAAGATGCGCGTGAAGGGGTAAAGGCGCGTACAGGAGGCTGAGCGCTATCATCGCGCGGCGGGGGCGGCGCATCCGGCCACTCGGCATGAACAGGAGCTGGCGCCAATTGCGGAACCGGTACTGCGGCCCGGCGATGGCCCGCCCGTTCTGGCAGAGGAGGCGCGAGTTCTTCAGTAACCGCAGTTGTCCCCTCCTGTGCAGCCTTCGTGGCAGCGACGGATTCCGGCCCAGATGGGATTAAGGCTTCTCCGGCCTCAGGTTCATATGGTTCCTCGGGTTCATCATGGGCTGCCACCGGCAGTGTTGATCCGGCGGGTGCTTCGGGGCTGGAATTCTCTGCACCGCCATCCGGCAGGCCGGTACGGGTGTCTTCATCCACGGAACTCAAACTGGCTGTCACAGCGGCCACCGCAGCTGCACCCGCAAGGCTCGCAGCGGCAGTAACCCGAACGTTTTCATTGGACGAGACCGGTGGCCCGGGTTCGTTTGCGGCAACTGGCGGAGGGGCATTCGCCGATGTCACGGTGGGGGGCACGAATCTGGGTGGCGCTTTGACTGGCTGCGTGTCTTTAGGTGGCGACAGCTCCACCTTCAACGGGGCCGGCGGGGCGGCAGAAGCAGACACAACGTCTGCCGCGATCGCTTGGGGCCGCGCCTTTACAGCTGCTATCAGGGCGTCGATGCGCGACATCAGCGCGCCGATGGCCATAATCATAGCGCCCGCAGAAAAGACAGTCGCGCCCGAAAGCAGCGCGCTCCAGCCTCTTTCGACCTCGACGACGCTGTAGCCGGAGTAACCCCACCAAAGCCCCCACAGGGCCAAAATTGCGCCAACGGCGCAGATTCCCCATTTCAACAAGGCCTTATCCTCACTTTGCAAGCCCCCTACCCCGCGAAAATCACTGTAGGGACGGCTTTATGCCGGTATTGTGCACCTGATGCCTGAACAAAGCGAAAATGTGACTCAAATTTTATAGTTCGGCGAGAGCGGCGCTTCCCGCCCGTTCACAGGCGTGTTATCTGAACTGCGGCAAAAGCCTTAATCGAAAATTAACCCGGGGGAGACCTATGGCTGCCTTTTTCTCATCACTCGAAAAAACAATCGGAGCGGGCTTTGTTCTGCTTATCGCGGTCATCGTTCTGATCAGTCTGGTCACAGGACAATGGTTCCGCATGGATCATGGCTGGTTCACCTTTGTCGTGCGCTGGCTACATGTATTGAGCGGCATCATGTGGATCGGCCTGTTGTACTATTTCAACTTCGTGCAGACACCGACCATGCCGAAGATAGATCCGGCCGAACTGCGCGTGGGGGTGACCAAGTTCATCCTGCCGCAAGCCTTGTTCTGGTTCCGCTGGGCCGCCATGGCCACGATGCTGCTTGGTCTGCTGCTCGCCTGGATGAACGGCTATATTGTTCAGGCGCTGACATTCCAGAAGGGCTTCCTGCCTATTGGCATTGGCATGTGGCTGGGCCTTATCATGGCCTATAACGTCTGGATGATCATCTGGCCGAACCAGAAGAAAGTGCTCGGCCTGACCGCAGCCACGGCAGACGAGAAAGCCGCTGCGGGCAAAATGGCGGGTATGACTTCGCGCATCAACACAATGCTGTCGATCCCCATGCTTTATTGCATGATCGTCCAGCAGCACGGGGTGTAAGT
>CANJJI010000124.1 GCA_947474545.1 Beijerinckiaceae bacterium | reverse complement strand
GACATAATTGGCGAATTGTTTAAGCGCCGCCGGCAATTTGTCGACGAGAAAGGTCACGCGGATGAAAGCACCGCCGCGATAGGCATAGGTCATGCCAAGAAACACTGACGCTGGCATCAGATATTTTTCAGTGATCTCGTAAGCGCCTGTGACTGGCGCATTGATCGCATAACGCAGGAGCGCATCGGCGCTTGTGAGCAGCATGATGCCACCGGTCGCGATAACGGCAGCCCAGAGCAGTAGATGTTCTGCGCGAAGCAGCAATTTTCCCAGCTGGTTCATGGCGGTCCTGATTTAGTCCTGGAAGCAATAGCCTGCGTCATCCCGGCCAACGTTCGCCGGGCCGGGATGACAACGTTGCGAGCGCACTAATTAGCGAGCAATTGCAGCGTCGTGTTCAGGATTTCACGGGCTTCCTTGTGGCCTTTGGCTTCCATCTTCACGACCCATTCCTCCCAGACAGGCTCGCTTGACTTGCGGAATTTGGCGAGTTCGTCTGCCGGCAGATCGTAACGGATGATGGGGCGGTTCGCCTTCTTGGCAACGGCATAGACTTCCTGCTCGGGCGTATCGAAGAAATTCTTGCCCCAGAATTTCGCGCCATTGAGTCCGCTGACGCTCATGATCTGCTCGCGTACATCGGCGGGCAGGCCATCCCATTTTGACTTATTGGTGCAGAGCGAGAAATAAGCCGTAGCGAGTGGCGCCATCGTATAATATTGGCCCACTTCGAATAAGCGGAAGCCATGCACGGCCTCCCATGGCGTGCCCGCTGCGTCGATGACGCCCTTTTCGAGGGATTGATAGACATCGGGCATAGGCATGGGCGTTGGCACAGCGCCGAGCGCCTTGATCCACTGGATCGCCGGGCCGCCAACCACGCGGATCTTCATACCCTTGAGATCGTCTACGGTCTTGATCTGCTTCTTGTTCGACAGGAGAAAAAATGGCGTCGCCGTATACAGGACGATTGGCTGGATATCGCCATATTCCTTCTGGATAGAAGGGAATTTCTCATAGAGCTTCCACAGGGCTTCACTGCCCTTTTCGGCCGAGGGTATCGGCAGACCCGGCAGACTGATGACATCGGAGAGCGGTGTCAGGTCGGGCCAGTAGCTCTGCACGCACCAGCCGATATCGGCGATTCCCGAGCGAATGCCTTTCCACATCTCGACACCCTTGATGAGTGTCTGTGAGGGATAGACATCAATCTTCACGCGGCCCTTCGTGGCCTCCTCAACCTGTTTGACCCAGGGTGTCAGCGCATGTTCAGGCCCCCAAGCCGTCGGCGAATTCTGATCCGCCAATGTGAGTTTGATCTGCTGGGCAGACGCCGGACCGGTCCACACAGCCGCCGCCAGACCAATCGCCGCTACGCCCGCCAATAGCCTCTTCGTCATAGCCTGCATGTTGCCCTCCCGGTTGAATACACAGTGAAAGCCGCCGCAGCGGCCATTGGCGTCCAAGCTAGCGGGGGGAGCGCGGCGGGTCAAAGATAATCGGCTGGCGGGCGGCGCATTTTCCACCAACCGCGCAAGCGCGAGGTCATTTTACCGTCCTGCCTGCGCCCTCAGTGCCGCCAGATCCTGTTCGGTACGAACCGTCATGACTGCGATCTGGCCTGTGCGGTATACGGGCAGAGACACTTCCTGCCGGCCGTTGCGTTCGTTAACATAGAGGTGGCGGATTTCTGTCGCGCGGCGCGGCAGATCAAACACTGTCCACTTTGCGGCGACCGGGTCATACCGGCCAATCGTGTCAGCAGTCCAGAAATTGCCCCAGACGTTGGACTTTGTATCAACCATCAAATGATAGGGTTGCTGTGCGCCAGATTCTGGGGTGGGGACAAAGGTGACCTGTTTGGTCCTGGTGTCGATCCGCGCCAGCGTACCGCTCCAGGAATTGCCGGTCCAGAGCACATCGGCATTCTTGTCCGTACCCATGCGGCGCGGCCCATGCTGCCAGGGGAGCGGCGAGTTGAAACTCAACTGATCAAAACCGCCGTAGAATTTACGCAGGTCTGCTGGTTGAGCTTCCACGACCTTGGCGACAGGTTCCAACTGCAACTCACCGGCCTTGCCTGTCGCCAGATCGCTATAGCCGATGGTGTCGAGCGGCATCTGCGCCCACCAGCCGTTGCCGTTCCGGTCGCCTGCGACGCCGTAGGTGACGCCATTACCCTTGGCTGTCTTGAAGCGCACAGACTTGAACTCGGTGAATTTGAGGCTTTCCGGATCAAAACGCAGAGCCCCGTCGGGCGCGGACGCCCAGATCATGCCTTTGCCGTCCATATCAATGGTCACAGCGCCGCCGAGCGGCGACATACTGGCGGGGGTCACATAAACCTCGATCTGGTCTGTCTTCGGATCGAGCTTGGCGAGCGAACGGCGGCCGGTAACGTAATTAACATCGAACCAGACATTGCCACTGAGATCGCGGATCATGCCATGCGCAGTCGCCGCCATGTTTTTAGGGCCCGGCACTTTCAGGAACCGCACTTCGCTGGTTTTCACATCGACGCGGCCAATCGTGGAGTCCGGGTTCTCGCTGTTAACGGTGAACCAGACATTGCCGTCCAGATCGATCAGCGAGTCATGCATGAAAACGCCAGTCTTGGAGGGCGCGCCGCGCGCCCAGTCCGAGCCGTCTTCAACGGGCTTGGACGCGCCGACGCCGGTGGCCGGATTGACGGGCAGATCTACCTCGCGGAACACGGCGCGCGCCGCCTCCCCGCTCGGACGGGGACGCTCACGGATTTGCAGTGGTTGTGAACCGGGTCCGCGCACGCGGGCGAGATAGGCCGCCAGCTCTTTCTGGTGATGCTGGAGGATAGCGTTGGGTTTTGCCTTTTCACCGGGATAGATTCCCGTCACGGGCACAACTTTCATGAGATCGATGATCGCGCTCCAGCCATTCTCGTCAAACTTGTTCTGCAAAACGAAATTGGGCGTATGGCAGCCGCCACAATTGGCCCGAAAGATGTTCTTGATGCGCGCATCTTCAGGCGTGGCTTCCGGCAGTGCCGCGAGCATTTCGTCGCCGGGCAATTGCCGCCAGCGCGTCTCATAGTCGGTGATCGGCACGAGCTTCATATCCTGCCTATTGGCCGCAGTAAGATCGGCTGTGCCAAGGGAACGATGGAAGCCGAGCGCCTGCGCCCATACGCGGTATTTGCCTTCCGACATCGGCGGCATGAAATAATCGCCATTGGCGTCGGTGAAAACGCTCCATGTTACAGCCGACCCTTCAGCCTTCGCGGATACGGTGACTCCGGCCAACTTGTCGCCCGAGGCAGATGTGATCGTACCGGTCAAAACTTTATCTGCGGCCAGCGCCTCTGGCGTACCGACACTTATGGCCGCAAAGCATACGAGTGCGAAAACAGCGGCGGATGTGGTGGTAAACAATGATTTCATAACGACCTCCTGTAATGGGCCTCGAAAAATGGGCTGGATTTTAGCGCTAATCTTTTTTCGGCGCTTCAGCAGGCGGCGGCAACGACTTGATGAATGAAATCACCGCGCCAATCTGCTCATCGTTGAACATATGTTTGAAACCGGGCATGCGCTGGGAGCCTTCGCTGATGACCGCCCGCAGAGAGGCTTCATCGCCCATCATGGTTTCACGCGACAGGCGTGGCCCATAAGTCAGCGCGCTGTGCTGCAGGGGAAAGTGGCAGACGACGCAGGATTGCGACGTGAGCTTGCGCCCCAGCTCTTGCGAATCGCTAAGTACCAGCGTGCTCACTGTCTGCGCCGGGGATGCACCAGCAGACAAGACCAGCGCTGCGAATGAAATAAACGAAATGCGTTGTTTCACGCAGACCTCCCAAAATTCTCCGAGCCTTTTCGCGAAATGAACCTCACGCGGCTTTGGATTAATCCTGCCTCAGTAATTGCGAAGCTACAAGTCACATTTTGAACTTGCTCACTGTTCCCCAAGACTTGCCTTGACTGGAGCTGTCCACCCAGCAAGATTGCTCCCAACAATACCGGGTGGAGGGCGCATGAGCAGCAATTTACAGCGTTTCAGAGCGGAGGCGCCTGGCCCATTCCGTTCAGCCGCCCCTTGCGTCTGCCAGCTGACGCGGCGTGGCTTCATGACTGCGCTCGGCGCATCGATCAGCACATTCGCTATTCCAACAATCGGACGCGCACAGGCAAAACCGCGGCGCATAGACGTGCATCATCATTTTGCCCCTGACATGTTTGCAAAAGAAGCCCGCAGCCGCAACCGCTTGCCACCCAACCTGGGCGTACTCAACACACAATTATCGCTGGAGGATATGGACAAGTCTGGCGTCGAGACCTCTATCCTTACCCTGCCCTCCCCAGGCGTCTGGTACGGTGACGTCGAACTTGCCCGCAAACTCGCGCGGGATAGTAACGAAGCTGCCGCGCGGCTTCATGCCGACTACAAGGGACGTTTCGGTATGTTCGCGACCTTGCCGCTGCCCGACGTTGAGGGGTCTTTGAAGGAGGCTGCCTACGCGCTCGATGTTCTGAAAGCCGATGGCGTGCATATGTGGACGAGCTACTCCGACAAATGGCTGGGGCATCCACTATTCGCGCCGCTGCTCGAAGAATTGAACCGGCGTGGCACAACGGTCTACACTCACCCAACGGCAGCTGCCTGTTGTGGCAATCTTCAGGCCGAAGCCCCGCAGGCGATGATCGAGTTTGGCACCGACACCACGCGCACCATTGCAAGCCTCGTCATGACCGGGGCTACTGCGCGTTTTCCTGATATCAAATGGATATTTTCCCATGCAGGCGGCACGATGCCGTTTCTCGTGGAGCGATTCATCTTTCAGGCGGAGGTGCAGTCGAAAACGCCTGAAGGCAAGGCGAAATTGCCCAACGGCGTGCTGCACGAACTCAAGCGGCTTTATTTCGATACCGCGCAGGCCTCAAACCCATACGCCCTGTCCTCGCTGCTGAAACTGGTGAATGTCTCGCAAATCATGTTCGGCACGGACTTTCCCTACCGGAACACAGCCGAACACGTGAAAGGCCTTGCCGAATGCGGGCTATTTTCCCAGGCCGAACTTGCCGCCATCGACCGTAGTAATGCACTGCGCCTGTTCCCGCGCTTTGCCTGAAGAAAGAGCAGACATGCCCATCATCATTACCGATTCCGATGCGCGCCGCCTTTTGTCGATTCCCGAAGCTATCGAGGCGATGCGCGTTGCGTTTTCCGATCTGGCCGAAGGGCGCGCCGCCAACCCGCCGCGCCTGCGCTATTCTTCGGGCACCGATGATCCCGAACGGCGTTATTTCGCGAATATTCATGCAGGCGCGGTGCAGACATACAACACGGCCTGCGTGCGCGCCGGTTCGCATTTCTTTCTGATGAACGACCGCTTTGAAGACCGCCGCACGCTAGATAATCCCGAGCCGGTCAACTGGTCGGTGATCGTTCTTTATTCCCTGAAAAATGGTGAACCACTGGCCTTTCTGCACGAAACCTTTCTCAGCGGATTTCGCGTTGGCGCGACGACGGGACTGGCTGTTGCGCAAATTGCGCGGGAGGATTCGGAAGTTCTGGGCCTGTTCGGCACTGGCAACCAGGCTTATCCCAATTGCCGCGCGATCTGTTCCGTGCGTCCGATCAAGCGGGTGAATGTCTATTCCACCAATCCCGAAAACGTCGCTGCCTTTAAAGAGCGCATGGCTGGCGAGAAAGTGGAGGTGGTCGCGGTCGACTCACCGCGCGATGTGGTGCGCAATGCCGATATCGTGCTGTGCGCCACCAATTCCAAGAAGCCTGTCTTCGACGGCGCATGGCTCGAAAATGGCCAGATGGTCGCTACAATCTGCAATTCGGACGTGATCGACAAGCGCAGCGAAGTCGATGAAGCCGTATTTTCCCGCGCGCAGAGCATCGTCATCAATACGTGGGACAGCGTCGTCGCCAACGGACAGATCGAATTGTTGGACCCGATTGAAAAGGGCATCGTCGCGCGCGAAAACGTGCATGAACTCGGCGATCTCACCAGCGGCAAGGTCAGTGTGAAACAAACGCGCGACAACATCATCTATTACAAGAACAACACCGGACTCGCGATCCAGTTCGCCGCCTGCGGCGCTATCCTTTACGAGAAGATGATAAAGGAAGGCACGAACCGCGTCATCCCGCCGGAATGGTTTGCCAGCGAGAAATATACGACACCCGTGAGGTAGCAGCCCCCCATATCGAATGACCTTGCGCGCAGACAGCTATTCCCTGTCCTCTTCATCGCGTGCAAGGTTTTCTATTATTCCGAGCAACACCCGCCGCGCGGTCGAGACATCTTTCGCATCCAGCCCCGCAACACCCAGCGCATTGACTTCTTCGGCCAGCGGAACGAGCACTTCTTTCAATGCGCGGCCTTGGTTGGTCAGGAACACATAGACGTTCTTGGCATTGTGCGGCAGCTTGCGGCGCTCGATATAGCCCTGCTTTTCCATCGCTGTGAGAGCCGAGAATGTCGTCGGTTCGGTCATGCCCGCTTCATCGGATAATTCGCGCTGCGTGAGCCCATCCTTTTCCCACAACACGCGAAGAAAAACCCAATGACCGAAGGAAACACCGTGGCGTGCGAGGCGTAATTGCAGCGCGCGCGAAAGGCCACGTGTTGCATCCTTGATGAGATGCGCCAGACGATCGTTGGGAACCGCGTCGCGCCAGCGATGCAACAGCACTTCGGTAGATTGATTACGTGTCTCACTGTTTGTCATCAGCCGCGCGCCCGCTTCTCGTATGCTGCGACAGAGGGTGTGGCGACCTGATGATGTAGCGCTATTTCCCTGCCTTCGCGCGCCGATTGCAGAATCGCGAAGCACACTTCCATTGTCGCAAGACCCCAGCGACCATCATGCATTGGCGCAATGTCATGCACGACTGCGTCCCAGAGTTCATCGATCACTTCCATACGCGGTACGGGGCGGGTGGGCAGCGGATCGAAACGGCGCTCGAAATTGCCATAGACCGCAACGCCTTTCGACGTGGGTCTGAGATCGCCGTGATCGCAGGAGGCTACGAGTAAACCGAAATTCTGATGATAACGCTCGCCCGGCAATTTCGGGTTCTTCGGATCGAACCCCGTATAGGTATCGCCACCGTAATTCTGCTGCGCCTTCAGGGCGAGTTCAGCGTCTTTTGATTTTCCCGCGAGCGCCCTGCGCGCTGCACCATAGCGCGATTGATCCACAGGCTGGCCGCTTTCGGCAATCCAGTCCACAAGCTCATTGGAATCAAAATGCGCATAGCCTGAATAGGTCATGTTTGCGAAAGCGCCGTTTTCAAAGGTCAACAAGGCCGAATAGGCGCCTTCCGTGCCACGGCTTTCATCCCATGCACCCGTCAGTGCGCGCACGGATTTCGCCATGCCGCCTGCGAGGAAACGGATATTGTCGACCTGATGCGGCGTCTGGTTGTAGATGATGCCGCCGCCTTTTGATGTATCCAGTTCTTCCGGTCTGCGTGGACGGAACAGGAAGTCGGTGTAATCGAGGGCGTGCAGCATTCGCACTTGCCCGAATTCGCCTGTTTCAATCAACCCGCGTGCCTGCCGTATCGGCCCGTCAAAGGAATGGGAATGGCCCACGAGCAGATGCACGCCCGCATTTTGCGCCGAAGCTATCATGGCCAGACATTCATCAACCGTCAGCGCCATCGGCTTTTCACAGAGGATGTGCTTTTTGTGCGCTGCTGCCATAGCGACGTTTTGGGCATGATATTGATGCGGCGTTGAGACATAGACGACATCGATATTCGGATCAGCGCACATCGCCTCAACATCGTTGTAGGCGCGGCCGCCAAAATCGGATTCGAACCGCGCCCGCGCTTCCACGCGTGGATCGGCGCCTGCAACGATCACCAACCGCTCATCACAAACCAGCGTTGGCATCATGAGAGAAAAGGCCCGCCCGAGCCCCGCGATTCCAAGCCTTATCTTTCTTTTTGTCACCATGCCTCACAGATCAATCACAATTTCGCCACCACGGCCGCGTGATACACAAACCATGATCTGGCTTGATTTCTCACCATCCTGCAACACGAAATCCCGGTGATCCACGTCTCCCGAAATCAGGCCGGTCCTGCATGAGCCGCAGGAACCACTGGCGCAGGAATAGGGTACGTGATGGCCGTGTTTGCGCAACACATCGAGAATCGGCTGCCCCGCCGGCACTTCATAACTGACGCCCGATTTCGCCAATCTAACTGAGAAGCTCTTGTCTTCAGGCTTGATCGTGTGGCCATCAGTAAAGGCTTCGAAGTGAACCGCGGTCTTGGACCAATGACCGCTCATATCGCGAACAGACTCCATTAGCCCGGCCGGTCCGCAACAAAAGATATGTCCCCTCGGCTTTTCAAGCACGGGCCACAAATCAAACGCCCTGGCGGGATCGCCCTCATCGTGATGGATCACCACTTTGCCTTTGAAAGGCGGCTGTGAAAGTTCATCCGCGTAAGCGGTGGAGGCGCGATTGCGCGTGAGATAATAGAGTTTGAAACTCGCGCCTTCATTCAGCAAATGACGCGCCATCGCAAGAATAGGCGTAATGCCGATTCCGCCAGCAATCAGGATATATCCGGCGAATGATTTTACGAGTGCGAAATCATTTCTGGGTTCGCTGATGGCGAGCATATCGCCTGCCTTCACCTGATCACACATGGCGAGCGAACCTCCGCGTCCGTTCGCGTCGCGCTTGACGGCGATGACGTACCGGTCCGCTTCCAGGGGATCGTTACAAAGCGAATATTTTCGTTCTTCGCCGGAAGGCGTATTCACAAGAACGTGGCTGCCCGCCGTAAAAGGCAGCAATGCCGCCCCGGCAGGATCTTGTAATTCGAACTCAAAAATATCGTCAGCGATTTTTTGAGCGCGGACGACGCGCAGGTGTCTCATACAAAGTTCTCTTTCCGGCTTGTCCGTCGCCGCTCTAAAGTTGTCCATTCATAGATTATCTTAGATATCTAATCAAAGAAATTTATTTCGTCATCCCCAATGCTTTGCGCAGTCCAGGATATCACCCATTACAATCTAACGGACGCAAGATATGCGCCGTTCGCCGACATATTGACAGACATCTGCGCCCACCCACTAATCCCCGAATAGATCAGGGGAGATTCACATGTGCACAGGGCATCGGAGACTTCGATTTTCCCAGTTATTTCTGGCATCGGCGATCGCAGCCCTAGGCATTCAACACGCTTGCCCCGCAAGCGCGCAAACTTATGACCCTGCTCTCGTTGCGCGCGCGAAAGCTGAAAAGCGTCTCGTGTTTTACACCGGCTTTTCCGGCAACCAGCTCTATAACGCGATCAAGAAGGGTTATGAGGAGGCTTTTGGCATTCCGGTTGACATGTTGATTGCGCGTTCCAGCGAAGTTCATGAGCGCCTGCGCACTGAAGTGATGACCGGCCGCACGGTTGCGGATGCGTTGATCCATGGCGAATCCACATCGAAGAGGCTGGCTGCCGATGGTTTGCTTCAAAAGGTCGACGGCATTATGGGCGCCGCGCAACTGGCGGTGGCGCCGAGCGCACCTGGCTATTCCCTGCCCGCCTATATGAGCGGCTACAGCCTGATGGTGAATACATCGCTGGTGAAGCCGCAGGATGAACCCAAAAGCTGGCGCGATCTGCTTGATCCCAGATGGAGCGGCAGGCTGCTGGGCGATGACCCGCGCGCCAATGGCGCCGGCCACGTGCTGTTCTCCGTCATTGTGGAAAAATTTGGCGCGGATTTTCCCCGCGCGATTGCAACGCAGAAAGTCGTGTTCGGCCGCGATCTCGGCGTCGATCAGATGCGGATTGCGCGCGGCGAATTTGCACTGCGCTTTCCACAATCCCTGGCCAACATGCGCGACCTCAAGGGGTTGCCGGTCAAATTCATCATTCCCGCCGAAGGCCTGGTCTATGTACGCGCTGATATCGGCATCGCCAGCGGCGCGCCACGTCCCAATGCAGCCAAACTCTTCATCGAATATATGCTGTCACCGTCAACGCAGGGTCTGCTCGCCAACAATGGGCTCATCCCCGTGATCAAGAACGCGCCCGATGCTGCCGATCCCGAAACGCGCGAACTGGTCAATCGCGCCAAAGCGAATCTGATGGGGACATCTTCAGCCGAAACGCAGGACGCCATGCTGGCGCTGGCGCGGGAGGTTTATAGATAGATGCGCCCGCGCCCTTTATCGGCTCTCGCCGTCATGCCATAAATTGCGGATGACAGATTTCGACGGAAAACGAATTGCCCTGGAGCGCATTGCGGAAGAGACCAAGGCGCGCACAGGCGTGCTTGATCTTGGCGGCCTCGGCCTCACGGAATTTCCTGCGGAATTATGGGCGCTCGATCATGTCCACACGCTCTATCTCGGCCTCTACAGGGAACTGAGCCGCGAGCCGTGGCGTGCGCAGCCCGATTATCCGCATAACAATTTTGGCGCGGGCCTCGCGGATCTGCAACGGCTGCCCGGTCTCACCGCCCTTCATCTTGTTCACGCGCCGCTCGGCGATCTCAAACCGCTTTCGCGCCTTCTGTCGCTGCAGACGCTGAATTGCTCGGCTACGCAGGTCTCGGACCTCAAGCCGCTTTCGGGCCTTGTGGCGCTGCAGACGCTGGATTGCTCGAACACGCAGGTCTCGGACCTCAAGCCGCTTTCGCGCCTTCTGTCGCTGCAGACGCTGAATTGCTCGAACACGCAGGTCTCGGACCTCAAGCCGCTTTCGGGCCTTGTGGTGCTGCAGAGGCTGTATTGCTGGAGCACGCAGGTCGCGGACCTCAAGCCGCTTTCGGGCCTTGTGGCGCTGCAGACTCTGGATTGCTCGCGTACGCAGGTTTCGGACCTCAAGCCGCTTTCGGGCCTTCTGGCGCTGCAGACTCTGGATTGCTCGCGTACGCAGGTTTCGGACCTCAAGCCGCTTTCGGGCCTTCTGGCGCTGCAGGGGCTGGCTTGCTGGAACACGCAGGTCTCGGACCTGTCGCCGCTTTCGGGCCTTCTGGCGCTGCAGACGCTGGATTGCATGAACACGCAGGTCTCGGACCTGACGCCGCTTTCGGGCCTTGGGGCGCTGCAGACGCTGGATTGCATGAACACGCAGGTCTCGGACCTGACGCCGCTTTCGGGCCTTGGGGCGCTGCAGACGCTGTATTGCATGAACACGCAGGTCTCGGACCTGACGCCGCTTTCGGGCCTTGTGGCGTTGCAGACGCTGGTTTGCAATAATACTGAGGTCTCGGACCTGACGCCGCTTTCGGGCCTTGAGGCACTGCAGAGGCTGTATTGCAGTTTCTGCAACCTCTGGGCGACGCCGCTGGCGTTCTGGCTCAGCCTGCCCAAAACCTGTGAGCTCTATCTCTTTGAAGCCAAAGTCCCCGAAGTCGATCCCGCTACCCTTTCACAAGAAGAAGATGAGGATTGCGCCGAGGCCCTGCGCGCCGACATAATGGACCGGGCGGAAGGCAGCGAATCCATCAACACAGTCAAACTGCTCGTCCTCGGCAATGGCCGCGCCGGCAAGACGCAGATGACCCGCCGGCTCGAAAGACTGGACTTTGATTCCCACTGGGATTCCACCCATGGCATTCGCGTTGCCTTCGCGGACCTGCCCATGGCCCCGGGAGAAAGGCCCGCGCGCCTCAACATCTGGGATTTCGGCGGGCAGGATATCTATCATGGCACCCATGCGCTGTTCCTGCGCAGCCGCGCTGTCTTTGCGCTGGTCTGGTCCGAAGGCACGAACAATGCCGCAACATATGAGCATCAGGGCATAGAATTCCGCAATCATCCGCTGCATTACTGGGCGCAATATGTGCGCCACCTCGCCGGGACGCAAAGCCCTGTGCTGACCGTGCAGACCCATTGCGATGCGGCTAGGGATGAATTGCGTCTGCCGCTCGCGCCCGAAACACTCGACGGTTTTGACTTCCACCGCAATCTTCATTTCGGCGCGGAAAAGCCGCGCGGGCTGCAGGAATTGCAGGCGGCCATCGCTTCGGCCATCGAACACCTGCGCGACACGCAGGGCGTAGCTGAAATTGGCAAGGGCCGGGCAAAGGTGCAGCGACAGATCGAGGGCCTGCGCGGCGCCAACGGGACATTGCCTGCCGAATTCAGGCTGATCGAAAAAGAAACCTTCGAGCAATGGTGCGCGGAAGCCGGTCATATCTCCTCGCCCGAAGCCCTTCTCGCCTTTTTCAACAATACCGGCCTTCTCTTCTATCGCGAAGGCCTGTTCGGCGACCGTATCGTGCTCGACCATGCCTGGGCGATGGACGCCATCTATTCCATCTTCGACCGCACTTCATGCTATCCTCGCCTCGTCGCGGAAGGCGGACGATTCACGCGCCCGCGCCTCGACGAGTTGATCTGGGGACAAAACGGCAAGAAGTTCAGCATTGCCGAACAGCGCCTGTTCCTTGGCATGATGCGGGAATGCGGCATCTGCTTTGTCTACAGACGCAATGCACCTTATAGTGAGAACGACGAGACCATTTACGTTGCGCCGGACCTGCTGCCGGAGCGCACCAAAATTCAGCAGGAGATTGACGCGCGCTGGGGTTTTGAGCCGCCGGATTTCGAGACGGTCTTTGCCTATCCGTTGCTGCACGACGGCCTCATGCGCAGCCTCATCGCCCGCATCGGCGAACAGGCGGGCATGAACGCACTCTACTGGCGCGGCGGAGTCAACGCCTTCGAGGGCAAGACGCGCAGCCATCTGCTGATCGATTCCACGAAAAACGAAAAAGGTTGGGGCGGACTCGTCAAGCTGCAAACACGCGGCACCGGCGCGGAACAGCTTGCCGCAATGATGATCAAATGGATCGAGGCGGAAAATACAAAGCTCGGCCTGAAGCCCGAGATGAAGGGGAACAAGCCCCGCGAAATGCTGGCGCGCGATGCTGCCGCCATGCGGGAGATTGCGAAACGAACACAAACTACCGGGAACGGCGAAGATAGCAAACCCGCTGCGCCGAAGCCGGAATTCGCACCCGATCCGAAGGACGAGTTCGACTATTGCGTGTCCTATGCCTGGGGGGATGACACGCCTGCTGGCATGACCCGCAAAGACATTTTCGACAAATGGCTTGCGGCAGCGGTAAGTCGCCGCAAGAAAGTCCTCTACGACGAAGGTGAAATGGGACTGGGCGACAGCATTGTCCGCTTCATGGACCGCCTTGCGAAAGGCAAACGCGTCTTTGTCTTCATCAGCGAAAAATATTTGAGATCGCCATTCTGCACCTATGAATTGTCGGAGATATGGAAAAGCTGCGGCAAGAACGATGATGAGTTTATCTCCCGCATCCGCCTTTATTTCATACCCGATGCAAGCGATCCAAAAAAATCCGAAGTCAGTATTTCCACATTGAAGCAACGCATGGTCTGGTTCGATCACTGGCAAAACGAATTCACGGAACTCAACGATATCGCCAACAATCTGGCGAAGCGCAACAAGATCGCCAGCCTGCCGCCCATCGACCACAATAAGCTGCGCGTGATGAAGAATTTTGCCGACGATGTGCTCGAAATTCTCGCCGTCATGCAGGACCGGCTCAGGCCACGCGACTGGGACGAGTTCGTCAAATACGGCTTCGACGATCCGCCGGAAGGATGATGGCGGGTTGTTTGCGCGCCAGCACCTATCTTGCCAAAATCCCTTAAAATCATTAGACCTCTAACCATATCATCCTCAGGAGGCCCGCATGATTTCCCATGACGACAACAATCTGCTGTGCCGCGTCGAAAAAGACGCGCCTATGGGCGGGATTTTCCGGCAGCACTGGATTCCCGCCTGCCTGTCGGAGGAAGTGGCGGAGCCTGATTGCGATCCCGTAAAAATCCGGCTTTTGGGCGAGGATCTCGTGGTGTTCCGCGACAGCGAAGGCAAGCTTGGCATTCTCGATGAATATTGCCCGCACCGCCGGGCTTCGCTGTCCTTCGGACGTAATGAGGAATGCGGGCTGCGCTGCCTTTATCACGGCTGGAAGTTTGACGTGGACGGCAACGCGATGGAAATGTCGTCGGAGCCTGCTGGCTCCAGCT
>CANJJI010000123.1 GCA_947474545.1 Beijerinckiaceae bacterium | reverse complement strand
TTCAATAAATTTGTCCAAAATATTCTCCCGCGCCGTGATTCGTTCACGGCCCGGTAGAATCCATCTCAAGCAAAACGTAAAATCAGCGCCCGAAACAGCACGCTATTTCAAATGCGATTCCCCTGACACACTTGGTGAAAGTGTGTGACGCGCCTGTGAATTGAAGACCGAACGCCTTGTCCGGGGGGCGCCGGGTCGTTCTCCTGTGCGAGCCGGCCTGGGGCTCTCCCTTCCATTGGCCCGGGGATTGTGAATGATAGGGGCAAGTTTAAAAAGGGGAGCGAAACTATGGTCAGACCATTCCGCCGCGTCGTCACTGGTCATGACGCCACGGGCAAAGCTGTTTTTCTTTATGATGGCGAAGCGCAAAAGGTGCAGCCTGCGCCGCGTCCCGGCGTTGTCTCGACGCTGTTCTGGACAACGGACAATACGCCTGCCACGTTGATCGATGATCGCGACATGGCCGAACGCACCATCGGCATCACGCCGCCGATGCAGGGTTCGATTTTCCGCGTGGTCGAATATTCACCCGATACAACAGTCAAACACAAGTCCGACCAGGAACGCGCTTGGAAAGCTGAAAACGGTGGCCGCAAAATCGCGGGCGAAGGTATTCAGATGAAGGCGGATGATCGTCACCACGGCATGCATCGCACCGAGAGCATCGACTATGCGATCATCCTGTCCGGCGAGATTTATCTTATCCTTGATGACAGCGAGAAACTGTTGAAGGCGGGCGATATGGTGGTGCAGCAGGGGACGTGGCATGCATGGTCCAACCGCGGAACGGAGCCATGCCATATCGTGTTTATACTGATTGGAGCGGAAGTGCCCTGGAAGTAGAAGTCTGTGGCCTTGTCTCCGAAGTTATCGATCCCGGCCCTCCGCTTCGTTGCGGCCGGGATGACAGCGCAACGGTTTACCGCTATTGGCCGAGCCTATTGCCATCAAGAGGCAAACTCACAAAGAGATTTCCCCAATGATTCCAACCCGCCGCCGCTTCCTGCAACTTGCCGCCGCCTTGCCTGCAATGCCTTCGCTTGCGCATGCGCAGGACAAATACCCCTCGCGGCCCGTGCGTTTCATCGTGGCCGTTGCGCCCGGAGGACCGAACGACATTTATGCGCGATTGCTGGGGCAATGGCTTGGCGAGAAACTGGGGCAGAATTTCATCATCGAGAACAGACCGGGCGCGGGCACCAATCTGGCGACAGAAATGGTCGTGCGTTCGCCCCCAGATGGCTATACGATTGTGACGGTTGCACCGTCTGCAACAGTGAACGCGACGCTCTATCCCAATCTCAAATTCAACTTCCTGCGCGACATCGCTCCCGTGGCAAGTTTTGCGCGGCAGGCGCAGGTGCTGGTGGTGCATCCTTCGGTGAAGCCGAATACGGTTGCCGAACTGATCGCCGACGCGAAAGCCAATCCGGGCAAATATAATTATGGTTCCGCCGGCATCGGCACGGGGCCGCATATGGCAGCCGAGCTCTTCAAGATGATGGCGGGTGTCGACATCGTGCATGTGCCCTATCGTGGCGCGGCGCTGGCGACGCAGGATACGCTGGCGGGGCAGGTGCATATGACGCTCACCGCTGTCTCTGGCCTTGGTGATTTCATCCAGACCGGCAAACTGAAGGCGCTGGGCGTCAGCACCGCCACGCGGTCTGAATTGCTGCCTGATATTCCCACCATCGCCGAAACCGTGCCGGGCTATGAATCCAGCGCCCTGTTTGGCGTGGGCGCACCAGCGGGCACGCCGAAAGAGATCATCAATCTGCTCAATCGCGAGATCAACACGGCGCTGCGCGATCCCGGCATCCGCAAGAAGATGGATGATCTGGGCGGCGGCATCTTCATTTCGACGCCGGAGGAATATGGGAAGATTCTGGCCGCAGACACCGAGAAATATGGACAGGTGGTGAAGGCCACAGGGGCGAAAGTGACGGAATAATGCGCTCTTTGCAGAGCCATTCGCCAGTGTAAGCATGGCGTATTTATTTAAAGAATGGCCATTTCCTTATCAGGGCCTTCACACTTGGGGACTAGCGATGAAGCTCTCATTGGGAGTTTCAATATGCTTGGTGGCGATAACGACAAAACGCGAATGCTTGTCGACCTTACGCTGAGCGGCGAGCGCAGGCTGAAAGGCAACCTTCTGGTTGTGCCGTCTTCCACGGTTATGCGCACTCTGAATAATGACAGCCAGTTTCTGGAATTTGAGGAGCTCGATGGCGTTCTGCACCTGATTGCCAAAGCGTCGATTTGCGAAGTTGTGCCCGTTGTTCTGCCTAAATCCCGAGGGCTGGAAAGCAAGCCTGTCGATGGCCAGAATACGCCGCACAGGGCGTTGGGGCTGGAACCGGGTGCAAGCGCCAGCGAAGTCGAGGCTGCCTTTGCCGCGCTGAGCCAGACCTATGCTTCCGCGAATTTTACCGCTTCCGCACTGCCCGAAGAAGTGTTGCGCTATCTGGAGGCCAAACGGGGCCATCTGGCGGCCGCCTATGGATTTCTGACGGGAAAACCCAAGGCAGCTGTGGCGGCTTGAGGCTGACTAAATCGCGCAAAGGAATACTGCGATTTTATAAAGAGGTCACACGGCACAATCCCGGCTCGCGTTTCGCTTGGCTTGGAAGACGCTGGCTGCGACATTAATAGGTTCAACCACACCTTTGCCTCGCGCCCGGCCTCGTGCTAAGGCGCGGCCTGAACCGGTTGCATGGGGCTGACCGAAAAATCCGCCGCAGCCAGGATTCCCTCTAATTCGCCGCAAAAACAGCAAATTATCGCGAAAGGCTACCATGTCAAATTCTGAAATCATGTGGACGAAGGTCGATGAGGCCCCGGCGCTTGCGACCTATTCCCTGTTGCCGATCGTTCAGGCCTTTGTGGGCGCGGCGGGCGTGTCCGTGAAGCTGCGGGATATTTCGCTGGCCGGCCGCATCCTCGCCAATTTCCCCGACAAGCTCACCCCGGCGCAGCGCGTGCCCGACGAGCTCACGGCGCTTGGCGAACTCACGCTGAACCCCGAAGCCAATATCATGAAGCTGCCCAACGTCTCAGCTTCCATCCCGCAGCTCAGGGCCGCGATCAAGGAATTGCAGAGCAAGGGCTATAACGTTCCCGATTATCCCGACAATCCTACCACAGACGCCGAGAAGGACATTCGGACCCGCTTTGGCAAGGTGCTCGGCAGCGCGGTGAACCCGGTGTTGCGCGAAGGCAATTCGGACCGCCGCGCCGCGCCCGCCGTCAAGCAATATGCGCGCAACAATCCGCACAAGATGGGCGTGTGGAGCAAGGATTCCAAGACAAGCGTGCCGTATATGTCAGGCGGCGATTTCTTCGGGTCGGAAGTTTCCACCACCATCACCGCGCCGACCAATGCGCGCATTGAACACGTAGCCAAGGACGGCGCCGTCACCGTGCTGAAGGCCAAGCAGCCGTTGATTGCAGGCGAGATCATCGACGCGGCGGTCATGAGCCGCAAGGCTTTGCGCGCCTTCTTCGCCGAGCAGATTGAGATTGCGAAAAAGCAAGGCGTTCTGTTCTCGCTGCACGTCAAGGCGACTATGATGAAGATCTCCGATCCCATCATCTTCGGCCATGTTGTTTCGGTCTTTTTTGAAGACGTGATCGCCAAGCACGGCGAGACCTTGAAAAAACTCAACGTCAATCTCAACAATGGCTTCGGCGATCTCCTGACGAAGATCGAGACGCTGCCCGAGGCAGAGAAAGCCGCCATCAAGGCTGACATCGCCGCCCAATACGCCAAGCGGCCTGAGCTCGCCATGGTGAATTCGGACAAGGGCATCACCTGCCTGCACGTGCCCAGCGACGTGATCATCGATGCTTCGATCCCGGCGATGGTCCGCGAGGGCGGCAAGATGTGGGACAAGGACGGCAAGGCGCGCGATGCCATGGCCGTGGTGCCAGACCGCAGCTACGCCCGGCTCTTCCAGGCGACCGTTGAGGATTGCAAGGCCAATGGCGCATTCGACCCCAAGACCATGGGCTCGGTGCCGAATGTCGGTCTGATGGCGCAGGCGGCGGAAGAATATGGCTCGCACGACAAGACGTTTGAAATGGCTTCAGACGGCGTTGTTCGCGTCGTAGCTGAAGACGGCAAGGTCCTGCTGGAACGCCCCGTAGAAACCGGCGATATTTTCCGCATGTGCCAGGTGAAGGACGCCCCGGTGCAGGATTGGGTGAAGCTCGGCGTGCGCCGTGCGCGCCTGACCAATACGCCTGCGGTGTTCTGGCTCGACAAGAACCGCGCCCATGACGCGCAGCTCATTCTCAAGGTCGAGAAATATCTGAAGGACCTGGACACCAGCGGGCTCGATATCCGCATTCTCGCGCCGGTCGACGCGATCAAGCTGTCCTTCGATCGCATCCGCAAGGGGCAGGACACGATTTCCGTCACCGGCAATGTGCTGCGCGATTATCTCACTGACCTTTTCCCGATCATGGAGCTGGGCACGTCTGCCAAGATGCTGTCTGTGGTGCCGCTGCTGGCGGGTGGCGGATTGTTTGAAACGGGCGCGGGCGGTTCTGCGCCCAAGCATGTGCAGCAGTTCAATGAAGAGGGCTATCTGCGCTGGGATTCCCTAGGCGAGTTTCTGGCGCTCGGCGCTTCGCTTGAACACATGGCTGACACCTACAAGAACGCCAAGGCGCAGGTGCTGGCCGAAACGCTGGACAATGCCATCGGCAAGATTCTCGAGTTCAACCGCAATCCCGCCCGCAAGGTCGGCGAAATCGACAATCGCGGCAGCCATTTCTATCTCGCGCTCTACTGGGCGCAGGCTCTGGCTGCACAGACCAAGGACGCCGAACTCGCCACCCGCTTCAAGCCGCTGGCCGAAAAGCTCACGGCCAATGAAGCCAAGATCAATGCCGAGCTGATCGGCGCGCAGGGCAAGCCGGTGGATACTGGCGGCTATTACGTGCCCGATGACGCGAAGACGTCTGCCGCCATGCGGCCGAGCGCCACGCTGAATGCGGCGCTTGCGGGGTTGTGAGGAAGTCCTTCACCCCTCCGGGGTGAAGTGAGGAATACATGGAGCCCACGGGTTTCGCTGCGCTTTGACTGTGGCTGAACCTGAGGCTCCTTTGGTGCCTTTATTTGCGCCCCAGCGGGGCGCTGAAATGTAGCCACGGGTGAAACCCGTGGAACTCTGATTTTGATTTTGCCCCGCCCCGGAGGGGCGAAGGATTATAGCCACGGGTGAGCGCAGCGAACCCGTGGTCTCATCTCAGTGCGACCTCCGCCCCAGAGGGGCGGCGGAATTTCATCAATCGAAAACATATTTTTCATCGAATTCCATACTGTGCGCGTGAAACAACCGCAGCAATTCCGTCTTGAAATCCTGTTTCTTGTGATGTTCGATCTGAGTGTTGATGTATTCTTTCACAGCAGCCTCCCGCGACTTGCTGACCGAGAACGCGCTGTATCCCTCTTGCCAAGCGAAGTCCGGCAGCTCCGGATACGCGTCATGCATCCAAATGGTGGCGCGGGACTTCACCTTGCGCATAAGGTCCGAAAGCGCTGCATCAGCGCGCCACCGAAAATAAAGATGCACATGATCTTCCGTGCCGCCGATGCTGAAGAGGGTGCCCTTTTCTGCACGAATGATGCCGCCGATATATGGATACAGCCGTTCGGCGATATCCGGGGTGATCCAGGGCATTCGCCTTTTCGTCGATGTCACGACATGGAGAAGAAGTTGCGTATATGTGCCAGCCATCGGAAATTCCTTCGCCCCTCCCGGGGCGAGTTTAAATAGAAATTTGGTTTCCACGGGTTCGCTGCGCTCAGCCGTGGCTACAGTCCCACGCCCCGTTGGGGCATTCAAGGGCGGGCAATGCTTATGCCCGCCCAGCGGCGCAAACCCGCGCCCCCTGCGGCTAAAGAACGAGCACTGCGCCCCCTTTAGGGATTCAGGCTGCGATGCTATAGACCCGCCATCTTTCCCACTCTCCAAAGCTGGTCCCCCCCATGCCCAAAATCAAAGTCGCCAACCCCGTCGTCGAAATGGATGGCGATGAGATGACGCGGATCATCTGGTCTTTTATCAAGGACAAGCTTGTTCATCCCTATCTCGATATTGATCTGAAATATTACGATCTTTCCATCCAGAAGCGCGATGAGACCAATGACCAGATCACCATTGATGCGGCCAATGCCAATCTGAAATATGGCGTTGGCGTGAAATGCGCCACCATCACGCCGGATGAAGGCCGGGTGAAGGAATTTGGTCTGAAGGAGATGTGGAAGTCGCCCAACGGGACGATCCGCAACATTTTGGGCGGCACGATTTTCCGTGAGCCGATCATCTGCAAGAATATTCCGCGCCTCGTGCCGGGCTGGACGCAGCCGATCATCGTGGGCCGTCATGCCTATGGCGATCAATATCGCGCCACTGACATGCTGATCCCCGGCAAGGGCCGGCTCACCATCAAGTTCGAGGGCGATGACGGGCAGGTGATCGAGAAGGAAGTGTTCAAGTTCCCGGCGGCCGGTGTGGCCATGTCGATGTATAATCTGGAGCAATCGATCATCGACTTTGCGCGCGCGTCCTTCAACTATGGCCTGCAGCGCAATTTCCCGGTTTATCTCTCCACCAAGAACACAATCCTGAAAGTCTATGACGGGCGCTTCAAGGATATTTTCCAGCAGGTTTTTGATGCGGAATTCGCGCCGCGCTTCAAGGAGCAGAAGCTGACCTATGAGCATCGCCTGATCGATGACATGGTGGCGGCCGCCATGAAATGGTCCGGCGGCTATGTCTGGGCCTGCAAGAACTACGATGGCGATGTGCAGTCTGATGTTGTGGCGCAGGGCTTTGGCTCGCTCGGACTGATGACGTCAGTGCTGATGACACCCGATGGCTTGACCGTGGAATCAGAAGCGGCGCATGGCACGGTGACGCGCCATTATCGCCAGCACCAGAAGGGCGAGGAGACCTCCACAAATTCGATGGCGAGCATTTTCGCCTGGACCCGCGGCCTGTTGCATCGCGCCAAGCTAGATAACAACGACGCCTTGCACAATTTCGCGATGACTTTGGAAAAGGTCTGCGTGGATACGGTGGAGGCGGGTTTCATGACGAAGGATCTCGCGCTGCTCGTCGGCCCGGACCAGCGCTGGCTATCGACGACGGGATTTTTGGACAAGATCAACGAGAACATGCAGAAGGCGATGGCGTAGGGGATAGGGGGGAACGGGTGTCATCCCGGACGCGCGTCGCGCGATCCGGGACCCTTATGTTGTTGCACGATACGGCACAAGCTCCCGCATAAATGCTGCGCATTTTGCGGGATGACGTGCTACCCCTTCACTTTCTCTTCCATCACCCAGATATCCTTCAGCGCCTGCGTCATCTCCTTGGTGTCCGGGAATTTCAGCGCTGCGCCCATGGCGGGGTGGCAGCTTTTGTAGCGCTGGGTGTATTGAATGAAATCGCCCAGTTCCTGCGCTGCATGCCAGGCCCAGCGGGGATTGTAGAGCGCGCGTCTTGCCAGGGCGATGAAATCGGCCTTGCCCTGTTTCAAGACTTCTTCGGCCTGCCGTGCTTCCCAGATCTGGCCGACGGCCATGGTGGGTATGCCCGCCTCGCGGCGGACCTGATCGGCGAAGGGCACCTGATAGCCGGGGCCGGAGACGATTTTCTGTTCGTGCGAAACGCCGCCGCTGCTCAGACAAATGTAATCGCAGCCGCGCGCTTTCAGCAGCGCGGAGAGCGCAACGGAATCCTCGATTTGCCAGCCTTCGGGCACCCAGTCGATCGCCGACAGGCGTACGCCCATGGGCTTGTGCGCGGGCCAGACTTTTCGGCAGGCGTCAAAAATTTCCAGCGCGAAGCGCATACGGTTTTCGCGCGTGCCGCCGTATTGATCGTCGCGTGAATTGATCAGCGGCGAGAGGAATTGGTTGACGAGATAGCCATGGGCAAAATGCAGCTCGATGAGATCAACGCCGATGCGATCCGCGCGTATTGTGGATTGCACCCAGGCCTCGCGTACGCGCTCGATATGCGCCAGATCCATCACGCGCGGCGGGGTGTGGACGCTGTCGATATAATTTGAGGGGCTCGGCGGAATCCAGCCGCCTTCTTCCGGCGTCACCGCGTTGCGGATGATGAAGGAGGGCGGCACGGAACCCTTGCGTCCGGCATGGGCCAGCTGCACGCCGAATTTTGTGCCCTCGCCATATTCGTGGAAAAAATCGACAACGCGGCGCAGCGCGGCTTCGTTCTCATCCGAATACAGCCCAAGGCACATGGGGGAAATGCGCCCCTCCGGCTCAACGCCGGTTGCCTCGGCAATCACAAGGCCAAAGCCTGAGACGGCATATTGGCCCAGATGCATGATGTGCCAGTCGGATGCGGTGCCATCCTTGGCCGCATATTGGCACATGGGCGAGACAACGATGCGGTTCGACAGCTGGAGATCGCGCATCTGCGCCGGCGTGAAAAGATGACTGGCCATGGCCCCTCCTATCGTTGTGGCAGAGATTGTCGCGGCTGAAATTGGCAATTGCAAGCGGGCTGCGGGTTAATCCAAAACCCCGCTCTCAAACACCACATCCCCCATTTTCAGATAGCCGGTGTCGCTGGGGTGCAGGTGGTCGCCGCAGTCATATTCGGGGAGGAGTTTTGTGGGCGCGGCGGGGTCACGGAGGGCTTTGTCCATATCCACGAGGGCGTCAAAATCCTTCTGCTTGCGCAGCCAGGCGTTGATCTCCTGCCGCACTTTTTCGCGCTCGGGGTTCCAGCCGAATTCGTAGAAGTTTTCTTTCTCATAAGGGGTCAGCGTGCAGGCGATGGCCTTGATGCCAGCAGCTTTGGCGCGTCTTGCGAGTTGTTTGTAGCCGGCGATCATGGGTGCGGAGGTGGCTTCCTGATCGGGGTTATCGCGGCGGTTGCGCAGATCGTTTGTGCCGATGAGGACGACGAGGTGAGTTGCGCCGGGCTGGGCGAGCACATCGCGATCAAACCGGCGCTGGGCGCTGTCTGCCGTCATGTCGTGCAACAGGCGATTGCCGCCGATGCCCTGGTTCATGATCCCAAAGGCGTTGGGGCCGTGTGCAGCAACCAGGCGGCGGGCGAGCTGATCCGGCCAGCGGGCGTTGGCGTCGACGGTGGAGATATTGGCGTCAGTGAGGCTGTCGCCGAGGCAGACGACGCCTTTTGTGGCGGGTTCGGCCAGCACTTCAATGCCGGTGGAAAAGAACCAGCTTTCAGTCGTGCTTTCTACGGGCATGTCGGGCCAGTGCGAGTAGTCGCCGGGCTGGGAAACATAACTCGTCTGCCGCGCGGTCTTGTGGCCGGTGACGTCGGTGATCTGACCGGGCACGTGGAAGGAAATCGCGACATCGGCGAGGGCTGGAAGATCGAATTTCACGGGATCGCTGACCGCGAGCGCCCCCACAGCAATGCGCATGGAGGTTTCGCCACCGAAGGTGAGTGCGCGGGCGCCATTCACCTCGATTTCCGCGCCGGTCTTGCGGCGGGCTATGCTGGCGCTGGAGATGACCAGCGGCTTCGCACCATGCGCGTTGGAAAAGCGAACGCGGATCGATTTTCCGGCCATGGACGGGCGGGCGATCATGCGCAGGGTGCGGTTTTCGACCGTCGCGCCTTCAACGAGCATGGGGCTCGTGGTCCAGCTGCCTACCCAGTGTTCGCTGCCTGCCTGCGCCATGTGTTTCCTCCAGATTTTTATGTTGATGGCGGACGCTGGTGTGAGCGCGCTTTTTTGTCAACAGTTTGAGTATGTATCTGCCGGCAGCCATCATAAACGCCGAGATTGGGCAAAACGCCAGCTACGAGTTTACGCCGCACGCGTAACAGGCTTTACTTGCATCACTGGCGCAAGGCCGGTGGTGCGGGAGGCATGTATGCCAGGCGTTTTGGCTGCAGTAAGCAGGACAGTTTTAGCTGCGGTGTTGCTGTGTTGCGCTGTGCCAGCGTGCGCCGATCCTCTCGAGGATTTTTACAGGGGCCGCACAGTGACTGTCGCCTTCGGCACGGAACCTGTGGGCACCTATCATATTTATGCGCAGATGACGGCTGAACATCTGGCGCGATTTCTTCCAGGTAAACCCAATATCATCGTGCAATCCATGCCTGGCGCAGGCGGCCTTCGCGCCGCCAATCACCTTTATAACGTGGCCCCGCGTGACGGAACTTATATGCTCGTCGTCGTACAGACGGTTGCGACCGATCAGGTTCTGGAGCGCGCCGGAACGAAGTATGATGCGCGAAAATTCAATTATATCGGACGTTATTCCGACAACACGCCTGTCGTTGTGGCGTGGAAAGGGGCTGGCGTAATTTCAGTTGACGTGCTGCGGGCTCGCGAAGTGATCATCGGCGGAACGGGGTCTGCCTCTCCTACGGACATCATCCCCAAACTTCTCAATGAATTTGGAGGTGCAAAATTCAAATTGATCACGGGCTACAAGGGTATCAACGACACGGCGCTGGCTATGGAGCGGGGTGAAACCCATGCCATGATTGCAAGTCTGGCAGCATTCCAGTCCGTGTTCGCGCCTCTGATCCGCGATGGAAAGGCGGCCATTTTATTGCAATCCGCAGTGACACGGCACAAGGACATTCCGGATATTCCGACTGTCGGCGAATACATGCTATCGCCGGAAGGACGTTCTGTCGCAGACTTCATGGCGGCGTCTTCCGATATAGGCCGCGCACTGATTGCCCCGCCCGATGTCCCATCCGAGCGAGTCCAGGCTTTGCAGAAGGCGTTTGCGGACATGGCGAAATCACCCGCATTTCTGAAAGACGCTGCTGCCAGAAATATCGACGTGAATCCGGTGACCGGGGATGAACTGAAGCGGACAGTCGAAGTCACTCTACGCGCGCCGCCCGGCGTGGCCGCGATCGCAAAAAAGGTTCTGGATGACAAGTGAGAGCCAGGCATTGATAAGCCGCCGTACCTTTCTGGCGACGCCTCTGATTGCGATGCCTTATGTTGCGCGCGCAGCGGGTGCTGTATTCGACACAGATGTCATTGTCATTGGTGCTGGCGCGGCGGGCCTTGCGGCCGCCCATGAATTACACCGGCTCAAACGCAAGGTTATCGTGCTTGAAGCGCGCAGCCGTGTGGGCGGACGCATATTTACCGATCATTCTCTTGGCGCGCCCTATGACGCTGGAGCATTTTATCTTCATTGGGCAGAGAAGAATCCATGGACGCGTATAGCGCAGGCGCATGGCGTCAAAACCCTTGATGAGGACGAAGCGCCGCGTGGCAGCCGCAGCTTTGATCGCGGCACAACGCCGGCCATGCCCGAAGGTTTTAGGGCATGGAACAAACTACGTGAAAGGTTGGATGACTCCAAAGCGCGCATAGCCGATGTGTCCATGCTGGAATTTGCAGGCGGCGAAAATGCGCCTGCCGCAGAAGGCGCTTTATCCATGGCGCGGCTGGCGCTGGGGGATGAAGCCGAACGTGTGTCTGCCAAGGATTATTCCCGGCTCTGGGCGGGCGATGACAGACTTGTGCCAAATGGCTTTGGCACAATTCTTGATCGCTACGCGAAAGGTCTGGATATCAGGCTGAATGCGCCTGTGACGCTTATCGATTGGGCCGGGTCCGGCGTTCGTGTTACCACACCTGGCGGCATCATCAGCGCACGCGTTATTGTTGTCACTGTGCCTGTGGGTGTGCTGCAAAGTGACAGCATCAAATTCACACCGGGATTGCCCACCATTAATAGCGCGGGATTACAGGGCCTGGGGATGGGCGCTTCAACGCGAATGGCGCTGCGCTTTGATGGCGCACGCTTTGGCCTCTCGCCGCATACGAATGTCAGGCTGCGGTTGTCGTCGCGGCAATCGTTTTCATTCGGATGTTTTGACTGGAACCGCGAACTTGTCACCGTTTATTTCGGCGGCGATCATGCGCGCGAAATCATCGCCATGGGAGAAGTACAGGCCTGTGCGCATGTGCTCGATCATTTCGCTGGGGTGATGGGCAATGAGGTGCGTCAGCACTATCGTGGCGGCCGCCTGCACGGATGGTGGAGCGATCCCTGGGCACGCGGCGCCTATTCGCACGCGTTGCCGGGCCGCGCCAATGCACGCGAACAGCTGGCTACGCCGGTCGGCGAACGCATCTTTTTCGCTGGAGAAGCAACCGGGGGGACAGGCGGTTCGGGCGCAGCAATAACAGCGGGTGGCGCGTATTTGTCGGGCGTTGCTGCAGCGCGAAAAGCCGCACGTTTGCGGTGACGTATTCTGCAATTTGCCAAGGCGGATTTTCCGCGCGATGATGGCTCAACAAAGATGGATGGGAGGCGAGCATGGGTGTTTTATTGCGCTCAACGGCGATTGCCGCTGCTGCGATGGCTTTATCCTGTAACGCAACATTCGCGCAGAAATCGCGCGATACATTGCGTGTTGCCGTTTATGAACCGATCTCGACTGTTGACAACACGTTCGAACCGCAACCGCAAACCAGCATGTTCATGCAGATGGTTTTTGACTATCTGGTCGCATTCGATTCAGCAAAACGTGAAATGAAGCCGCTGCTTGCTGAATCCTGGACGCAAATAGATAATCTCACCGTCGAGTTTCGTCTGCGCAAGGATGTGAAGTTCCACGATGGACAGCCCTTCGATGCTGATGATGTCGTTTATTCCTTCAACTTTCTAACTGACCCAAAAGTCATCTTCCGGACCAAGGAATCCCGCTACGGCTTTTTCGATACGATCGAGAAGATCGATCAGTACACCGTGCGTATCAAGACCAAGACGACATTTGCGCCGCTTATGATGCGCCTTTTGTCTTCGCTGCCGATTTATCCGCGCATTGCCCATGAAAAGACTGCAGACAAATCCACATTTGGCCGCGCGCCGATCGGCACTGGTCCCTATCGTGCGACCCAGGTGGATAGCACGAGAGGTATCGTTCTGGAGCTCAACAAGGATTATCGTCACGGCAATGAAGGCAAGCCGGCAGGGAAGATCGGGCGCATTGAAATCGTCACGATACCGGACGTGCAGACGCAGACGGCGCGCCTCATGACCGGTCAACAAGATATCATGTATGATATACCGCCTGATACTGCGGATTTTCTGAGGACAAATCCTAGCCTCGAACTGACCATGCAGGATTCGATTCAAGTCGCATTCGTGATTTTTGATCATAGCGACCGTTCGGGTATCGGTGTTTTCAAGGATGAACGCGTGCGGCAGGCGCTGCTTCAGGCCATTGACAGGCGTTCCATCGTGCGCGCGATGTTGCCCAAGGAACTTGCCGAGCAACCGCTTCAGGATGGGCTGTGCGCCGACTGGCTGATCGGTTGTGCGCATTCGCTCAAGGCGCCGGTTTATGACCCTGCAGCTGCGCGTAAACTTTTGGCTGATGCCGGAATGGGCAACGGCTTCAGCCTCACCCTAACCGCCTGGGGGCAAGCCAGGCCCATTGCAGAAGCGATTGAAGCGCAATGGCGCAAGTTGGGCGTCAAGGCGCAGATTGAATCCCTGGCGATGCCAGCCTTTGTTAAAAAGCGCAGCGCGGGGCAGCTTAACGCTTTCGTTGCGCTTTATGACAATGCATCCGGGCAACCCGATGTTGACCAGACGGCGTCCTATTATTTTGAGCCGGACGGACGCAATTATATCAAGAATCCTGATCTCGTGAGGCTTTATAATGAAGCACGCGCGGAGCTGGATGCCAAAAAGAGAACTGAGCTTTACCGGCAAATGTTCGATATCGCGATCACGAACCATTATGCGATGCCGATTTTGCGTACGCCCGTTATTGTAGCACATACCAAGGATGTGCGTGTGCAGATGGAAAAAACCAAGCGGCCCGAGGGGTTCGAGTTCAATCTGGTGTCGTGGAAATGAACTGGTTACAGGGCCCACGCAGCCCGCTCAGCCGCCGCCAAAGCCGGTTGCCGGGAACATGCGTCGCACTGAAACTCTACCCAAATACTTGACATATATAGTACTATAGAGCCTCTTGCAAAACTCTTCGGGGGATTCGCCAGCTTGGGGCTGATTTTGCCGGATAGCGCTGTTTCCGGGCGTTCGCCATACCGTTCTGGCCTTGCATGGCCCAT
>CANJJI010000122.1 GCA_947474545.1 Beijerinckiaceae bacterium | reverse complement strand
CTATATCGAGCAAGATGGCAAACTGGTCAGCCCGCATTACGAGATGCCGGAATACCGGGCCGAAATCGGCGGGTGGATGGATGCGCTCGGACTGAGCTGGAATTGGCAGCCGGTCACAGCGCGCCAGCTCCCGCAAATTCTCGCGACTGCGCGTGACATGGCGCTCACACGCGGCGCACTCGTATTCAACCTCTGTGATGGATCGGACTCAGACGGCTATCCCGGACTTGAAGTTGTCGAAGGCCTGGAGAACCTGGGCATTCCCTTTACGGGGTCGGACCCGGAATTCTACCGGCTCACCACATCCAAATCGCAGAGCAAGCGCGCGTTGATTGCCGCTGGTGTGCAGACTGCTCCCTTCGTGATGATTGGCGATGTGGAGTCCGACCTGCCCCGCGCCGTGACCGAGATCGGGTTTCCCCTTTTTATCAAGCCGGACGTGTCAGCGGGAAGTTATGGCATCCAGATCGACTCGGTCTGCTATGATATTGAAGCCGCCCGGCACAAGGTTGTTCAATTGCAGCAGGGCTTGCACGGACAGCACTTCGAAAAGGACGGCATCATGGCCGAACGCTTCATCGAGGGGCGCGAATTTACTGTTCTTGTTGTGGAAGACAGCGCTGAACCGATGGGTCTGTGGGTGCTGCCGCCGGGCGAGCGGGTGTTCGACAAGCGCGTGCCTGCGCGCGAGCGGTTTCTTGCCTACGAGCGTTATTGGGGCCTGCCGGAAGCCTCCAGGCCGATTCCGGCAGACGAGCCCTATTACTGGTATGCGATGGCGCCTGCTGAATTGCAGCCTGAGCTTGCAAATCTTGCCCGCCGCGCCATGCGTGCGGTTGGCGGGTGCGGTTATGGGCGGGTCGATATCCGCCTTGATGAACGTTCCGGCCTTATCCACGTGCTCGAAGTGAATGCGCAATGTGGACTGTCGTCGGATGATTCTTCAACTGTCGGCAGCATGTTGCGCTTGTCGGGCGTCAGCGTTGTCGATCTCATCGCCCGGGTGCTGCGCCATGGCATGAACCGCCCCAGAGCGCCGGGACCAGCAAATCGGCCTCAGACTGAAATACCCGCAGTGCGCGGGACCCAGCACCACGGCCCGCGAAATCAAAACGGAACGTCATGAAAATCTGTGTTCTGCAACATTCCTACGAGCGCTCTGAAATGTTGCGCGAACATGCGCAATACGATCCGCCGCGCGACTTGTCCCATCTTGTGCCAGAATGGTCGTTCACGCATGTCTTTCTGCACAAAGCAACGATCTACAATCAGTTGAAAGACGCCAAGAAACAGAATTTCGATATCTACGTAAATCTCTGCGAAGGGCAACTCACCTGGGATATCGCTTCAGTCGATGTCATTCATGCGCTGGAGAGTCTTGGCCTGCCTTACACCGGACCGACGCCCGCCCTCTACGAACCACGTAAGGACGCGCTGAAACTTGTGGCGCGTTATGCAGGTGTGCGCACGCCCCGCTATGCCGCAGTGGCGCATATAAAAGAGGTCGCGCGCGCAATTCGCAATCTGCGCTATCCGCTCTTCGTCAAGCCCAATGGCAGCGGCGACAGCTGGGGCATTGATGCGGCAAGCTTCTGTCACGACGCTGAGGCGGTGACGCCGAAAGTCGCGGAATTACTGGCGCAGCACGATTCCGTGCTGATCGAGGAATATATAGGGGGGCGCGAATTCTCGGTGCTGGTGGCTGCAGACCCCTATAATCCCAAAGTGCCGATCGCCTATCCGCCGATCGAATTCCGCTTCCCGGACGGCGAGGACTTCAAGACTTATGACCTCAAGAACACACAATTTCTGCCCGCGCAAAATGTGCGCGTCAGCGACCTCGCGCTCGAGCAGAAGCTGATCCAGGCAGCGCGGCAGTTCTTTCTCACCTATGGTGCAATCGGCTATTGCCGTATGGACTTTCGCCTTGACCAGGACGGCGAGCCCAATGTGCTCGACGCCAATTTCACCTGCTCGGTATTTTACCCGGACAAATATCTCGGTACGGCTGATTATATTCTGAAGCTGGATCCGGGTGGGGCTGCAGGCTTTCTGCGCCACATCGTGGCTGAAGGTATCGCCCGCTGGAAGAGCCGGCAGAATGCGTTTGTTGTTCGCAATGACGGGCTCTCGGGACTTGGCATCGAGGCCGCGCGCGATATCGCCAAGGGCGAAATCGTGTTCAAAGGCGAAGAGCTTTCCCAACGCATCGCGACACGCCGCTGGGTCGAGAGCAACTGGAACGAAGACGAGAAAGTCACCTTTGCTCAATATGCTTATCCGCTTGACGATGAGGTGTTCATTCTGTGGTCCGATGATCCCATGGAATGGTCGCCGCAGAACCATTCTTGCGATCCCAATTGCGCCTACGATGGATTAAATATCCGCGCCCTCAGGGATATTGGCGCTGGCGATGAGCTGACCCTCGACTATGCCGATTTCTGCAGCGAGACCTCTGCTGAATTCCATTGCAGCTGCGGCGCCGCAAATTGCAGAGGACTTGTGCGGGGATCGCCGGGTAATTCAGTCGCACTGCGCGAGAAGCAGTTGAAACTGGAATGCAAACCCTGAAGCGATTCCGGATTCCAGCCGCCCGGTCAAACCGCTAATTATCCCTGAAAGTTCGTTGGAAAAATCGCATTTGGCTTCAGTCAATTGCGCACGTCAACGCGCCCTGATTTCTTCTATATTCAGCGATACCAAAACCTCGTGCTTGACATTCGGGCACTTGCAATCGCCCGGCGCCGCTACAGATACAGCTTGGCAGGTCCATAAAGCCGTGCAATCCTGATCTACGAACGGGAGGGCCGTTGCGTAGGGACGGCCTGTGTAACAGGGAGCGTCAGTGCGTCTCATGTCACTCGATCACACACGTAAGCGTAACACCTCTTCGACGCGCAGTTTTGAATCCGGTTTTCGCGAGTCCATTGGCGCCGCCGTTGCCCAGCGGCTCGTTTCATTCATTGTATTTGGCCGCCTCTCGATTGTTACCCCTGCAGGTCAGGTCATCGAGAAAACTGGCGAACGGCCCGGGCCTGAGGGCATGATGATCCTGCACAATTGGCGGGGGCTTCGCCGCCTGTTGCTTCAGGGCGATCTTGGATTTGCTCAATCCTATCTCGACGGCGACTGGTCTTCTCCCGATCTTGCCGGGTTGATTGGCGTGGCCGACAAGAACGCGCATGCGCTGATGCGATACATCGACGGCTATCTGTTTCTGCGCAGCGTCAACAAAATGCGGCATCGCCTGCGCGCCAATACCAAACGTGGCAGCCGCAAAAACATTGAGGCGCATTACGACCTCGGCAATGAATTCTACAAGCTCTGGCTGGATCCAACGATGACCTATTCGTCCGCCATTTTCGCCAGCGCGGATGATACTTTGGAGCTCGCGCAGCAGCGCAAGATCCGACGTATCGTTGAATTACTGGACGTACCGCCAAATGGAGACGCACTGGAAATCGGCTGCGGCTGGGGCGCGATGTCACGCGCCATTGCCGTAGCCGGCGCAGGTCATGTGGTTGGACTTACGCTTTCGCCCTCGCAACAAAAATACGCGCTGCAAACGATAAGAGAGGCCGCCCTAACGTCGCGAATCGACATTCGTCTGCAGGACTATCGCGACACACCGGGTCAATTTGACCGGATTGTTTCAGTCGAGATGATTGAAGCCGTCGGCGCCGAATATTGGCCGGTCTATTTCAGGACAATTCACGACCGGTTGCGGGCGGGTGGCCATGCCATCGTCCAAGCCATAACCATTAGCGAAGCCCGTTACGACGCCTACCATTCCAGCGTCGATTTCATTCAGCGCTATATATTTCCCGGCGGTATGTTGCCGACGCCTACGATCATCCATGATCAGGCCCAAAATGCGGGGCTCAAATACGAGTGCGTCGAAACGTTCGGCCAGAGCTATGCGAGAACGCTGGCGCTATGGCGGCGACGATTTCTCGAACTCTGGCCGGTGATTTCGGCGCAGGGCTTCGATGAACGGTTCAGGCGCATGTGGGAATATTACCTCGCCTATTGCGAAGCCGGTTTTCGAAATGGCACGATTGATGTGGGGCTTTATAAACTCGATAAGCCAGCCGGGACGGCCTGAGCCCCGGACCGGCATCTAAACCGTTGAAATGGATGTATTCACGGGTGTCTTGCTCTCGCCAGCTGACATCAATGACAGTTCAATTGGCCCATGCGTCAGTCAAAACTTCCGGCTACTCTGGCGGCGGCCAGCTTCTGCTGCCCGGTACCCAGGGTGAGTTGTCAGACACTGGATTCATTGGAAGTTCCAGAACAATTGCGTCTTGCGCTTGGATCACGATGTGCCATAATCGCCAACGAATCAGTTTGTTTTAGTATTGCTTTTGAAATTGGCATGCGCGCACAGGGGGAATGTGCATGAGCGAGTATGCGTTACAATCCATAAGGGCTGAACTGATTGAATGGTCGCAACCGCTGATTGTCGACCAGATCAACCATTTCTATTTTCGCCGCCTCACACACGCGGTGACCGTGGCTCGTGACCTGTCGATCCAGCACTATCGGGTCTGGCGCCATGTTCTGCGGGATGAAATGCAACTGGCTGCCGATTTGCGTGCGAACCTGACGGAAATCGCAGAAAGGGCTGGTGTTACGGGCGCGATGCTGGATGAAGTTGATCGCGCCGTGCTCGACGAGCTGATGGACGTGGTCGTTAGCCGCTTCCGCCGCACTCCCAATATCGCACGCTCCTATGGCCTGACACTTCTGGACACTGCAACGAACATGGCGCGGGCGCGCCATTTCGTAGCCTGAAGCTTAACGCTCCCTGTGGCGTGCACAAATTTGCACCGGGGCTTCATCACTTATGCAAAAATATGCACGATGCGATTCGCATCGTCCGCCACTTGAGCTGGCTAGGAAATGGATAGCGCAAAGTGGCCCACAACTGGTCTCCTCAACAGGATAGCGCCCTGAAGGACGTCTCCCGCTGGCTCAAGGGCGAGGGTGGGCAGGTGTTTCGCTTGTTCGGTTATGCCGGCACTGGCAAGACGACGCTGGCGAAACATCTGGCTGAGAATATCGACGGCAACGTCTGTTTTGCCGCTTTCACTGGCAAGGCCGCTCTGGTCATGCGCGCGCGCGGCTGCGAGGGTGCACGTACTCTGCATTCGCTGATCTACCGGCCGCGCGAGCTCGATACGGAAGAACCGACCTTTGTGCTCAACGGGGAAAGCGATGCGGCCAGCGCGGCGCTTATCGTTGTAGATGAATGTTCGATGGTGGACGAAGAACTGGGACGCGATCTCCTGTCCTTCGGCAAGCCTGTACTTGTGCTGGGTGATCCCGCGCAATTGCCGCCTGTAAAGGGCGGCGGATTTTTCACCGAAGCCGAGCCTGATTGCATGCTAACGGAGATTCACCGGCAGGCTGCAGACAATCCGATCGTGCGGCTCTCCATGGATGTGCGCGAAGGTGGCCAGCTGGAAATCGGTCGTTATGGCGAGAGCCGGGTGATCCGCCGCGCCGATATTGATACCGCTTCTGTTACAGGCGCAGACCAGATCCTTGTGGGCATGAACAAGACGCGCCGGGCCTACAACAGACGCATGCGCGACATCCTCGGCTTCAAGTCGGTCACGCCGGAGGCGAGTGACAAGCTTGTCTGCCTGAAGAATGACCGCCCCAAGGGCCTGCTCAACGGCAGTCTTTGGCGCGTTAAGACCAGCGCCAATCTGCGGCGCGGCCGACTGCGAATGACCGTCGTGCCCGAAGAAGACCAGAGCGCCAAGGCCCAACGCATCGGCGTGGTGCCACAATTCTTCGAGAGCGACGAGGAAGTCCCGTTCTCCCTGCGCAAGAATTCGGATGAATTCGATTATGGTTACGCCCTGACCGTACACAAATCACAGGGGTCCCAATGGGACGATGTGATCGTGTTTGATGAATCCTGGGCGTTTCGCGAACATCGCCATCGCTGGCTCTATACTGCTATAACGCGGGCGTCGGAACGGCTGACCGTCGTGATGTAGCAGCGCTGCGCAGGAGCCATTGTTGGAAACGCCCGAATTCGCCAAAAGCCTTCTTGATTTCATCCGCGTCAACCAGGTGTGGGCGATCCCTATCGTCTTTGTGCTATCTTTTGCGGAATCTCTGGCTTTCATCGCCCTGCTGGTTCCCGCTACGGTCATCCTCTGGGGCGTGGGCGGTATGATTGGCGCGGCTGGGCTGAACTTCTGGCCGATCTGGTTCGCGGCTGCATTGGGGGCCGCATTGGGCGACTGGCTCTCCTACTGGCTCGGCTTTCACTATCACGAACAGATTGCGCGCATGTGGCCGCTGTCAAAATATCCAGATCTCATGCCGAAGGCGAAAGCCTTTTTTGAAAAATGGGGCGCGCCGGGCGTCTTCATCGGGCGCTTTTTCGGCCCCCTACGGGCCGCTGTTCCGCTGGTGGCGGGCGCGGCGCAAATGCCGCGCGCGCCATTTCAACTTGCCAACTGGACATCGGCCTTTGTCTGGGCGACCGTCACGCTGGCGCCAGGCGCAGTCGGGCTCGACATGATCAGGTCTTATATGGGCTGGTAGAGATATGGTCGAGAATACCGGCGCGCCCATTCTACGCGAGCTGACAGATCCCGGCGCAAGCCGCATTCAGAGTTTGCTTGGGCCGGATTTCAAGGTCGTGGAATTTTCCGGCAGCACGCATACGGCGGCCGATGCCGCCACGGCCATTGGCTGCGATGTCACGCAGATCGCCAAATCCCTGGTTTTCGTTACGCGAAAGAGCAGCCAGACCGTGCTTGTTGTCGCCTCCGGCAGCAACCGGGTCGACACCAAGGCCATTGCACTCATCGCAGGCGAGAGAGTGCGGGCCGCCGACGCTGCCTACATTCGCGACATCTGCGGTTTCGAGCCGGGCGCTGTTTCGCCAGTTGGGTTCAAGGTCAGACCGCTGACAATTCTCGACGCGGACCTTCAGGCTTGCGACACCATCTGGGCGGCGGCGGGTTCGACCAAGGCTGTTTTCGCGCTGACGCCGATGCAACTCAGTGAACTGACTGGCGCTGGCTTCAGCGACATAGCGCAGCGTGCGGGTGGTGAGATGGATAGTGGTTCGACATAATACTGTGGCGCGTAATCTCGATTGCTATAGCGATGTATTGATCCTTCACAACTGGGTAAATCTGCATCCGGCTTGTCCACAGCCTCAACATTCTGCTAGCCTGATTTAATCAAGCTCATCAATCATACCCGGAGTTTCCTATCCATGGCCGTAGAAATGTTCGACCTCGCTGGCGCTGACGACACAATTCGTTTTTCGCCCTATTGCTGGCGCATCCGCATGGCGCTGGCGCACAAGGGTCTCGGCGTGACGACAGTGCCTGTGCGCTTCATGGAGAAGGCCAAACTGGAATTTTCCGGTCAGAAACTCGTGCCGGTCATTCGCGACAATGGCAAAGTTGTAAGCGATTCCTGGGCTATCGCCGAATATCTCGACCAGACCTATCCGGATCGCCCTGCCCTGTTTCCCGGCGGCAGCCAGGCCCTCACCTCATTCGTGCGCAACTGGACACAGACGCGGCTTTCCATGCCTCTCATGCGCGTCGCGCTGATGGACATTTACGGGACCATTGACGCGGGCGATCGCGATTATTTCCGCACCACGCGCGAACAGCGCTTTGGCAAGAAGCTTGAGGAGGTCATGGCGCCCGAAGAAGGCCGTGCCGCCTTCAATGCAGAACTCGCCCCTGTGCGTGAGACGCTGAAGGATCAGCCGTTTCTCAACGGCGCTTCACCAGCTTTCGCAGACTATTGCCTGTTTGGAATCTTCATGTTTGCGCGCGGCGTTACACCCCGGCAATTGCTGGATGAAGGCGATATTGTCTACGCCTGGCGCGAGAGGATGTTCGATCTTCACAATGGCCTGGCTCGCAAGGCGCCGGGACGCGGCGCTTGACGCGGTAACTTCAAAACGCGCCGATCAATCCGCTGGCGCGCAAGCGTTCGAGACCATTGGCGTCGTCGACATCCCAGACGACAGCAGGTTCTGTCCATGTCATCTGCATGGCCCGCATGCGCGCGCGCGTTTGCGCCATGACTTCGCTCGTGCTCCAGACCATGTTGCGAAAAATCGCACTGCCCGGCTTTTGCAAGCCTATCAACGCGTAGCCTCCATCTTCTGCCGAAAGAAAGACTGCGTCATGCGCGGTGAGTGCTTGCGCGCAATCGCGCCAATGTTGCTGGGTGATAGAGGGCGCATCGCTTCCTGCAAGCAGCGCCGGTCCGCCTGCATGAACAAAAGCCTGCAACATGCGCGCGCCAAGATCGCCCTCACTTTGACGTTGCAGGCTGACGCCAAATTTCTCTGCGCAATTCGCAAAGAACGGATGATCCAGATCGCCTGCACAACACAGGGACACAGGCCCAACTTCGCTTTCAATCGCGATCTGCAAGGCATGTTCAACCAGCCGCGCATGCAGCGCCGCCGCGCCTTCCGCACCGAGATCAGGAATAAGACGGGTCTTGCATTCGCCGGGAACCGGCGCACGCGCGAAGATCAGGACGGGAATTTCCATGTTCAAGCATCTTCCTCACGGGGGCGATAGCCGTAACGCAGCGCGAGACCATCAGGGTCTGCGCCAAAAAAATATTCAAGACGCAAACGCCACATCAAAAGAACCGTGCGCAACACGCCATTCTTATCCCAGCGGCGGCCGGATGTACGCACGCGCGCACGCAGACATGCAGGCGGACCAATGCGTTTCAGCGCTTTCGACGCCGCTATATCTTCCATCAAGGGGATTTCGGGGAAACCACCGATTGCCTCGAAGGCCTTGCGTGTCATGAACATGGCCTGATCGCCTGTTGCAATGCCGGTGAGGCGCGAGCGGACATTCATCATTGCAGAGATCAGGCGTAAAAATGGCGAACGCCCTTCGATCGCCACATCGAAACGGCCCCATTGATGCGACTGCAACGCAGCCGCGATCAACTCCACCGCGCCTGCGGGCAATTTCGTATCCGCGTGCAGAAAGAGCAGCAGATCGCCGCTGGCCTCGCGCGCGCCCGCATTCATCTGCACAGCCCGTCCGCGCGGGGCGGGTACAACGAGCCCGGCAAGAGGCAAAGCTGCGCCAATGGTCCCGTCCCGGCTTCCACCATCAGCCACAATCACCTGTGCGCCAAGGCCGCGCAAAGCGCCAAGCGTTTCGGCTATGCCTTGGGCTTCGTTAAGCACCGGCAGGATGATGGACAGGGACATGCGTGAACTCGCGGGTGTGTGAACCGCTTGGTCCGCACGCGCTCCCTCCTACATGATAATACCGGCAAAAGCCGGTCTTCCTTCTTCCTGAGCGGACGGACCTCTACCCTGCCCATTGACCTTGGCCCGGCGGCATGCGACCGGACAAAGCAGAGCAGAGGCGCGAAAGGCGCAGGCAGCGGGAGGATCAGACCAGGAGGCCATTGACGCCGCCGGTCTGTTTTTTCAGGCCGGCCCGGTCCCGCCGCTGCCCGCGCAAGCCAAGTTCAACCTGACCGGAGATTCCCATGCCATTTCTCGATACGCCCGAAGGTTCACCTGATGACAAGATCGGCTGGGGCTCCGATGTCGCCGCGCAGATGCTGCGGCTGTCTGGCGTAAAGTACGTCAGCCTGAACCCCGGTGCGTCCTATCGCGGCCTGCACGATTCCATCGTCAATCATCTCGGCAACCGCGATCCCGGCATGTTGCTCTGCCTGCATGAAGACCATGCTGTCGGCATCGCCCATGGCTATGCGAAAGCCACCGATGAGCCCATGGGCGCGATCGTTCATTCCAACGTTGGCCTGATGCATGGCCATATGGCTATTTTCAACGCCTATTGCGACCGCGTGCCCATGATCATCATGGGCGCAACCGGTCCCGTGGACTCGCATCAGCGCCGCCCGTGGATCGACTGGATTCACACCTCGCAGGACCAGGCCGGGATCGTACGCGACATTCTCAAGTTCGACGTCCAGCCCTCCTCGCCGGAAGCCATTGTCGATGGCATGCTGCGCGCCAATATCGCCACGCGTACCGAGCCCTGTGCGCCTGTCTACATCGTCCTTGATGCCGGCCTGCAGGAAGCCTCGCTCGAACGTCCGGTGAAAATGCCGGATATGGCCCGCTTCCAGGCCCCGGCTTCGCCACGCGCCCATGCGGACGACATCGCCAAGATCGTCACCATGATCAAGGCCGCCAAACGCCCGATGATCCTTTATGGACGCGGCACCCGCGCCCAGAAAGATTGGGACAACCGGTTGAAGCTCGCCGAAAGCATCGGCGCCTGCGTGATGACTGATCTCAAATGCGGCGCGGTCTTCCCGACCGATCATCCCGCCCATGTGATCGAACCATTCAACCAGCCCGCCAAGCCGCAGCACGATATTCTGGCCGAGGCCGATCTCATACTCGCCTTCGAATGGGTGGATCTGGGCGGCTGCGTCTGCCCGCCGATGGGCGGCACGAATGTCAACGCCAAGATCGTCAACGTGACGATGGACCATCACCTGCATAACGGCGCGCACACTGTTTATCAGCTGATGTCCCCGGCTGATCTGCTCGTCTCAGCGTCGTCGGAAGCTGTGGTTGCAGATCTCGTGGCGGCTGTGGGCGGCGCTAAGAAAGAGCCGTGGCGCGCTCCGGTTCGCCGCACTTATGGTCCCAATGAAAACGGCAAGATCCGCATGGCCGATGTCGCCATGGAATTGCGCAAGAACTTTGCCAACCCTGACGATGTAACCCTCGCTGCAGTTGCGCGCGGCTGGCCGTGCGATCTTTGGCCAATGCGCAATCCCGGCTCCTATATGGGCAAGGATGGCGGCGGCGGCATCGGCTCGGGGCCGTCAATTTCCATCGGCGTGGCGCTCGCCAATGCCGACAAGGGCAAGGAGACGGTCGCCGTGCTCGGCGACGGCGATTTCCTGATGGGCGGCCATGCGGTCTTCACCGCTGTGAAACACAAGATCCCGATCCTGTTCATCATCAACAACAACCAGTCCTATTTCAACGATGAGCTGCATCAGGAAACCGTCGCCAAGCGCCGCAACCGCCCGGTGGGCAATCGCTGGATCGGGCAGGCCATCACCCCCGGCGTCGAGATCGCCAAATTTGTTGAGTCGCAGGGAGCGACGGGTATCGGCCCGGTGACATCGCTGGCAGACCTGCCCGCCGCCATCAAGAAAGGCGTCGAAATCATGCGCGCTGGCGGCGTGGCGCTGGTCGATGTGCATATCCCGCCAGCTGATCGCGGCACGAGTTCAACCGGGCTGCGGAATACGTGAGGCATATAACCGGGCGCGCGAAAGCGCGCCCGGAAGATGTGGACCGGAGACGGCAGGGGGGCGGGGATTTCGTAAAGCGCCGTGGCGCACCTGATTTTCAGTAGCGCGGATCATCACGGCGTATCAAACGTCAGCGCCTTTCGGGCGAGCCGGCCGCATTCTCGCAGTACGTCACAGATCTCGAGCCGGGGTCTAATGCGGAAGCCCGGCGCAGTTCATTGCACAACTTCAGTCCATTCTCCGGCAGATTGATATGTCATAAATCAGCCTGCAAAATTGTTCTCTTTATGTTCAAGAAATGGCACTACCAATCAATGTGTGATTCTTATTTTTTCCTCGTCATTGAGAATCACTCTGATACTGTCAAAACGACAATCAACTGGGGAGACGTCTATGAAAACCGGCGAAGCCATTGCCGAAATCCTGAAGCGCGAAGGCATCGAGATCCTGTTCGGTTATCCCGTCAATTCGATCTTCGAATATGTGGCGAAGGCCGGGATCAAGCCGATCATCGTGCGGCAGGAACGCATTGGCCTGCATATGGCCGATGCGCTTTCGCGGCTGTCTTCCGGCAAGAAGATCGGCGCCTTCGCGATGCAGAGCGGGCCGGGAACGGAAAACGCGTTTGGCGGCGTCGCGCAGGCCTATAGCGAGAGCGTGCCCCTCCTCGTTTTGCCCGGCGGCTATGACCGCAGGCTTGAAAATGTCGACCCGAATTTCTCTTCGGTGAAAAATTTCGCGCATGTGTCCAAATCAGTCGAGCAGCTGACCTCAGGTGCTGACATCGGCAACGTGTTCCGGCGCGCGTTCACACAATTGCGCAACGGGCGCGGCGGTCCGTGTATTGTCGAATTGCCCAAGGACATCTGGGCGGAAGATGTGCCCGCAGATTTTGACTACAAGCCCGTCATCACCACACGCTATGCGCCTGACGCCGAGTCCGTGAAAGCCGCCGCAGAGCTTCTCAGACACGCCAAACGCCCCGTACTTTATGTAGGACAGGGTGTGCATTATGCGCAGGCCTGGCCGCAGGTGAAGGCGCTCGCCGAATTGCTGGGAACGCCAGTCTGCACCTCGCTCGAAGGCAAGTCCGCGTTCCCCGAAACGCATGAACTGGCGCTCGGCTCAGGCGGCGCAGCCATGCCGAAAATGGTTCGCTCTTTCCTCGACAATGCCGACGTGATTTTTGGCATCGGCTGCTCCTTCGGCGAAACGCCCTTCGGCGTGCAGATGCCGCGCGGAAAGATCATCATACACGCGACGCTCGATCCCAAACATCTCAACAAGGATGTGGAAGCGCGCGTGGGCCTGATCGGCGACGCGGGCCTCGCACTCGACGCGTTGCTGGATGTCTTGCGCAAGGATATTCCCGCCAATCGCGACCGCACTGCAACGGTGAAGGAAATCGCCGATATGCGTGCGGAATGGATGGCCACATGGCTGCCCAAACTCACCTCCGATGAAACGCCGCTGACGCCCTATCGCGTCATCAACGATCTCATGAATACCGTCGATGTGGCCAACACCATCATCACCCACGATGCGGGCAGTCCGCGCGATCAGCTGACACCGTTCTGGAAATCGACAACGCCGCTCTCCTATATCGGTTGGGGCAAGACCACCCAGCTGGGTTATGGCCTCGGCCTTGCTATGGGCGCGAAACTCGCCTGCCCGGACAAGCTCTGCATCAACGTCTGGGGCGATGCGGCCATAGGCTTTACCGGCATGGATTTTGAAACAGCGGTCCGCTACAAAATCCCGATCCTCTCGATCCTGTTCAACAATTTTTCGATGGCCTGCGAATTGCCGATCATGGAATATTCGACAGAGGCCTATCGATCGACCGACATTTCGGGAAATTATGCCGATTTCGCCAAAGCGCTCGGCGGCTATGGCGAACGGGTGACAACACCAGATCAGATCATCCCGGCAATCAAGCGCGGCATGCAGAAGAATGCAGAGGGCGTGCCGGTATTGCTGGAGTTCATCACTTCGAAGGAACTCGCGCAATCACGCTGGCCCTATAAGGGCTAGTGGAAGCCGTACTTGCCGTCCCGGCTCCGGCGAGCTTGTGGCTTTATACGAAATGGTGAGGGAAACCCTTCTCCCCATGAAATGGGGAGACGATGCCCGAAGGGCGGGTGAGGGGCAGCCGCAATTTTCGCAATTGCCCAAAAACAATTGCGGCGCAGATATTTTCTCATTTTCTGACCTGCGCACTGCCGCTCATCCGGCGTGTTGCAATTTCGCATAAAGTCACAAGCTCGCCGGGGCCTTGGCCCCGTAGCCCCGGGTGAAGCGCAGCGAAACCCATGGGCGCAAAAGTCTCTTGATCTTGCCCAAAAAAGCGAAGCACTTTCCCTCGAAAATGGCTCATGCGAGCCGATCCGTACTGACGAAACATCTCTCCATTACGGTCGATCATGTTTCCAAGCTCGAACGGGCGCTGTGCGGCCTGAAGGCGCCGTACTGGCCATGTCGAATCTAATCCGCCGCAAGGGGATCGAGGCGATAATTGGAAAACGGCAGCTTTCTGTCCGTGGTGAAGAGTTATAGGGAACATCCGTGGCTACAGACTTGCGCCCCGATGTGGCGCTGGCTGGTATTTTAGCAACGCTAATCCAGCCCCCGGAATGAGGAAATCCTGTACCCGATAGTCCTGTTGAAGGACAAAATTCCATTTGACATAAATTTTCCTATCTTTTATGTTCCTGCTTCGTTCGCTTTCAACCAGGCCGCCAATCATTTGCATGATGTATTTTCAAACCACCATCGCTCTCAACAAAAAGCTCCTTCTCGGCATGGTCGCGCGGCTCTACATGCTGCTGGGCGCGGGCATTGGTCCTTCGCGAATTTCCTTGGAAATGCATCGCAGGATTGTTCGGGTGCTGCGGCCT
>CANJJI010000121.1 GCA_947474545.1 Beijerinckiaceae bacterium | reverse complement strand
GCGAGCAACCATCCCTAACCAGAGCAACGATGCGCTCGCGCAAATCAAGAGAATAGCTGTGTCCCATGAATCACCTCCGACAAAGGTGAATCACGTTCCCGCCAAAAGGGGAATCCCGCTCGATTCCTTTTTCAGGTACGAGGCTCTAATAGTGCGTAATGGAGCCTGGTTCAGACGCGGCCAATGCCGTGTTTCCGGAGTTCCCGCATGTCGACGCGTAACGCATTTCCCAAGGCCCGGCTGCCCCAAACCCATTATTTTGTGACATTCGCCCGGGGCGAAACCGCAAAATGCATTGCCATCCGGCCATGGGCCCTTGTTGCGATCGGTGCGATTTTCCCGCTGTGCGCGTTGATCTATCTGGCGGCCTCACTCGTTTTTATTATGCGCGACGACATGCTCTCCGCCCTGATGCATCGCCAAAGCAACATGCAGGTCGCCTATGAAGACCGGCTGGCAAATATGCGCATGCAGCTGGATCGCGTGACCAGCAACCAGCTGCTTGACCAGAATTCGCTCGAAGCACGTATGCACGATCTGCTGTCACGTCAGGCCCGTCTGGAAAGCCGTGCGACTGTTGTCGCTACCCTTGCCGATTCTGCAGGTGTGACAACCGCTGCGAAAGCCATTGCGCCCGCAAAGAATGCGCAGGCAGCCCCCGCAGCTAACCCGCTCATTCAGAACGCTGACCGCTCCTTACCTACAGGCACACTGAGCTTTGCTCCGATTGGCGGACCGCTGGTCAGCGCGCCCGGCTTCAAGCTTCTCCCCCGCCCCGGTCCCGTCGAAGTCCATTCCAGCGAACCCCAGGCTCAGCCAGCCGGTCAGAACCGTGGCGCGTCTCTTCTTGACCCAAACGTCATGTCTGTTGCCTCCGATCCCACTTTGCCGCCGGAGTTCCGCCTCGGCGCTTTGACACAATCTCTTGACCGCATTGAAACTGATCAGGTCCGTTCGGTCACCATGATCGCCAATCTTGCCCGGCAAAACGAGGCGCAATTGCGTCAGGCAATTGCAGCGACCGGACTGCCGGCAGACAAACTCCAGCCGCCCACCGCCTCGCGTGCCACCGGCGGTCCATTTGTGCCTTACAAACTCGATGCATCCGGTTCGCTCTTTGAGCGTGAAGTTTTACGCATGCAAGGTTTTGTCGAGAGCGCCGCCAAATTGCGCACGACTGCAGCCCGGCTCCCCCTGCGTAAGCCGCTGGCTGGCGAATCCGAAATCACCTCCGGTTTCGGTTCGCGCGTTGACCCTTTTAACGGCAGGCTTGCGTCTCATACGGGTCTCGATTTTCGTCAGGCCTATGGTTCCTCTGTTCGCGCCACTGGCGCAGGCACAGTCATCTCGGCGGGGCCCCACGGCGGCTACGGCAACATGGTGGACGTCGACCATGGCAATGGCGTAACGACCCGATATGCCCATCTCTCCGCCATTCTGGTATCAGCTGGTCAGACCATTGCGAGCGGGGCAGTGGTCGGACGCCTGGGTTCCAGCGGCCGCTCAACTGGCGCCCACCTGCATTATGAGGTCCGCTACAATGACCAGCCCCTGGATCCCCGCCGCTTTCTGGCGGCCGGGCAGAAGCTGGCCAGCAACTGAACGCTTCGGTCTGCATCAAAGCGGATAGCCTCCGGGCCCGAATTTCAGCACCCGTTGAAAATCATACCTAAAGGCCGGATATTGCACCGGCCTTTTCTTTTTGCGCAAAGACCTGTTACGACGGCTGCAAACGGGAGGATCAATGTCAGATCAGACGCAAAGCACAGCGGTGTCGCCTGTCATGCGCATCCTCGGCAATCCCTATATCCTGCTCGCGCTTGCCGGACTGTTCTGGTCAGGCAATCACATTGCCGGACGCGCAGGCGCTGGCCAGGTGCCCCCCATCAGCATGGCTGGAATTCGCTGGCTTATTGGCGCTGCACTCATGTGGCCCTTCGTTCATATGAAAGTGCGCAGGGATCTGCCAGTACTCATAGCCAACTGGAAGATCGTTGTGCCCATGATCATTGGCGGCGGAGCCATTTTCAGCTCCCTGCAATATACAGCGCTGAATTACACAACCGCCCTGAATGCATCGATCTTCAATTCCTTTGCCCCCGTTGTAATCGGCGCAGCCGGCGCGTTGCTATTTCATGACAGGTTCACAAAGCTGCAGATGCTCGGCATTTTCGTATCGCTGATCGGTGTGATGAACATTGCCTCTCGTGGCGATTTTCAGGTGTTGCGCACACTGACGTTCAACTACGGCGACGTATTGTTGCTGCTCAACATGGGCGTCTGGGCAATCTATTGCGCTTGCCTGCGTCTGCTGCCGAAAGTCGATCCGCTGTCTTTCACTTTCGCACTCGCAATGCTGACCGGCATCATATTATTCCCGGGATTTCTATGGGAGCATTTTCACGGGTTTCAATTTCAAGCCACTTGGACGACCTTTTTCGTCATGGCCTATGTTTCAATATTTCCAGGTGTGCTGGCTTATATCTGCTGGAATGGCGGCCAGGAGAAACTGGGCGCTTCTCGCGCCGCTATATTCCTCCACCTGATTCCGATTTACGGCGCAATTCTCGCAACATTATTGCTGGGTGAACATCTGCAATTGTTTCACGTCGCGGGATTTATGATGATCCTGACCGGGGTGTGGCTGGCGGCGCGCAAGTGAGGGAATAACATGGGCAAATCCATAGAGCATATTCACTGGCCCGGCGCACCCGATATGTGGATGCCCTATGCGCCTGCGATCAAGGTGAAAGGCGGCACGACTGTCTATCTTGCGGGTGTGACCGCAGCGCCTGTTTATCATCACCATCCTCATCGCCCCGAAGAATTCGACAAAATGCCCGCAACCATGGATGGACAAGCGCGCGCCGCACTCGAAAATCTGAAAAAGGGTCTTGAAGCCGTCGGCGCCAGTTTTGACGACGTTGTGACCGCCGATCGCTTCGTGACGGACCTGACAGATCAGGACGCGCTGAACCGCGTATGGGCGGAATATTTCAAGGATGCAAAGCCAGCCACTACAACGGTGCAGGTCGTGCGGCTGGCAACCGATCCTCGCTGTATCGTAGAGATCAATGCAATTGCGGTGATCGATTGAGGATTGATGGCTACTTCACACGCTTACAATTAAAGCCATCGCCACTCGCGCCAGACAGCCAGCCCATTGAATTGGCCTTGATACCGGAAAGCATCACCACGTAGTTCTTGGGGAAGTACAGTTCGTAGCCAGTGCCCTTCTTGACCACGCGGGTCATGTGCAGAATCTCGGACCCATTATTGTAAGTGGAATTGGTGAAAGTGAACGTTGCAACTTCGCAATTCCACCTGCCAACAAAAGGATAATCCGCAGCACACGCAGAACTTGCAACAAACATCGCTGCAGCGCAGAGAGATCCGGAAATCGCGATACGGCGCATCATTCCACATCCTCGACGCTGACCGGACCGCCGCCCTGTATCTTCTGCGCCAGCGACGCTTCCATGAAATCGTCGAGATCCCCATCGAGAACATCATCCGGCGTGCCCGAAACATGGCCCGTCCGCAGATCTTTCACCATCTGATAGGGCTGCAGCACATAGGAGCGAATCTGGTGGCCCCAGCCGATCTCCGACTTACTGGCTTCAGTGGCGTTGGCTTCTGCCTCGCGTTTCTGCAACTCCAGTTCGTAGAGGCGGGCGCGCAGCATCGCCCACGCCTGCGCACGGTTCTTGTGCTGCGAACGCTCCTGTTGGCTCGCCGCCACGATACCGGTTGGAATATGCGTGATACGCACCGCAGAATCAGTCTTGTTAATATGCTGGCCGCCGGAGCCCGACGCGCGATAGGTATCGATGCGGCAGTCACTTTCGTTGATGTCGATGACGATGCGATCATCAACGACCGGATAAACCCACACAGAAGCGAAGCTCGTATGCCGGCGTGCATTGGAATCGAACGGCGATATCCGCACAAGACGATGCACACCCGATTCCGTTTTCATCCAGCCATGGGCATTATGGCCCTTGATACAGATTGTAGCTGACTTGATGCCCGCTTCATCGCCATCCGTTTCTTCGATCAACTCGACCTGGAACTTGCGCCGCTCGGCCCAGCGTATGTACATCCGCAAGAGCATACGCGCCCAGTCGCAGCTCTCGGTGCCTCCCGCGCCAGAATGCACTTCTACAAAAGTGTCGTTGGAGTCAGCTTCACCAGAAAGCAAAGCTTCGAGCTGACGGCGCGCAGCTTCCGCTTTAAGCCGCCGGAGGATTTCAAGGCCTTCCTGTTCGGTGGCCTCGTCGCTCTCAGCTTCACCCAGTTCAACAAGCGTGACAGCGTCCTCAAGTTCACGTTCAAAACGCGCGAGCGAACTCAACCGCTCCTCGAGATCCGTGCGTTCCCGCATGATCTTCTGGGCGGCATCTGCGTCATTCCATAGATTGGAATCTTCAACCCTTGCATTCAGTTCCGCGAGACGGCGCGTGGCAGTCTCGACGTCAAAGATGCCTCCTCAGCAATCCCATGGATTGCTTGATTTCTTGAGAAAGCGCTTCAGCTTCGGCGCGCATGATAATCCCTGTTCAGGTGAGGAAAGCTACGGACTGATTGACACGATGAATCGGCGCGATGGGAAATCGTGCCCGGCCCGGTGACTAAGCCGGGCGCAGGCGTTTGTAAACGCCTGCGTCCATAATGTCTGTCAGTATAAACCGCCCGTGCCGCCGCCAATGCGGCGATCCGATTGCGGCGTGATCGAAACCTTGCCTGGCGAATCGTTCCCGACGACAGAATAAGAATCCGGCGGCGCCGTGCCCGGTTTGAACGCTTCCAGGATCGAACCGCCGCCTGAAGCGCGGAGCCCTGTCGAGGGATTGATCGAAATCAGCTTGATGCCCGGCGGCACACGGAATGGTGTATCTGGCTGGCCTTTCAGCGCCTCTTTCATGAATGCGCCGAAGATTGGCGCCGAATAGGTGCCGCCTGTCGCGCTGTTGCCGAGAGAGCGCGGCCTGTCGTAGCCGAGATAAAGTCCAGCGGTCATATTGGGCGAAAAGCCGACGAACCACACGTCCTTCGCATCGTTGGTCGTCCCGGTCTTGCCTGCCAGATGCTTCCCAACCATCTGCTTGACAACTGTCGCCGTACCCCGCTCAACAACGCCTTCCAGCATGGACGTGATCTGATAGGCCGTCAGCGGGTCCAGCACCTGCTCGCGCCGATCAACAAGGACAGGCTCATTCTGGCCGTCCCATTTCTCGGCCTGACACCCCCTGCACTGGCGTTCATCATGACGATAGATCGTGCGGCCCCAGCGATCCTGAATACGGTCAATCAAGGTCGGCTTGATCTTCCGGCCGCCATTGGCAAACATCGAATAGGCAGTCACTTGCCGCATGACAGTAGTTTCACCAGCCCCCAGCGCCATCGGCAGATAGAGCGCAAGGTCATCGTAAACGCCAAACCGTTTCGCATATTCCGCAATGAGCGGCATGCCGACATCGCGCGCCAGCCGCACAGTCATCAGGTTCTTGGAGAAGGTGATGCCGTGACGCAATGTATGCGACCCACCGCCAACGCCGCCGCCGTAATTGGTCGGGCGCCAGACTTCACCATTGCCCTGGGCAATTTCAATAGGCTCATCCTGGACAACTGACGAAGGCGTATAGCCATTGTCGAGCGCAGTCGCATAAACCAGCGGCTTGAAGGATGATCCGGGCTGGCGTTGCGCCTGTGTCGCTCGGTTGAACGAGGACTGGTCGAAAGAGAACCCGCCGACCATCGCCAGCACACGGCCAGTGAACGGATCCTGCGCCACGATGGCGCCCGATACTTCCGGAATTTGCCGCAGACGATATTGCCCGGGGCGATCGCTCATGGGCTCGACATAGACGACGTCACCGGGCCGCAGGATCGCGCCGACATTGGCCTGCCGGGTCCAGCGAATGCCCTCCGCCGTGAGCGTGCCGGTCAGGCGTTCCCGGCTCACTGCGCCTGAACTTTCTTTTGAGGGCTGCAGCCCAACCCGCGCGTTGCCACCATTCGTATCCAGAATGACGGCCAGTTGCCAGGGCTTCACGTCGCCCAGCGCTTGAACTTCTGCAAGCGCTGTTCCCCAGTCGCTGGCGATATCAACAACGCGCATGGGGCCCCGAAAGCCCTGTGCTTCATCATAGCGCACAAGACCATCGACGAGCACCTTGCGGGCCAGCAATTGCAATTTGGGATCAAGCGTCGTGCGAACTGAAAGTCCACCTTCATACAATTTCTTTTCGCCGTACCGCTCGAGCAATTCACGCCGCACGTCTTCGGCGAAGAAACCAGCCACCAGTGAATTGGGAGAAAGCTGACGCGGATTGACGCCCAGCGGCTCTTTTTTCGCCTTGTCGCCAGCATCGCGGGTCACATGGCCATCGGCCACCATACGGTCAATCACGTATGCGCGGCGCTCCATCGCCCTTTCACGATTGCGGAAAGGATGCAGATCACTGGGCGCCTTTGGCAACGCAGCAAGATAAGCGACCTCAGCCAACGTCAGTTCATGAACTGATTTGCCGTAATAACCCAGAGCCGCAGCAGCTACGCCGTAATTACCAAGGCCCAGGTAGATTTCGTTGAGATAGAGTTCGAGGATCTTGTCCTTGGAATAAGTCGCCTCGATCCGGAACGCGAGCAGCATTTCGCGAATCTTGCGCTCGAATGAACGTTCGTTTGTGAGCAGGAAGTTCTTCGCAACCTGCTGCGTGATCGTCGAGGCGCCCTGAACGCGCTTGTCGCCACGCACCATGATCATGACCGCGCGGGCGATGCCTTCGGGGTCGACGCCAGGATGCTCATAGAAATTCTTGTCTTCCGCCGACAAAAATGCGTTCTTAACAAGATCAGGAATAGCGTTGCTGGGCAGGAACATACGGCGCTCGCGCGAATATTCGGCCAGCAAACTACCGTCCGCCGCGTGCATACGCGTCATGACCGGCGGTTCATAATTCCGCAATTGCGTATAATCCGGCAAATCCTTCTCATAATTCCAGATCAGGAGGCCAAGCGCCGCCGCGCCGATCAAAAAAATGATCGCGCCGGAAGCGAATAGAAAACCGAAAAAACGGCCTATGCTACGCATGGTGTGGCCTTTTCCTTGCGCCAATTGGACAAAGCGCGACTGTAGCTAGCTGCCAGGATCATAGAATCTCCAGACCCCGTCCGAAACTGTCCCGGCCGCAATGCCGGGACTTTGTGTTTATTTATGGGCCAAACACATGGATGAAAAGCCGCAGGATACATCAAACTCTCGAATTTTAATGACCGTATCGGAGATGCCACGCATCACGGCGCAGCTTCACCGGCCACTTGTGGCACAGGTAGCCCCTCTGGCGCCAGTCCTCCGGTCGCTTTTGCGTGCGCCTCAACTCCCGTAGAAGCGGGCTTTCCGCCAGGCGAAAAGAAAGTATCTACAGACGACACAACCGCCTCCGCCGCTTTTGCCCGCCACTCGGGCTGCGCGAGCTTGGCCGCTTCAGCCTTGCTGGACAGATACCCAAGCTCGAGCAGAACCGAGGGCACGTCGGGCGCCATCAGCACACGAAACCCGGCAGACCGCATCGGGTTCTTGTTGAGCTTACCCGCATCTTTCCAGTAGGCTAGCAGAGAGCGGGCAAAATAATGACTGAACGCGCGCGTTTCCTTCCGGGTCAGGTCGAACAGGATGTCCGAGACATCGTCCTGCTCTTCGGCGCCCTCAACACCAGCCATCTTGTCGGCAAGATTCTCCTTCTCCGCCAGCTTGGCCGCATGCGCATCCGAGGCCTTGTCTGAAACTGTATAGACAGTCGCACCCTCCACGGAGCGCTCGTTCAAAGTATCAGCGTGAATTGAGATGAAAAGCTTCGCGCCAGCATCCCGCGCAATCCTTACACGCTCGGGCAGCGAAATAAAAACATCGCCGGATCGCGTGAAGACAACTTTGTATTTGCCTGAACTCTCGAGCTTTTCTCCTAAAGTTCGGGCGAAAGCCAGAACCAGATCCTTTTCGTAAGGAGTCTCGCGGCTACCCTCCAGCACCATACCACGAGCGCCCGCATCCAGTCCGCCATGTCCAGGATCGAGCACAACCACAGGCCTTGTATCGGCGGGATCGGCCTGGTTACGGTTCACCGGCGGGAGCGTACTCAAAGCATTGGATTTGCCGCCCGGACTTTGCAGCGTAGTGGCAAAAACCTCCCTACTGACAGGTTCAAATTCCACGATAAATTGATGCACGCCGTTGTGCGTCTCGCGGCGCGATGCGGCTATGCGCGCCGGCCCCGCCAGATCCATGACAATTCGTGATTTTCCAGCCTCCAGCAAGCCGAACCGGAAGCCGGAAACCGCCATCCCTGCCCGCTTGCGTGTCGCTGCCTGGTTGGCGCTATCCGGCGGCAATTGAAAACGCACTTCCGGGAGATCGAGTATGGCCCGGGCAGGTTCGCCAAGCAGGAAACCCGCCGCATCTACCGGACCGGTCAGCTTCAAGCTCACACGGGTGCGGTGCCCCGCCTTACCGAAGTCTATGGCCGTGATAGCGGGCAGGTTGAGCGCCATGCTGGCCGCAGTCTTTTCAACGGAACCCGATTTGTCCGCGCCTGAACGCAACGCCCAGGCGTCGTTCAATTCGCCGCCCATCGCAGCGCTGGAACCGGCGAAAATCAGAAGAACAGCAGCAGAAATTGTGAATGTCAGCGGACGAACGCTCTGTTCGCAAGCCCCGGACAACAGGGGCGGCGACATTTGCAGCGATTTCACACCGGAGGGAAAAGCCATAAAGACCTCAGGTCCGTTGGCAACGGAATCGGGGTAAGCTGGCGGCGCCAGTCCTTTCCGACTCCTTAAGTCATAATGGCAGAACGGTTAATGCCTGGTAACTACGGCCCTGGCAGTTCCTCCGTACCGTGACCGTTTTGCAACAGTTTCGAGAAAACTTGCCAAACCGCCCTTTGTGACATTATGAATAGGCGTTCCTCCCGGAACGTGGGAAACGGACCCGGTCAATTATCAGCTCCACTGCGGAACTTGTGACTGGGAAATCGAAGCGGCGGCGCATCGAATCGTCAGGCTGGCCAGTCCAGCATCGAAACAGCGCCGAATCGCATCAGTGAGCCTGGTTGCCTGTGGTGGCGCCTGTGCCTGCTGAACACATGACGGGCGGACTGGCCGGCTTGCGTAGGCAACGCTGGATACGACAGGTGAAAAGTTATGAATTGGTCCGCCCCGGGTCTATCGCCCGCGAGGAGCTCAGAAACGCCGCAAGGGAAGCCGGTTGCGCTTGCCCGTTTGCGCGGCGGTGGAGTGGCGGGCAATGCAGTTGCCAACCCCAGAGTCATCAACCCGCCCCGTCTTTTGAGCAGCCCCGGACCGGCGACAAGCCCGGCAAAGGCGCCAGCAGGCAGGCGTAACCTCAACCCCTTCCCAACAACAGCCGTTCCCCGCGCAGCAGCCGGCAGGTTTGTGATCGGACGCCAGATGCGTACCGCCGCCAACCCCGGTTTGCCCCAGCGGCAGGCAATGGCGTCAAGAGTCCAACATGGCCAACAACAAGATGCTCATCGACGCATCACACCCGGAAGAGACCCGGGTAGTGGTGCTACGCGGTAACCGGATCGAAGAATTCGATTTCGAATCAGCTAACAAGAAGCCTTTGCGGGGTAATATCTATCTCGCCAAAGTCACACGGGTCGAACCGTCCCTTCAGGCCGCTTTCATTGAATATGGCGGCAACAGGCATGGCTTTCTCGCCTTTTCGGAGATTCACCCTGATTACTATCAGATCCCGGTAGCCGACCGTCAGGCGCTTCTGGAAGAAGAAGCACGCCAGCGCCGCGACGAAGAAGACGAGGAAGAAAATCGCCGCAGCCGCCCACGTCCACAACAGCAACAGCAGCAGGATCAGCAACGCCGCAGCCGCCGGTTCCGCGGCCGCAACGGCGACCGTAACGCCCAGCGCGCCAGTAACGGCGACGAAATCGTTGCGGGCGACGCGCCGCAACCTGATCTGGACACATCCACAGGGGGATTCGACCCCGCCATTACGATGTCACCGGCTGATGCTGGTCACACCGCGACGGGCCATGAGTTTGAGCCGGCAGAGTCTCGCGAAGGGGCGCAGGCGCCCGAACATTCAGGCGAAACCGCTCGGGATTTCGGTGCGCAGGTCGATGTCCCGTTTCACGAACCGGAGACGCGGGCTCACAGTAACGCTGAGCCCTCGCCGTCCGTGAATTCATTCGAGGCGCCTGCCCAGCAATTGCCCCAGGACAACGCCCCGTTTGGATCTGCACAGGAACACGCCGCAGACGCTCCAGCTCCTGCCGGTGTTCATACGGAAGATCATTTTTCCAGTGAGGACCACGGCGATCGCCCGGCTTTCGACAGCAGCGAAGAACATGACGTGACAAGTCGTATGGCTCCCGGCGAGTCCGGGTCCGAGGACATTTCGGAAGATGAGTCCGACGAGGGCGAGGAAGAAGAAACCGTCGAGCAGCTCGGCGGCGACGAAATGGACGAGATGGCCCGGCCGCAACGCCGCAGCCGCCGCCAGTACAAGATCCAGGAAGTCATCAAGCGCCGTCAGGTCCTGCTTGTTCAGGTCGTGAAGGAAGAACGCGGCAACAAGGGTGCCGCGCTCACAACTTATCTTTCACTCGCTGGGCGCTACTCAGTGCTGATGCCGAACACCGCGCGCGGCGGCGGCATTTCACGCAAGATCACAGATAACGAAGATCGCAAGCGCTTACGCGAAATCGCAGGTGCGCTCGATGTGCCCGAAGGCATGGGCATTATTCTGCGCACTGCGGGTGCAGCGCGCGGCAAGGAAGAAGTGCAGCGCGATTTCGAATACCTGCTGCGCATGTGGGAAAGCGTGCGCGAACTCACCCTTCGCTCCATCGCCCCTGCCCTCGTCTATGAAGAAGGTTCGCTGATCAAACGCTCGATCCGCGATCTCTACAGCAAGGAAATCGACGAAGTCCTGGTCGCTGGCAACGAAGGCTTCAAGGAAGCGCGAGACTTCATGGGCATGTTGATGCCCTCCCACGTTGGTAATGTCCGCGAATGGAAGGAACCGCAGCCGGTATTTGCCAAATACGGCGTCGAGCAGCAGCTCGATTCCATGTTCTCGAATATCGTGACCCTGAAATCGGGCGGCTATATCGTCGTCAACCAGACCGAAGCACTGGTCGCCATCGACGTGAACTCCGGCCGCTCGACGCGCGAACACAATATCGAGGACACGGCACTTCGTACCAATCTTGAAGCCGCAGATGAAGTTGCGCGCCAGCTGCGCTTGCGCGATCTGGCCGGGCTCATCGTGATCGATTTCATCGACATGGAGGAGTTCCGCAACAACCGCTCTGTCGAACGGCGTATGAAGGATGCGCTGAAAAATGATCGCGCTCGCATTCAGGTTGGCCGTATTTCACATTTCGGCCTTCTGGAAATGTCGCGCCAGCGCATGCGGACCGGCGTGCTGGAAGGTTCAAGCGTCGTCTGCCAGCATTGCCTTGGCGCGGGCACAGTGCGTTCCACGGCGTCAATTGCGCTCCATGTGCTGCGCATGATCGAAGATGCGCTCATCCGCAACAATCAGTTCAACATGACCGTGCGGACACGGACGGAAATCGCGCTTTACATCCTCAACCAGAAGCGCGTGCATCTGCGTGATCTGGAAGAGCGCTTTGGCATCATATTGACGATTGCGGCCGACGACACACTGACCGGCTCCAATTATCACGGGCTCGACCGGGGTGAACCGGCAGTGCCAGTGATCAGCGCTCCACAATTCCGCCCTCAACAGATACGGGTCGATTCAATTGCTCCCGTATACGACGATGAAGAGACGGAGGCTGTCGAAGAGATCGACGACAGCGTGGAAATGGCGGGCTCGGATGAGGGCGAAGACGAAGGCGCCACTGGCATTCCGGGCGCCGACGGCGAAAGCGAAGATGCACGCCGCCGTAAACGCCGCCGCCGCCGTGGCGGTGGTCGTAACCGCGAATCGTCAGGCATCGAAGCCGATGCACCTCAGCCGTCCGACCACGCCCTGAGCGTTGTTGCAAATATCACCGACGTCCCGGCACAAAGAACGCACAGCAGCCAGCCTTCCCAGGAAGCGGCAGAAGGCGGCGAAGACGTGATGCCCGGCGCACCAGTGGAAAGCCAGGCCGAAGTTGATCCGCGTGCCCGCCGTAATGGCCGCCGCCGGCGTGGCGGCCGTGGTCGCGACGGGGACCTCCGTCCCCGTTTCGGCGGTGAAGAAGGCGCTGCACAGCCTACCGGCAACTGGGTCCGTACGCAGGATCATGGCGAAAGCGCGCAGTCTGAATCGGCTTTCCCAGCAAGTCCCGAACCGGGCGCGGCAACAGGAAGCTGGACACCGGTTGCTGTTGATGCGCCGCTTGGCCAGCAGCCCTATGCCCAACCTGCAATTCCAGCCGGAGCAGTGAACGGCGCGCACACCGCTGATGATCATGTGCATGAGCCCACGAGCGCTGCAAGCCCTGCCAGTGATAATGACAGCCCGCCTGCCAAGCCGCCGGTTGCAGAGGCAACCATCGATACGCCTACACCGGAGCCCACGCAGGCAGGGCCAAAAGCCGAAGAATCTGCACGGCAGATCGAAACGCTGCCAGAAGCGCCTCCGCCCGCCCAAAAGCGCGGTGGCTGGTGGCAGCGCGCCCGCAACGCCCTCGGCGGTTGATCGATAAACCTACAGCAAAAGGCGGCAGGCTCTCACCTGCCGCCTTTTTAATTTGTATATGGAGCGCACGTTTTACTTAATGGCCCCGGAGGCGGTCCCTGGCGGCATTGGCCTGCGCCCCAGACGGATCAGACTGACAATCGCCAGAACAAAGCCAAATCCGCTCGCCGCATATGCGAATACAAATCCTTTGATCAGGTCCGCAGACGCCAACCCCGGTGCGCCATGTTTTTCAAGCGCCGCCGATCCGGCAATGCCAATCAGTACAGCGCCCATGACAGCAACGCCGATCGCAGAACCGAGCGAGCGCATGAACACGTTCAAAGCCATCGTCGTGCCAAGATCATGCGGCGCCACTGCCGATTGCAGTGTGACGGTCAACATTGGAAAAACAGACCCCATGCCGGAGGAAATATAGGCAAGCAATGCAATGAGAAACCAGAACGGCATGCCCCCGGCAAACGCCGCCAGCGTGAATGTTCCACTCGCAGTGATCAGCATGCCGATCATCGGCACAGCATAAACATAGCGGCCACGGCGCATTTCACGTGCGCCAATCTGCGCACCCACCGTGGAAAATATCATCAATGGCAGAGTTGCGAGGCCTGCAGCCGTCACACTCATCCCGCCAACTGTTTGCAGATAGACGGGCAGCCAGACCATCAATCCAATATACGCCGCCATCGCAAAAAAGCTGGTCAATACGGCGTTTCTGACAACCTTGTTGCCGAGCACTGCAATCGGGATAAGTGGTTCGCGCGCCGTAAGCTGGCGAACGGTCAACAGCACCCACGCGAGGATAGCCGCCGCAATCAACATGATCATTTCGCGTGATGACCATGCATAGCGCACGCCGCCCCAACTTAACGCCAGCATAATCAGCACCGTCGCCGCAATAATGAGAAATACGCCAATGATATCGAGCGAATGCGGGCGCTCGTGCCGAGGCAGTTTCGCGAGCCTCGGCCATATGATGATCAGCGCCGGAATTCCAAATGGCAGATTGATCCAGAATATCATCGACCAGTGCAGGTATTCAGTCAGCAGTCCGCCCAACAAGGGACCAAGCACATTGGCGATCAACCAAACCGTCGATGTATAAACCTGATATCGCGCACGGTCGCGGGCCGGCACGATATCGCCGATGATAGTCTGCGTCATCGCAAATATGCCGCCGCCGCCAACGCCCTGCAGTCCGCGCGCAAGGATCAGCATGATCATGCTGTTGGAAAGCGCGCAGGCGAGCGAGCCAATCAGGAAGCTCAGTGCGGCAAACATCAATACGATACGCCTGCCTCTGATGTCGGCCATCTTGCCGTATAGCGGCGTCAGGGCGGTCGCAACGATGAGATAGGCCGTCACGATCCACGACATCTGCTCGACATTGCCAAGATCACGCCCGATTGATGGCATCGCTGGCGCGACAATGGTCGATTCAAGCGCCGCCAGCATCATCACGCACATCAGCGCGAGCAAAATGGCGTTACGATCGGATTGGCTGAGCGCAGGCGCGTCTGCAGCTGGATTTTGGGAAGATGGCATCAGGCCTTTTGATCGCTTTGGCGCTGTGAGGCAAGACCGGCGAAGCAGGCGCCCGCCCCGCTTCGACGCGCGTTATATTATTTCTTGCCCTTTTGGCCTGCAGACTTTTTGGCT
>CANJJI010000120.1 GCA_947474545.1 Beijerinckiaceae bacterium | reverse complement strand
GCAACGCCCACAACGCAACCGACTATCGCACGCTGCGTGCAGCGGCGATGGTTGCATGGCACGAAATTTCTTGTGTTATGCTCGCCGCATGACCAGCTGGGTCTGACACGACACCTTCATGCCTCAGTCCCGTTAATGTGACAGTGCCGGGCCTTGAGCTATCCTCGGCCGCCATCTGGGGCCCGCGCCAGACAGCGGCATTAATCACGTTCTCATGGCCCGGGCCCGTAGAATGCAAGTGTAATCGCAGCCGCCGGTTCATAGCCGCTTAACCCTGCCGGTCATTACGGCGGCCAACGTGTTTCCCGCCGCCTCGTCCGCGAAAGTTGACCCTTCCGTTCAGAAGGCTATCATTGCCCACAAGCAATCGCGCCCGTGCAGGCGCAGCAAACAGTCGGGGAGACAACATGGCTGGCATGGCGCAGGAGAGGGAAATTCTCTGCATTGGAAGCGGGTTTGGCGGGCTGGCGCTTGGCATTGCGCTGAACAATGCAGGCATTGCCAATTATCAATTGCTGGAAAAATCCTCGCAGCCCGGCGGCGTCTGGCGGGACAATACCTATCCTGGCTGCGCCTGTGACGTGCCGTCGCGGTTCTATTCTTTCTCTTTTGAACAGAACTGGCCGTGGTCCTCACGCTTTGGGCAGCAGCCCGAGATTTGGAAATATTTCAACCATTGCATGGACAAATACAACGTTCGCTCGCATGTGCGCACGAACACCGCTGTCAAGAGCGCCCGTTGGGATGACGAAGCAGCCCTCTGGAACATTGAGACAGCGAACGGCGAGAAACTGCAGTCTCGCGTGCTTGTATCCGGGATGGGGCTGTTCAATCAGCCTATTTATCCCGACATCAAGGGGCTCGGCTCGTTCAAGGGGCCGGCTTGGCATTCGTCAAGCTGGGATCACGATGTCGATCTCAAAGGCAAGCGTGTCGCGGTGATAGGGACCGGCGCCAGCGCCATCCAGTTTGTGCCGCAGGTGGCCAAGCACGCTGGCAAGCTTCTTGTTTGCCAGCGGTCGCCGCAATACGTGAATCCGAAGGATATGGGCATCCCTTTCGAAGAGCGCAAATGGTACATGAACACAACGCCCTATCACATGTATGAGCGTTATAAGATCTATAAGGACATGGAGAGCGGTATCGGCCGCCGCTATTCACACGAGCTGGCCAGTGCTGCGCGCGACAATTGGCTCAAATATCTTGAACAGCAGGTCCCTAATCCCGAATTACGTGCGAAACTCACGCCTTCCTATCCATTTGGTTGCAAGCGCATGCTGCAATCCAACGAATGGTATCCAGCGCTGCAGCAACCCAATGTGGAACTTGTCAGCACGGCTGTAGAGGAAATAACGGAAACCGGCATCCGCCTCGCTGACGGGACCTTCCACGAGCTGGACGTTCTGATCTACGGGTCAGGTTTCAAACCGACGAGTTTTCTGCCGGGTGTTGAAATCTACGGCAAGAATGGGGTGGAGATCCACGAGCAATGGAGCGAGGCGGCGGAAGCCTATCTTGGCATCACTGTCGAGAACTTCCCGAACTTCTTCATGCTCTATGGCCCCAACACCAATGCCTCTGCCAGCATAATTTATATGCTGGAACATCAGGCTGGTTATATCACCCAATGCGTACAGGCGCTGAAGGGACAGAACGCAGCCGCGATCGAAATCCGCAGCGATGTGTTCCGGAGCTTCAATGATGTTGTGCGGACGCGGCTTGAGGAAAGCGTCGTGGCCGCGGGCAATTGCAACAGCTATTTCAAGCTGCCGTCCGGGCGCATTCCAACCCAATGGCCCTGGACCATGACTGAATATCACGCCCGCACAGCCAAGGTGAATGTGGCAGAATATGCGTTTAGGCCCAAGGCCGCGAATACGCAGACCAAGCCGATGGTGCAGGCGGCGGAATAAGTCTCCGCCGCCTATACAACAGGTCCGGGTTTAGCGAGCGCGCATATTCATCAGCCGCAGCAATAGCCAGACGGGCACGACAATCACCGCGCCTGCGAGCACATAGCTGCCAATCTCGCGAATGGCGTCGAAGCCCATGAGCCAGATGCGCTGCACGAAGCGTTCGAGCGCATGGAAGATCTGCCAGGGCTGGATGTCAAGCCAGATCAGCAACGCGCCTGTAACCAGCGACATGACGGCAAGCCGGGTGAAGACAGCGACTGGCGAGCCGCCGAGAAAGCGGGTCAAAACAGAATCGCCCTGGCTTTGCGCGCCACTGCCCGGCAATGGCGCACTGTCCTTGCTCGCATCCCAGCTCACACCATGCCATCCCGCCGGTTTAGTGCTGCCTTGCTGGTCAATCCGGTCGCTCATCGATGTGTCACCTGTGGTAGCGGAATATCCGCCGGGGTTGATATGGGATTGGGTTGTACGTCGCACCAGAGATTTAGAGGCGTTCGCCCTTCGGTGTTTCCTCGCGCATGATACGCATCATGCGCCGCATGAAAGTTTCGGCAAAGCCGAGTGCCTTGTCCATTTCGTCAGCGGAGGGTAAGCCGCCGCGATTGGATTGAGCCGATGGCCCGGCGCTTCCGCCCTGTTGCGTGAGTTGGGAGAGGCGGTCGCGGAGTTCCGCATTTTCTTTTGTCAGGCGCGCATTCTCGGTTTCCAGCGCCCCGCGGTCATCGGCGCTGGAAGTGCAGGACACGGTCCCCTCGCGCAAAGTGCAAAGCGAAACCGCTCCCGTGCGTGTATCCATCCGGAGAAATCCATTGGGCGCGGGCGTCATCGCGTAACGGCCGTTTTCTGAGCCAGGCGCGGCGGGCTGCTGTGCAAGGGCTGCGGGAATTGTGGCTGCGGCACAAAGGCCCGCCAGTCCGAATAATGTCATGCGATTGTTCATGTATGCCCCCGCTCACAGCGCTGCAATTGGATAGAGGCTTTCCGGGGCGAAACCATGACGCTGAATTAAGTCACCATAAAATTTGTATGTGAATCTGATCTCTTACCCGTTTCCACTCTGCCCAAGGCCGCCTTGCCATTGTCCGGCCTCGATTTTCGAAGCGGCGATGACCGCCTGTGTGCGGCTGTCGACACCGAGCTTCTGCAGGATAGCGGAGACATGCGCCTTGACTGTCGCTTCAGAAACCGAGAGTTCATAGGCGATCTGCTTGTTGAGCAATCCTTCCGACAACATCATCAGCACACGTACCTGTTGCGGCGTCAGCGAGGACAAACGGCGCACAATATCCGCCGTTTCCTTGTCGACGGGCGCAGCCAGATCTACATCGGCAGGCGTCCACGCGCCCCCTTCCAGCACTGTGCGCACGGCGCCGCGCATTACTTCGATATCGGTCGTTTTGGGAATATAGCCGGAAGCGCCAAAGTCGATACAGCGGCGGATCGTATCGCGTTCTTCATTGGCCGACACCACGATGACGGGAATAACCGGATATTGCGCCCTCATATACATGAGCCCTGAAAAGCCACGTACGCCAGGCATATTAAGATCGAGCAGGACGAGATCGGTCCCCTTGGCTTTTTCCAGGGCTGCACTGAGTTCGATCATATCGCCGCATTCGCTGATAATGGCGTCTGGAACCGCACCGGCAACGGCTTGCCGCAGCGCGCCACGCACAAGCGGGTGGTCATCGGCGATCAGAATTCGGCTGTTATCGGCCATCGTCCCATCCTCACGCAGCGCATTCCGGCGCTTCGCTCCCTCAAAACGGCTGTCCGGGCTTGCCGGTCCGCTTCATTCTTGATCGGCATGAAAAAAGGCGCAAGGGCTTAGCTCTGATATTGTGCCCGGCTGCGATGTGTTAGGGAAGGCGGAATCGCCTGCCTAGCCCTGACAGCTGGATTATACTCCGGCCACAACATCCAGCCCTTTGTGGAGACCCTTCATGAAAAGGCCGCTTACCGACGAGGATTTACTCGAACGCGCCAGTATCGATGGACGCGTGGCCTTTGCCACTGCAGCCTTCGCGCTCGGGTCTGGTCTTGTCGCGCTCCTGGATCGCGTCGGGGTTCCCGAACGAATTGTCGGCGTGCTTGGCCCGGTTCTCGCCATGGCCGGTCTGGCGCTGATTGGCGTGCTGTTACATGCGGTGAAAGTCTCGCGCTTTTATGCCTCGGGCCGCTCCGTGCCCGCCCCCTATGCGGGACTGGCGCTTGTGGCGCTCACCTTCGGCTTTATCCTGCCTTTTCTACCGCCAGTGCCCGGCGAGGCGCCATTACGCGGACTTGCGATCGGTCTTGCTGCGGGTTTTGTGATTGCTGCGCTAGTGACGGGTCCTTTGCTGCGCAAAACCGGGGCATTTTCACTGCCCGATCTGATCACCTCGCGTTTCCCCAATCTGGGTGTTCGCCTTGGTGTCGTCGCGGTCGTTGGGGGCGCTTCACTGGCTGTCGGCGCAGCGGGATTTGAGGGCTCGGTAAGGGTATTTGAAGTGACGTTGGGAACCGGCCGGGGTCTGGCGGTGTTCCTCACCGGGGCGATCATTCTACTCATGATTCTGCCGGGCGGGATTTCCGGTGTGGTTTGGGGCGCGACCGGCGCGGCGGGCATCCTGATAGCGGCGCTCGCCTTGCCGCTGGCCATGCTGATGCTCGGGGGCGAGGCGCTTCCAGCACCGGCTCTGGCTGATTCCACCGCCTGGAATAACGCCATGTTGCTGATCGAATCCTGGCACGGTAGCGGGCGCGATCAGGCAGGCGGTACCATGCTGATGATTGCTGTTGCTCTCGGCATAGGCTCCATGGCGCCGCTGATCTCCCCTGCGATGACGGCCAACGATACCGCCGCTGCCCGGCGGGCGGGTCTGTCATCGTTGGGATGGAGCGCCATTGGCATGGCCATTATCGGCGTGACCGTTGCAGTCTCGGCTCTTGTCGCCGAGCAATGGGTGACCGGCGAGCGTGCAGACCGGCTGCCCGCCTTCGCCTATCTGGCCAGCGCTGGCGACCTATTGAGGATTTGCGGCAAATCTGTCGCAAGCCCGGAAGCGGCCCTTGCCGCCTGCAAGGAAGCGACAGGATTTGCGGGACTCGTCCTGCGCCAGCAGGATTATGCGCCCAGCGGACTCTGGCTGGTTCTGGCGATGCCGGAACTGCGGGAATTCGGGATTGCCTTTTCAGGCCTTGTGAGCGCCGGACTTATCGCCATCACTCTGGTGCTGGCTGGCTCGGGTTTTCAGTCTTTTGGCACCGCTCTGGGGCATGACGCTCTTTATCGTGTCCGGGATTCCAGCGCGCTGACCAGCCGCCGCCTGGCCATGACGAGGGTGATCATGGCGATCGGCGTGATTGGCATCGGTCTGGTATTGAGCCGCCAGGGTATCGATCCGCGCCAGCTTATCGGAGTGGCGATTGTTCTTTCGGCTGCTGCCATTGCTCCCTTGCTCGCGCTGGCGCTCTGGCCGCGCGCCTCGGGTACGGACGCGGCTTTCGCCTTGCTCAGCGGGCTTGGCGTTGCAGGTTTCTTCATTGCAATGGGCGGCGGCGTACCGGATGTACACACCCTTGCCAACGCAGCCGTCATCGCCTGCGTCATCGCTTTCGCGACAGGGGTTGCAACGAGCTTCGGGCATTCGGGAGGGATAGCGACCGAAGGCAGTTCATTCCTGCATGGCGTCCTGCATGGCGAGACAGATGTCCTGCATAACGACAAGGGTGCGTGAGGGGCTGCAGAATAGCTTATGTTGCCCACCTGTTATTTGGCATAGGGCGCGCCGCAACCCTGAACTTCAGGCGGAATATAGAACAAGTCCGCGTGTGGAAAAACCTTCCGGGCCGCCAGCGCCGACTGAACCTTCATTTCCACCTCGGTGGTCAGACAAAAGCGTGACACAGCCATAGTTTCGGTTGTTTCGTGCAATACCGCGATGCCTCCAGTCCTCTTGCATTCGGAAATCTGGGCAGGCCTCGACCATTCGGGATCGGCCAGATTGACCACCAGCGGACGGCTGCGGAGCCATAGAACCACGTTGCTGGAGCGCCGGTTGTCGATCACGATACAGGAAAGAGGAAGCTCCGAATTAGCGACCCAGAGTGATTCGAGGCGGTGAGCCAATGTTCTGGTATCTACATCGAACGCTTCCACCGGTTTTCCCATCTGCAAGCGAAATTCAAGAAAACCAAGAAAAAAGGCGCAATTGGCGAGAGCCAGAACGCTGGTTAAAGCGGCCATCCTCACCGGCGTTAGTATTTGGTGATAGGTTCTTTCTGTATTCACGAAGATAACCAGGCCAGCAATGAAATTGGCAGTCATCGGCAACAGCCATCCCTGCCGAACGTCCTGCTCTGTAAAGAGGGCGCCAAGATATAGAAGCAGCGAAGGCAAGGTGATCAGGCAGAGCCCGATGACGACACGTGGCTTTGACGCAATGGAAAATTGCATTCGCGACCGTAATGCCAACATCGCCAGCGCCGGCCCCGCAATAATTGCCAGATGGCCAATCACAAAGTCCTTGCTGCTCGATAGAAGTTCTAACTTGTCGCCAAAGTGGCGGGCGCCCAGCGCATAGTCGATTGTCGAATGATCCTGTGTTGCAGCCCACCAGAAATGTGGCGTGACCGCGACTAAAAACACTGCTCCACAAGCATATGTCGCAGGAAGCAGGAATATCCTGCGATAAGGCTTGTAGATCAGGGCCGTGAGAATGAGCGCCCCGAGCAACATTGCTATTTCATATTTGGTGAGGATGCCAAGGGCGGAAGTGACTGACAGCGCCAATGCGTCAGACCATCGATGTTGCTCGAAATAGCGTAACCCGAAAAACATCGCAGCAGCCCAAAACGGCTCCAGCAACGAATTGTGATTGATCTGGACTGCGAAAAAAGTGCTGACCGGTGCTGCAAGGTAAAATAACAGGCCAATAGCCGCTGCTACTTCATTCGCAAACAGCCGGATTGTTCGCCAGACGAAATAGGCGCTGATGGCGACGCAGACCTGTCCTATGACCAGCAAAGTAAGAATGGGCGCCTGCCCGGGATGAAAAAACAGATCTAGGAGGCGCGGACCAAGTGGCGGATGTTTCGAATAGCCCCAAAGCCACTCTCGCCCCCAGTAAATGATTTCGGTCGTGTCCGAATGCATGCTGTGTATGAAAAAAAGAGGCGCCAGACACATGATCAATGCGTGCAAAACTATAGCAAGCGTGACGACTGAGAATCCGTCGATATTGAAAGCGGCTGCTTTCAAACCTGGAAATGTCCTAACAAAACTATGTGGCATGGATCACTGGTGTTGTCGATTTCAAGCGCGAGCTTATTGCTGCCCGGATTGAGGCGCTTCCGTGTTATCGAACTCGGGTGCGTCAAAGTGCCTGGGGCCTTGGAAAACAGACTCGACGCGTTACCTTCGAGGCCCAATGAGCGCCATTAAAGTCTCGATCCGGTCGGCATCGCCGGCAGGCTTGTCCCAGCGCAGCCGGGAGATGCGGGGAAAACGCATGGCGACACCCGACTTGTGGCGCGGCGAAGGCTGCAGGCCTTCGAACGCGATTTCAAGAACGAGTCCTTGAGCCTTGTTGGCGGTAACGACGCGAACCGGCCCGAAGCGGTCGATGGTATTTTCGCGCACATATTTGTCGAGCCGTTTCAATTCCTCATCGGTAAAACCAAAATAGGCTTTGCCCACCGGCACAAGTTCGTCTCCAGCCGCCCCGGATCGCCAGACGCCGAACGTAAAGTCTGAGTAAAGCGAGGAACGTTTGCCATGCCCGCGTTGGGCATACATCAACACCGCATCGATGTTGAATGGATCGCGCTTCCACTTGTACCAAAGGCCTTTCGGACGTCCCGGCACATAGACCGAATCCGCCCGCTTGATCATGACGCCTTCAATGGCAGGCGCATTTTCTGCTGCGGCGAATTCAACTGGAGAAGTACGAGCCGCTGCCAACTGCTCCCAGGATTCAAAAGGCAGCATGGGCGAAAGGTCGAACCGTTCAGGCGGCAAAGAGGCGATAAATCTTTCCAGACGAGACCGCCGTTCCAGGAAGGAAAGCGCACGCAAATCCTCGCCGCCTAGCGCCAAAAGATCATAGGCGCGAATACGAGTGGGAAAATCCAGAATGAGTTTGGCTGTGACGGTCTTGCGGTTGAGCCTCTGTTGCAGGGCGCCAAACGGCTCGACCTTCCCTTCGCGCAGAATCAGCAATTCCCCATCAATCGCACACTGTCCGAATAAAGGATCGCGCATTACCTCGGCCAATTCGGGAAAAGCTGCAGAAATATCTTCCCCTGTGCGTGAATAAAGCCGCGCCGAACGCAGACCATCTTCCTGCGTTCCTGCGACGGCCTGAACGCGGATGCCGTCCCATTTCCATTCTGCACGAAAGTCCTTCGCAGAGAGGCTTTCAAAATCACGATCTTCGATAGCATGCGACAACATCACCGGCCTGAAGGGCGCTGCTCCGGTGATGTGCGGCTTTTCCCCACTGCCATCGACCCACGCAAAGAGTTCTTCATAGGGCGGCGTGAGACCGGGCCAAATTTCTTCGATGTCATTGGGGTGATGGCCGCCAATCTGTGCTACGGCTGTTTTGGCCAACCGTGCAGACAGTCCAATTCGCAATCCACCCGTAATGAGTTTCAAGAGCGCCCATCGGCCTTTTTCATCAAGCCTGTCGAGCAAATTTGTAATCACGCCGGGCAATTGTATCTTGCCGCTGGAGGCGAGGATATTCACCACCTCGCCGAGAGATGGCGGATGATCGCGCAAGCCAGGCAAGGCAGGCCACATGAGTGCGACCGTCTCCGAGAGGTCGCCCACATAATCATAGCTGAGCGCAAAGAGCACAGGGTCCGTGCGTTCGCCGATAAGTGTACGGATCAACGCGGGCTTGGCATATTTAAATGAAAGTGCGCCAGTCATTGCCGCAAGCGCGTAACCCCGATCAGGGTCAGGTGTCGCGCGAAAATAAGCCGCTGTCAGCCGTAACTTGCCGTTGCGCGAAGGTTCGAATGCGATGGCGTCGAGTAACTCGGCAAAGCGGTTCACGCTGTAGCGTCCTCTGCTGCGGCAGAATCCTCTTCCTCGCCATAGCCGAGCATATGCAGCGGCTTCGCGCGCAATTGCCGCGTCTGGGCCCAATGCACCAGAGCCTCTGCTTCGCCGTGGGTTACCCAGACTTCGCTACAACCTGTTTCAAGAATAGTAGTGGTGAGATCATCCCAGTCGGCATGATCGGAGACAACGAGCGGCAATTCCACACCCTGCTGGCGCGCCCTCGCGCGGATGCGCATCCAGCCCGATGCAAACGCCGCGACGGGATCAGGAAATTTGCCTGCCCAGGCGTCGTTGATTGCGCTGGGCGGACATAGGATAATCTCGCCTGCGAGCCCGCTGCGATCCGCCGCAGAAATCTTGCGCGTTTCGCCAATGTCCACGCCGCGCGACGCATAGAACGCCATCAGCTTTTCCATCGCCCCGTGCAGGAAGACCGGCCTGTCGTAGCCGGCTTCCCGCAGGACCGCTGCCATACGTTGCGCCTTGCCAAGGGAATAGGCGCCGACCAGATGGGCGCGCTCCGGAAACAGTTTGCAAGACGCGAGCAGACGATCGATTTCGTGCCGCGTATCGGGATGACGAAACACCGGCAGACCGAATGTTGCCTCAGTAATGAAAATATCGCAGCGGACAGGTTCGAGCGGCAGACAGGTCGGATCGTGCTGCCGCTTGTAATCGCCCGAGACAACAATCCGCGTCAGCCTCCCTTCGTGTTTTCCTTCAATAGAGATCTGCGCCGAACCCAGCACGTGCCCTGCAGGGTGAAAACTGACAATGGTTTCGCCAAGTGCGATTTTTTGGCCAAGCACAGCGGTCTGCCGCGAGCGTGTAAAAGCCTCGCCACACCGGATCGCCATGATGGCCAGCGTTTCCTCGGTTGCCAGAACCGCACCATGTCCAGCGCGCGCATGATCTGAATGCCCATGCGTGATCAGCGCCCGCGCTACGGGGCGCATCGGATCGATATGAAAATCCCCTGCCGGACAATAAAGCCCTTCGGGCGTGAGGGTGAGCAACGCGGACATTTTGTAGAGATAGTGCCGCCGCGCCGAATAGCAAAACGGCCACTTGCGGGAACAAGTGGCCGTCTTATGCGGATGCGCTCTGGAGGAAGCGGAGTGCCGCTGCTTTCTTGAAACTAGTGAGTGCAGATCGTCTCGGAAGACTTCTCGCTGCGGACGGCGAAGCAACGCTCACCGTCACGATTGGAGCGGGCGAAGCGGATGCCCGGCTGGCTGGAGAGCGGGATCAGGATTGCGGCATTTGCCTTCGGGGCGGCCTCGACCTGGGCCTTGGAGGCGGGGACATTCGCCAACGCCACGGCGCCGATTGCGATGCCGATGGCGATACCCAGACCCACCGGGAGAATGGTGCGGATCGCTGAGATTTCGTTGCGGTTGATCATGGTGTGTCCCCTGCCGTCACTCGTTTACTGCGTCTCTGATGAACGCGTTTATGCCGGGAAAGTTCGCGGGCCGATGTGCGAAATCGCACACCCTAAAATCTTTTGTTAACCGGTTGACGCGGGCGGGCCCGGCCTTCATGCAAGGCCATGAAACTGATTGGCAGGGTCCATACGTGGATGACCACATCCAAAACCAGCTATCCAAAAAAGCCTCGTGTAGCGTCCTCCGGCGATCTGGTTCTCGACCGCCGCCGCGAATGGGCAGTGGCGGCTACCGCTGACGGATTTCATCAGGCGGCAGCGGAAATCTATGAGCAAATACTGGAACGTGCGCCGTTCTGGGCGATAGTCTGGTTTGAACTGGGGGAAGCCCGCGAAAAACTCGGCGACCGGTCCGGTGCGATTGCCGCGTTCGAATCCGCCGCAGCGCGGGATCCGGACGGACTATTGGCTGCCGATCTGCGGCTCGCAGCGCTTGGCGCCAAACAAACCCCATTGGCCCCGGCTGCTGCCTATGTCGCTGGCCTGTTTGATCAATATGCCGCCAAGTTCGATCATCATCTGCAGGAGACTCTGGAATATCGCGGGCCCGCGCTCCTGCGCGCGGCCATGGAGCGCGCCTGCGAAAAGCTCGGCCGGAGCTTTCACTTTTCGCGCGTACTGGATCTGGGTTGCGGCACTGGGCTCATGGGGCAGGAGATCCGCGCGCTCTGCGAATGGATTGAGGGCGTAGACCTCTCGCCCAGAATGATTGAGGAAGCGCGGAAGACCGGCGTCTACGACAATTTGCAAACCGGCGAGATCGTCGCTTTCCTGGCCGCACAGCCTGCCGCCGCTGCCGATCTGGTCATCGCGGCGGATGTGTTTGTGTATCTTGGCGATCTCGCTCCTGTTTTCGCAGCAAGTGCGAAGGCGATGGCGGCGGGCGGGTTCTTTGCCTTTTCGGTTCAGAAGACTGAGGCGGCTGAGTTTATCGTTGGAAACGACATGCGCTACGCGCACGCACCGGGCTATCTAAACGCACTGGCTGGGGCCCATGGCTTCCAGACGATCAGCCTTGAGGATGCGTCGACCCGGAAAGATCGCGGCGAACCGGTGCCGGGGCTGGTCGTAGTGATGCGGAAGACTTAACTTCGGCTTGTGAAAAAGCCCAAAGCGAGTCCGCAATCTGTTCTGCCCGCAGCCTTCGGCGCTTGGTTCGCTGAACGGGGCTGGACGCCGCGGACGCATCAACTTGAATTGCTGGCGCGCGCGCAGGCGGGGGAAAGCGCCCTGCTGATTGCGCCCACAGGCGCAGGCAAGACTCTCGCCGGGTTCCTGCCGACGCTTGTCGAGTTGAGCACACAGCGGCGCAACATACGTGGGCTGCACACGCTCTATATCTCGCCGCTAAAGGCGCTCGCTGTTGATGTGGCGCGTAATCTTGAAATGCCTGTTGCCGAGATGAATCTACCCGTGCGCATCGAAACGCGAACGGGCGATACACCGGCTTCCCGCCGTCAGCGGCAGAAAAGAAATCCGCCAGATATTCTGCTGACAACGCCTGAACAGCTTGCGCTGTTGCTCGGCTCGCCCGATGCGGAACATCTCTTTGCCACCTTGCGCCGTGTCGTGCTTGACGAATTGCATTCGCTGGTCACCTCCAAACGTGGCGATCTCCTTGCACTGGGGCTGGCGCGGCTGCGCAACATCGCCCCGGCCATGACCGCGACCGGGCTTTCAGCGACAGTGCGAGATCCAGCGGAATTGCAACGCTATCTCGTTGCCCAGATACCTCCGGCGCAGGATCTTGCGGCGCTGGTGACAACGCCGCCCGGCGCGCCCGCCGAAATCTCCATGCTCGACACCAGCGAGCGGCTTCCGTGGTCCGGCCACAGCGCCATTCACGCCATGGGCGAAATTTATGCGGCAATCAAGCGCGCGCATATGGCGTTAATTTTTGTGAATACGCGCGCGCAGGCAGAGGCCGTTTTTCAGCAGCTCTGGTCGATCAATGACGACAATCTGCCGATTGCTCTCCATCACGGTTCGCTTGATGCCGGACAGCGCCGCAAGGTCGAAGCGGCGATGGCCGATGGCAGACTGAAAGCTGTCGTCTGCACGTCGACGCTGGATCTGGGCATCGACTGGGGCGACGTTGATCTCGTCATCAATGTTGGCGCGCCCAAGGGCGCCAGCCGGCTCACGCAGCGCATTGGCCGGGCCAATCACCGGCTGGAAGAATCGTCCCGAGCACTGCTCGTGCCCGCCAATCGTTTCGAAGTGCTGGAATGCCGCGCTGCCATTGATGCGGCCAGAGAAGGCGCACAGGACACGCCCGTGGCCCGCAGCGGCGCACTGGACGTTCTCGCCCAGCACATTCTTGGCATGGCCTGCGCCAAACCTTTTCGCGCTGACGACCTTTTTGCCGAAATCATTTCCGCCGAACCCTACCGGCACATCACGCGCGAAACCTTCGACGCTGAGGTGAGCTTTGTGGCCACCGGGGGCTATGCTCTCAGAACCTATGATCGTTTTGCGAAAATCAAACAGACCAAAGATGGCTTATGGCGCATCGCCAATCCCCGCGTGGCCCAGACCTGGCGCATGAATGTTGGCACGATCATCGAAGAAACCATGCTGAAAGTGCGCCTGACCCGCGAGCGCAAGGCTGTCGTAGCCGCGGCCAGACCGGGATCATCCGGCTCATTGTTCCATCCGACGCGTCTTGCTGGCGGCGATGCCCCGCGTCCGCAATATACAGGGCCGCTGTCGCGCGGCGGGCGCGTGCTGGGCGAGATCGAAGAGTATTTTCTTGAAACCCTTGCGCCCGGCGACACCTTTTTGTTCGGGGGTGAAATCCTCTCCTTGCAGGGCATCATTGAAAACGAGGCATTGGTCTCACGCGCGAGAAGTGACACGCCAAAGGTGCCCTCATACGCGGGAGGAAGGTTTCCACTTTCCACCTATCTTGCTGCCCGCGTGCGCAAAATATTGTCCGACCCGAAATCGTGGAAGCACCTGCCTGCACAGGTTTCCGAATGGCTGGAATTGCAGCAGCATTTTTCCATGTTGCCGCCCGCGGGGGATCTGCTTGTGGAAACATTTCCGCGTGGCGGTCGTTATTATCTTCTCGCCTATCCCTTTGAAGGCCGGCTCGCGCATCAGACTCTCGGCATGTTGCTGACACGTCGCATGGAGCGTTTGGGCCTCAAGCCGCAAGGGTTTGTCGCCAATGACTATGCGCTGGCGATCTGGTCCCTGACCGACGTGGGAACGCGGACAAAAAAAGGGCTCGTTTCCTTGGGCGAGCTTTTTGCCCGCGACATGCTCGGCGATGATCTCGAAGAATGGTTGCAGGAATCAGCCCTTATGAAGCGTACGTTCCGCAATTGCGCTATCATCGCAGGCCTTATCGAACGGCGCTTTCCGGGCAAGGAAAAGACAGCCCGGCAAATGACCGTTTCCACAGACCTCGTTTACGACGTGCTGCGGCGTCACGAACCCGATCACATTCTTCTGCGCGCGGCGCGCGAGGACGCCATGAGCGGCCTACTCGATCTGGCCCGCCTGGCGCAGATGCTCGAACGCATCGAAGGGCGAATCGTGCATAAGGATATCGACCGCGTCTCGCCGCTTGCTGTTCCCGTCATGCTGGAAATTGGCCGCGAGCCCGTCTACGGCGAAGCACATGATCAGGTGCTGGCAGAGGCAGCCGAAACCCTGGTTCGCGAGGCAAAGGGAGAATAGGGAAGGGCCGCAGGATTTATACTTTCACGGCTGAGATGAGCCAATTGTCATCCCGCTATTCCCTGGCCGGATTTTGCACGAACCGCCAAACGAAAGCGCCCCGGCCAATTAAACCAGGGCGCTGAAATATTTTATACACAGGAGCCTCTTGCAAAACTCTTCGGGGGATTCGCCAGCTTGGGGCTGATTTTGCCGGATAGCGCTGTTTCCGGGCGTTCGCCATACCGTTCTGGCCTTGCATGGCCCATTTTCCGTGATTGCGGACGCGCGGCATCCGCCGCTTGCGCG
>CANJJI010000119.1 GCA_947474545.1 Beijerinckiaceae bacterium | reverse complement strand
CACTATCCAGAATTCGCCACCGCTGGTTACGTCGAACAAGGCGCGCGCCCTGCATGGCTTGCCGCCACGTCAGGCTGAAAGCGGAGAGAAATTGCGCTTTGACGCCTTGCGCGCGCAACGTCTCGCTACACCCGCGAAACTCTATGTCGAGCAATTCTCTGCGCATCCACTCGAAAAAGATGCGGCTGATCTCTATGGATCGCCCGACGGTTATCTGTCCGCTGAAGGCGTGTTTTCCAGTCAGCGCCAATCGCCCGAAGATAAACCGGTTTACGAAATAGAGTTGAAGCCGGAAGATGGTCTTTATCCCCTCCCCTATATGGCGATTCAGGCCGATGGAAAGCCCTGGGAAGATGAGTGCGCAGAGCCGAATGCCCCTGCTGCGAAGGCGCGTCAGGGCTTTTATCCCGATGGCTCGCGCAGCTTTGAGGAGATCGACCGTCTCAGCATAGGCGCTGATGGGCTAGCAGGAACATTATCTGGGCTCGCCGATATCGACTTTTATCGCGTATTGCCGCCGGCCGGCTGGACCAAGGGGCGCAGCCAAGCCGAACGCACGGACATCGGCCCCGGCGACATTCCACCCGAAGTACGCGGCCGCAATTTTTTTCCTTACAAGCCCCATCATCTGGGCGCACCGCCGCCGCGTCCTGCGCTCGCCAAGCTCACCAATGATGTGCAGCGCGTGATGAATGACAGCGCCTACGATGGCGCGATCTGGACACAGGGCAGCCCCAATATCGAAGAATCCGCCTATTGGATGAGCCTGCTGATCGATACGAAAAAGCCGATCTGTTGCAACGCTGCACAACGTCCACAAGGACAGATCAGCGCCGACGGTCCTCACAACATCTACGATTCCGTGCGCTACATCAGCGCCGGAAAATGGACAGATCCTGATGGCGCGAACAGGCTTGGCGTCATTCTCGTGCAGGAACAGCAGTTTTTTTCGGCGCGTGAAGTCGCCAAGGGCGATGCGCGCCCTGGCGCCTATGCGCCGCTCGGCGGACATGGGGGCATCGTTGGCCAGATCAGCCATCTTGGCAACATATCCATCATGTTCTTGCCGGCTTACAAACACACTTATCTTTCGGAAGTGCGCTCGACACTATTGCCTGCAAACGTGGAAGCCGTTCGCAAGACAGCGAAAGGCATCGAGCGCTTTACGGTGGCGATCAAAGATGCTGCTGGCAATATTCTGGAAGGCGCTATTCCCTCTGTGTCCATCGTGAAGGATGGCGGCTATTGCGAACTCGACTGGGAATCGGGAACAGATGGCGAAGCCGATCTGAAGTCGCTGGTGGAACACAAACTTTCATTGGGCCTGCTGACCGGCCTCGTTGTCGAGGGCACTGTGCCTTATGGCAACATGACCTCGCGCGCGCGCCAACGGCTTGTGCTGGAAGCTGTCTTCTCAGGGTTACCGGCTGTTCGTGTCGGACGCGGCGGGGCAACCGGATTTGCCGATCCTCATCCGTTTTTAATAGCTGGATCGAATCTCACCTCGACCAAGGCGCGTCTATTGCTTTTCGCCTGTCTGATGAAATTTGGCGCATTGCCAACGGCGGCCGATCCCGCCAACCCAACCAAACCGGAAATGGAGGCGACTATGAAGGCTGTGGCGCGCTATCAGGAGATATTTGATACGCATTAAGTCCAGTCAACACACCCTCGCGAGGCCAGTCCATGCAGCAAGAAAGTGTCGCCATCGTCGAAACAACCATCGATGATATTCAACATCTGATCCTGCAGGGGCGAGCTACAGCGCGAGCGATCATCCAAGCGCATCTGCAGCGTATCGAGAGATATGATCGCCGTGGTCCAGCACTATGGTCTATCATTGCGGTCAATGAAAAGGCGCTGGAAGACGCGGATACGCTTGACCGTTCCTTTGCTGAATCCGGCAAACTTACCGGCCGGTTGCATGGCATACCTGTTCTGGTGAAAGACAATTACGATGTGGCGGGCATGCAGACGACGGGCGGGTCAGCCGCGCTACTAGGCTGGATAGCACCTAAAGACTCCACTACCGTCGCAAAATTGCGCGCTGCCGGGGCTATCATTCTGGCTAAAACCACGATGTCCGAATGGGCACGCGGCGGACTCGACAACATCAATTCGGTTCTGCCGGGCTTCGCGCGAAATCCCTATAATACTGCGCATGCCACCGGTGGATCATCAGGTGGAACGGGCGCAGGACTTGCTGCCAGCTTCGGTGTCGTGGGGCTTGGTTCAGACACCTGGGGCTCAATCCGCAATCCCTCATCCAACAACGCGCTGGCCGGATTGCGTCCGAGCTGGGCGCTAGTATCGCGCGCCGGCATGATCGGGCTTTATGATGCCCGCGACACGGCAGGCCCAATGGCGCGCAACGTGCGCGATCTCGCCAAAATGCTTGATGCCGTCGCAGGCGCCGATCCACTTGATGCAGCGACCAGCGGCGCCAAAGACCACATCCCCGCATCATTCGTCGATGGTCTGTCTCTCGAGGGTGCGCGGGGCAAGCGTATCGGCGTTCTGCGCCAGGCCTTTGTGCCCAAAGCGGCCGATCCACAGGTGTTGGCGCTGATGGAAAACGCCATCGCGGCGCTGCGTAAAATTGGCGCCGGGATCGTCGATCCGTTCGAGATCGCCGATTTCGAGCGCTTTCCTTCGCGCCCACACCCGCAAAGCGAAGTGCGGCGGGCCATCGAGACTTATCTGGCCAAAACCGGACCGCAATTTCCCAAGACCTTGAACGATGTCGTCGCGAGCGGGAAATTTCGCCCACTACATGAAGTGGGACTCAAACTGTCTGCGGCCTCGCCGGAGCCGGAGAACGATCCTTATGCGGCCCAACTGGAAGCTGAAGAAGCCGCCATGCGCATAGCCTATGAGGCGGCGATGTCCGCCGCCGGTGTCGACTATCTGATCATGCCGGTGGCGTGTCATCCGCCCAAGCTGAATGGTGATCGTGATACGACGCCGGCCGGCGCAACTACCTGGATTGCGTCGGGACTGCATTGGCCGGCTGCCGTTGTTCCCATGGGTTATACTTACGAAAATCTCCCCTCGGGCCTGCAAATCATCGGCAGGCCATGGAGCGATGCGCAGCTTCTGGAAATTGCCTATGCCTATGAGCAGGCCACGCACCATCGCAAGCCTCCGATTCTTTGAATTGCATCTACATGCGGAAAAAATGCCGGCGCAGAATAAAGAATTGTTCGAACGCATTTGGTCCGGCGCTGCATCCCTGGAAGAATGGACGGCATTTGTGGCGGGCGGTGCTGCGCGGCCCATCGCTGACAACGCCTTCGCCATCCATACCGGTTATCTCTTCGGCAACGTGAGTGCGATCAGAACAGGGGAAGGTCTTGTCCTGTTCGATGCCGGTAGCCGTGAGACCGCTGCACAAACACTCGCAGCATTGCGCAGATTGGACGACAGCCCGGTTTATACTGTGATCTATACCCATGGGCATATCGATCACATCTGGGGCGCAAGGCTTCTGGATGAGGAGGCTCGCGCAAGGGGCTGGCTGCAACCGCGTATTATCGCACATCGCAATGTGTTGCGCCACTTTCAGCGCTACGATGAAACACACGGCCTGAACAGCACCGTCATGGGCCGGCAGTTCAATCAGCCCGGCTATGTCTTTCCTTCAGAGCACAGGCGGCCGGATATTATCTATGACGAAACGTTCGATATAGATGTGGGCGCGGTGAAGCTTCGCCTTAGTCACGGCCGTGGCGAAACGGATGACGCCACCTTTGTCTGGTGGGCGGACAAGCACATTCTCTTCAACGGCGATTTCGTCATCTGGGTGTTTCCCAACGCCGGCAATCCCCGCAAGGTACAACGTTAAGCACCGGACTGGTCACGGGCGTTGCGGCAGATGGCAGGTTTTGAACCTGCGCTGCTCGTTCCCGGGCATGGACCAGTGGTAGAAGGCGCAATGCGCGTGCGCCAGATGCTTGACGACGGCGCAATAGCGCTGGAATTTCTGACGCATTCCACACTGGCAAAGATGAATACCGGCGCGTCGCTTGATGAAATCCTTCGGACGCTCGAAGTTCCGGAGCATCTGCTCGCCAAGCCATACCTCCGTCCAAAATACGACGATCCAGAATTCATCGTGCGGGGTCTCTGGCATCTCTACGCCGGCTGGTTCGATGGCAACCCTGCTCATTTGAAACCGGCAAGCGGAAAGGATCTGGGCGCGGAGATCGTAGCGCTGACTGGCGGCGCTGAGCCCCTTCGCGCTCGCGCGGAACAGCTTGCGCAAGACGGGCAGACGCGGCGTGCAGCGCACCGGGTCGAATTTCCAGCGGCAGCTCAACCTGGGGACCAATCCATCCAGCGCACACTCGCGGACGTCTATGCCTGCTGCGCCAAAGCCGAAACCTCGCTCATTGCCCGGGCGATTTATCCTATTTACCGGAACGAGCCGGAAAGCGGCCTGAAGTATTGAGCGCAGGGGTATTCCGCCTTTTCAGTACTCGAACAAGGCGGCCGGCGACACTCAATCGGCCCCGCCTATGGCCGCTATCGGCGTTTCCAATCACGCCTGCGGCAAACTGGAACTATTCCAAAAAATAAGCTCCGGTCCGGCTCGCCAGCGTTGACATTATCGGCCCCGGCTATCAACTGTGAACAGGACCGGGGCGATGGCCGACCATTCCTGCCAGGCGTCAGGTCCAGACCGAATATCATCACTTCAAGGGAGCTGAGCCATGGGTCTCAAAGGCAGCAAGACCGAGAACAATCTGAAGGAAGCCTTCGCAGGCGAGTCGCAAGCCAATCGCCGTTATCTCTATTTCGCGCAAAAAGCTGACGTGGAAGGCCACAACGATGTCGCCGCCGTGTTCCGCTCCACGGCGGAAGGCGAGACCGGCCACGCACATGGACATCTCGAATTCCTTGAGGAAACGGGCGACCCGGCGACCGGCCTGCCGATCGGCAAGACCGATCTCAACCTGAAGGCTGCCGTCGCGGGTGAGACGCACGAATACACTGACATGTATCCGGGCATGGCACGGACCGCGCGCGAAGAAGGCCACGACGAAATCGCCGACTGGTTCGAGACGCTGGCCAAGGCCGAGCGTTCGCACGCCGGCCGTTTCCAGCGCGCCCTGGACGAACTCGCCAAGAGCTGATTGGCCCGAAAAACCATCAGCTTTGTTCTGACGATGCTGATCTGCATCATTGTGGATGTCTGCCGGCCGGAGCAAAACTCCGGCCGCTTGTTTTTACTAAGGTTGAGAGCCTGATCGCGATTGAACCGCAACGCCAGTTGAAGGATTTGCCCAGATGAGAGAGGGAAGTTTAGAGGCCCCGACGCGCCATCCCATTGATTGGCAGAATCCGGACTTTTATGACGAACACAAACTCGAAGCTGAACTCGAGCGCGTCTTCGATATCTGCCACGGTTGCCGGCGCTGCTTCAATCTGTGCGATTCCTTCCCGATCCTGTTTGATCTCGTCGATGAATCCCCAACGGGCGAACTTGATGGCGTGAACAAAAATGATTTCAAGAAGGTCGTTGATGCCTGCACGTTGTGCGACCTCTGCTTCATGACCAAATGCCCCTACGTGCCGCCGCACGAATTCAATCTCGATTTCCCCCATTTGATGCTGCGCGCCCGCGCCATCGAAGCCAAAAAGGGCGATCTGTCCTTCGCCGATAAAGAATTGGCCAAGACGGACCGCAACGCAAAGCTGGCGGGCCCTATCGCCCCCATCGCTAATTGGGCGACACGCTCATCTAACAAGTTTACGCGCGGCGTTTTGGAGAAGGTTGCGGGGCTCGACGCGCGTGCGGAGCTACCTGAATATTCAAGCGCCAGCCTCATCAACGCCGCCAACGCTTCAACGCCTGAAATCAACCGGGATGCTCCGGGCTTTGGCCGCAAAGCGGTGCTTTATGCAACCTGCTTCACCAATTATAACGACCCGGATCCCGGACTTGCTGCGCGCGCCGTGCTGGCGAAAAATGGCGTCGAGACCGTGGTCGTTCACCCCCATTGCTGCGGCATGCCCATGCTCGAACAGGGCCGCATCGACGAGGTCGCAAAGAGCGCGCAGATCGTCTCGGATGCGCTCGTACCGTGGATCGACAAGGGCTACGACATCATCGCGCTGGTGCCGTCCTGTGCGCTGATGCTGAAATTCGAATGGCCCTTGATTGTCACTGATAGCGCGAACGTGAAAAAATTGTCGCAAGCTACGTTCGATCTCAGCGAGTATGTTGTCGACATTGCGAAAAAGCACGGGATGGCGCCGGGCATGTCGCCTGTGCCGGGCGGTATTTCACTGCATATCGCATGTCATTCGCGGGCGCAGAACATGGGCCAGAAAGCTGCTGAGATGCTCAAGCTCATTCCCGAGGCTGACGTACATGTAGTCGAGCGTTGCTCCGGCCATGGCGGCGCATGGGGTTTCAAAAAGCCGCATTTCGATACAGCCATGAAGATTGGTAAACCAGTTGCCCGCGCTGTCGACAATGGTGGCAAAGCCTTTGTCACATCTGAATGTCCACTGGCGGGGGTTCATATCCAGCAGGGTGTAAATGCGCTGGGCACCGATAAGCCGAAGCCTGAGCTCATCAAGAATCCGATCCAGCTGATGGCGAAAGCCTATGGGATCACCGTCTGAAGCCCGTTTGAGCCGCGAATAATCGAATTCGCGAAATATTTCGCAGCAACCGAAGGGAGAGCGTCATGACCGCACGCCATGAAATCACTTTGTCCGACATCATGCCCGTCGCCGAATACGGCAAAATCCGCGCTGTCAAACGCAAGGAACTTGCTGCGCGCAAGAAAAATCGCCGCGTCGACGTCGGCCCGCATGTGACATTCTACTTTGAGAACTATGACACCATGTGGAGCCAGGTTCACGAAATGCTCTATATAGAGAAGGGCGGCGAGGAACAGGCGAAGGAAGAGCTGAAAGCCTATAATCCGCTAGTGCCCAATGGGCGTGAGCTTGTGGCAACCTTCATGGTGGAGATCGATGATCCAGAGCGCCGCAAGCGCGTTCTGGGCCAGCTCGGCGGGATCGAGGAAACTGCATTCCTGATGATCGGCGGCGAACGGGTCGCTGCAAGGCCCGAAGAAGATCAGGACCGTACGACAGCGGAAGGCAAGGCGTCATCGGTGCAATTCGTGCACTTCCCTATCAGCGACGCACAGGCGAAGGCGCTCAAGACTGAAGGGACGCAAGTCATCGTCGGTCTCGGGCATGATAATTATAATCACATGGCGGTGGTGTCCGAACGCGTACGCGCGGAACTCGCCGGGGACGTGGATTGATCTTGTGGCTAAGCGCGGACTTGCGAGCCCGCGCCGGACGTCTGGATGCGGCCTGAGGCCCCCGCTTCCTGTCCTTACTTACCCTCACTCGCCGCGAGCTTCTCCAATATCGGCCGCCATGTCTCCTGCTCCTTGCGGGCGAAGGCCGTCGTGTCTTCGGGCGACATTGCGGTAAGATAGGCGCCGAGTTTTGCCAGCCGCACCGCCACTTCCGGGTCTGCGAGCACTTTGTTGATGTCGGCCCCGGCCTTGCGGACAATTGCGTCCGGCGTGCCGATGGGCGCAACAACGACATTCCAACCGCCGGCGAAAAATCCGGGCAATGTCTCGGCAACTGTCGGCAACGAAGGAAATTCCTTCAGGCGCGCGGGCGAAGCCACGGCAAGCCCATGTATAGAGTTACCCTCGATTGCGCCACCAACGCCGGAATAGCCATCCAGTACAATGCCAACGCGGCCCGATGTGACATCGTTCATAGCCGCGGCAGGGCCACCGGCATAAGGCACAAACAGCAATTTCACGCCCGCGCGTTCCTGAAACAATTCCATGGTCAAATGGGTGATGCGTCCACGGCCAGTCGCGGCAAAGGAAATCTCGCCGGGCTTCTGTTTTGCGAGCGCGATGAGCTCCGGCACTGTCTTCACACCCAACTTGTGCGAAACGCCGATGAACATGGGTTGCAAAGTGAACATCGCCACTGGCAGAAAATCCGTTGGCAGCACGATGGGAAGATTGGGCGCTACGCCCGTCGCGCCTTTCAACGCAAGAAAGGCCGATGCCGCAGGCGTATAAAACGTATAGCCATCCGGATCAGCCTGCGAAGCCACGCGTGCAGAAATACCGCCGCCTGCGCCCGGATGATTGAGGACCACCACCTGCTGCTTCCACAACTGACTCAATTGTTCGGCCAGAATACGCGACGTCACATCATTGGAACTGCCTGCGGCAGAATCAGAAATGATGCGCACGGGCTTGCTGGGATAATCGCCGGTTTGCGCGGTAACAGCGGTTGCTGAAACCAAGGTCGCGCACAACACAGCCATTGCTGCGCGTGTAAGCGAAAAACTGCGAGAGTAAGACTGTGATGATTCTGACATGAATTCGTCCCTGATGTTGTGTGGCTTACTTGTTCTCGCTTTGCGCCAGTTTTTCAAGTATCGGCCGCCACGTCTCCTGTTCTTTGCTGGCAAAAGCAATGATTTCGTCGGGCGACATAGCGTCAAAATAGACGCCCAGCTTGCCATGCCGGGCGATGAAGTCTGGATTTTCCTGGCTCTTGTAAATATCAGCAGCAATCTTCTTGATGAGCGCGGCAGATGTTCCCACGGGCGCCACAAGCACTGTCCAGCCGCCAGCGAAAAAGCTGGGATAGTTTTCAGCCACAGTCGGCAGATCGGGAAATTCCTTGAGGCGTTTGGGCGTCGCCACGGCAATGCCCTGGATCATGTTGCTTTCAATGGCGCCGCCGACTCCGGCAAAGCCTTCCAGCACAATGCCGATTCGACCGGACGTCACATCGCTCATCGCCGCAGCGGGACCACCGGCGTAAGGCACGAACAGCAGATTGATGCCCGCCCGCACCTGCAGCAATTCCATTGTGAGATGGGTGATGCGTCCGCGCCCTGTAGCGGCAAAAGAGATTGCTCCGGGCTTCTGTTTTGCCAGTTCCACGAGTTGTGGAACCGTTTTCACACCCAAATGATGCGACACCCCAATGAACATCGGCGCCAGCGTCAAAAATGCCACCGGCACAAAATCACGAGGCAGCACGATGGGAAGATTGGGCGCAACACCCGGGGCGCCTTTCAGCGCGAGAAAGGCCGAAGCTGCTGGCACAAAGAAATTGTAGCCATCGGGCTCCATCTGCGAAGCTGCACGGGTCGCAATGCCGCCGGTCGCGCCAGGCTGGTTTACGGTTATGACCTGCTGTTTCCAGATCTGGGTCAGTTGTTCTGCGATCAACCGCGTTGTCGTGTCATTTGCACCACCGGCAGCAGAATCGGAAATGAAACGCACGGGCCTATTAGGCCACCCTTCGAGTTGCGCCAGCGCAGGTGCCATGCCGACCAACATTGGCAGTAGAGCCAACAAAAGGGCGCGCATCGTCAAAATTGTTGTTCGTAGCATTCTCCCCTCCGAATTCCCGCCGTTCGCACAGCTTTGCGCATTTGTGCCACGCGTCGACCAATTGGCCAAGCAATTGCTGGTAAACCATGACAGGAGATCCCAGCGGGTAGCAAGCTTACGGATCTTCAGTTAGAACGTGCGCCGATCACCCGGTAACTGAAAGACTGTATGATGATGTCCTGCTTTCGCTCCATTTTTCTCGCCATCGCGGCGATGATTCCAGCCGTCGGCATCGCGCCCCTTCAAGCGCAGGATTATCCCAATCAGACCATCAAACTACTGATCACGAATCCGCCTGGCGGACTTCCCGATACGGTTGCCCGCCTTTATGGCCGTCATCTAGAAACACGGCTGGGGCAATCGGTAGTGATTGAAAACAGGCCCGGCGCAAACGGATCGGTCGCTGTGAGCGCCATGCTGGGTGCTCCAGCCAACGGATACACACTTATCGTGACTGATGGCGGCATCTATTCCGCTAATCCCGCTCTTTTCTCAAATCTTTCCTATTCGGAAAAAGATCTGAAGCCGATGGCTATCCTGGCCCGCGCGCCGCTGTTTCTAGCGGTACACCCGAAAGTTCCCGTCAATACGCTGGCCGAATTTATCGCCTATGCCAAAGCCAATCCGGGCAAGCTGAACTATGGCTCTTCAGGCATCGGCAGTGTGCACCACTTCTCAGTCGTCGCGATGAATTCAGCGCTCAAGCTGGACATGGTGCATGTGCCTTTCAAAGGAACGGGTGAATCGGTGCCTGCGCTGCTGGGCGGGCATATCGACGTGCTGTTTTCGGCATTTCCCTCACTCAGCGGCGCGGCGGAAACCAAACAGGTCAAGCTGTTGGCCGCCAACAGCGCCGTGCGGTCATCGCTCGCACCCAACCTTCCGTCCATTGCTGAAGTCATCCCAGATTATGATTACGCCCCCATCATCGGCATCTACGGGCGAACCGGAACACCGGAGGCGGCTGTTCAGAAAATCGCCACCACTGTGATCGAGATAGCCAAAGACGCTGAGTTGATCAGCAAGCTTGCCATTGTCGGTGTCGAGGCTTTTGGTGCTGGCGCAGCTCAGCACGAAGCCGCACTGCAAGCCGAATCCAAACGTTCGCGGGCGCTGATTGAAGCCAATGGCTTGAGGGCGAAATAGCCACTGCCAGCTCCCGCAAAGGGCGTTAACCCTAGTTAATTTTGCGGCTATGTGTTGCACGCCAGCACTTTTGCGGCCGCTTGCTTAGGCAGATACTGCTACCGCGCTGCCCGTGACGGCCTGGCGGCGCATAGGATCGAGTGCTTCAATGCGTTTGCCTTACTTGCTTGCTGCAGCATTGACGCTGGCTGGATGCGCTGGCGGCAGCGTAAATCAGCCTATAAACCCTTCGATTTCAGACGTATCAACGCAGGGCAATTGGAGCGAGACCGGGTCCGATTTCGACGAGACTGTCGTGGGCCTCGCCTTTTCCGGTGGCGGCATGCGCGCCTCTGCCTTCTCCTATGGCGTATTGATGGGTCTCGACCGGCAAATGCTGAACGGGCACAACGGCCCCCGTCCCATGACAGAAACCGTGGATTTCCTGGCTGGCGTCTCCGGTGGATCGGTTCCCGCCGCTTATTTCGGCTTGCGCGGGCGTGCCGGCCTCGCAGAATTCCGCCCCCGTTTTCTCGAACGCAACGCCGAAGAGGGTTTCGATACCCAGGTTTCGCTTGGCAACGTGCTGAAAATCCTCGGCAGCGGCGGTGTGAATGACAATTCGAAATTCCCCAAATGGCTCGACGACAACCTGTTCGGCGGCGCTACTTATGGCGATCTGTTCCGGCGGAAGAAACCGATCGTCTGGATATCGGCGTCCGACCTCTACAATCGCGTTCCTTTTACGTTTGAGCCGCTGACATTCAACTCGATTTGTAGTGACCTCTCGCGCACACGACTGTCGGAAGCAGTCGCAGCGTCCGCTGCTGTGCCGGGTGTATTCTCGCCGATCAATGTCGAGAATTTCGGCACAAGCTGCAATTCACGGATGCCAGGCTGGATGACCAGAGCCCTGGGCGACAGGCGTGCGCCCGCCATGCAGCGGGCAAGCGCACTGGCGATGGAACGGCTGCGCAACGATCCTGAGCGCTTCAAATATATCAAGCTGATGGATGGCGGCCTGACCGACAATTTCGGCGTACAACCCCTCAGCACCATGCGCGAAAATCGCGCACGCGGGCATGTGCCTTTGACGGAAGAACAAGGTGTGCGCATCCGGCGGATGCTGTTCCTGGTCGTGGATTCCGGTCGCGGCCCGGCAGGGGACTGGACGCGCTCACTAGCCTCGCCCAGTGCTTTTGATCTGGCCGGCGCGGTAACGGACGCCGCGATCGATGCGGGCTCCTACAAGGGCTATGACGTCTTCATCAAGGTGATGGACGATTGGGAAGCGGACCTGCGCAAATGGCGTTGCTCACTTTCGGCTGCACAGGTCGCCAAATGGCGCGGGAAGTCCGGCGGCTGGAATTGCCAGGACGTCAAGTTCTTCGTAGGCCGCGTTTCCTTCGATGACGCAGGCGGAAATCGCGCCCAGCTGGACGCCGTGCCAACGCGCTTCCGGCTCGACAGCGCCACCATTGATCTGCTCGCCAACGCGGGAGAAACGGCGCTTGTGAACAGCCCGACATGGCGGGAATTCCAGCGCGCTTCTGGCCTGCGCGGCGCTTCGGTGGCGGCTCGTTGATGCGCGCGGCGATATTGAACTTGCGCTAGTCCCCGCGGGCCGTCATTAAGCGGCCATGCTCAATATCCAGGATCTAACCTATCGCCTCGGCGAACGTCTGTTGTTTGATTCAGCCACAGCCCTGCTGCCGGCAAAAGCGCGCGTTGGCCTGATTGGCCGCAACGGAGCGGGAAAGACAACCTTGTTCCGGCTGGTCTCCGGCGAGATTGCCGCTGAATCCGGCGACATTCGCCTTCCCAGGCAGGCCCGCATGGGAAGAGTGGAGCAGGAAGCGCCGGGCGGCCCAACAAAACTGGTGGATTTCGTCCTCGCAGCCGATACCGAGCGCAGCGCTCTCATGGATGAAGCCGAGCACGCCAGCGATCCCGGGCGTATCGCCGATATACAAATGCGGCTGGCCGATATCGGCGCACATAGCGCCCCTGCCCGCGCAGCCGAGATACTTTCCGGCCTTGGCTTCGATCACGACGCACAGCAGCGGCCCCTGTCGGAATTTTCCGGCGGCTGGCGCATGCGCGTCGCGCTTGCGGCCATACTGTTTTCGCAGCCGGACTTGCTGCTTCTCGACGAGCCGACGAACTATCTGGATCTGGAAGGAACACTCTGGCTCACCGACTATCTGCAAACCTACCCAGAAAGCGTCGTCATCATCAGCCATGACCGCGATCTGCTGGATGATGTGTGCGATCACATCCTGCATCTTGACCGGGGCAAGCTGACGCTCTGGCGTGGCAATTATTCGAGCTTTGAAAAGCAGCGGCGCGAGCAATTGGCGATATTGCAGAAAACACAGAAGAAACAGGAAGACCGCCGCAAGGACTTGCAATCCTTCGTAGACCGTTTTCGCGCCAAGGCGACCAAAGCCAAACAGGCGCAATCCCGGCTCAAAATGCTGGAAAAGATGGAGCCGGTGGAAGCGATCGTGGATTCCTCAGTACTTCCTTTCAGGTTCCCCTCACCCGCCAAGCCGCTTTCTCCGCCGTTGATTGCAATGGAAGGCGTCAGCGCCGGCTACGACGAACGCGTTATTCTCTCGCGCCTCAATCTCACGATATCCAACGATGACCGCATCGGCTTGTTAGGGGCAAACGGCAACGGCAAGTCGACATTCGCGAAACTTGTTGCAGGGCGGCTCGATCCCATGAAGGGCGAAATACGCCGCTCGTCGCGCATCGATGTTGGCTTTTTCGCGCAGCATCAAATCGACGATCTCGACGCTAACGGCACGCCAGTTACACATGTCGCCGAGCTGATGAAAGACGCCACGCAAGCGCAAATCCGCTCGCGCGCGGCGCAGATCGGTTTTCCTGCCAGCAAAGCTGACACCAAGATCACCAATCTATCCGGCGGCGAAAAAGCAAGGCTGCTGATGGGACTGGCGACATTCTCCGGCCCTCATCTCATCATCATGGACGAGCCAACCAACCATCTGGACATCGACAGCCGTGCAGCGCTGATCGAAGCGATCAACGAATATGAAGGCGCGATTATTCTAGTCTCGCATGATCGCTATCTACTGGAAGCTTGCGCCGATCGGCTCTGGGTAGTTGCGGGCGGAACAGTCAAGCCATTCGACGGCGATATGGATGAATATCGCCGCTATGTATTGGATACCTCGCGCGGCATCCTGCGCAAGGATGAGCCGCAAAAGTCAGGCAGTGAAAAACGCGAGCCCGCCCCCGTTCGCAAGCCAGCCGTGCCGCTGCGTAAAAAAATCGAGGCAGTGGAACAGCGTATGGAAAAATTCAACGACCTTCTTCGCCGCATTGATGAAATGCTTGCCGCACCGTTTGCCTTCGCGCGCGATACGGCCAAAGCTGGCGAACTCGCCAAGCAGCGCACTCAGGTGGAAAAAGCATTGGCGGCGGCAGAAGAAGAATGGCTTGCGCTGACCGAGGAAGCCGAGAGCGTGGGCGGGTGAGTCTGCGTTCATTCAATTCAGTCACAAAATTCAAATAAATATCTGAGATAGAATAAATTTTACTTGCTGATACGCAAAATGAAACTTACATTTGCCGTATCAGCTAACATTATTGGTGACATCACATGAAACACTTGCTTCTTGCTTGCTCATTCGCGGTGGCTCTTTTGATGGCTGGCGCTGCCTCTGCCGAAAAGCTTGACCTTGGAAAGGTCAAATGCGGCGATTGGCTCAAAATGTCGAAGGACAATATTGCCATGACGCTTGTCTGGCTCGATGGATATTATCAGGATGAAGATGCCGACCCGGTGATCGATTTCGATCAGTTTGGCAAGAATGCCGAAAAACTCGCGTCTGCCTGCGCGCTTAGAGCATCGTACGTTTAATCGGATGCATACCTCATCGCTTTGAAGAAGTTCCAGCATTCATTTTCCTTGAACAGGAGGCATATGTCGCCAAGCGTTCTCCATAGGGCGTCGAAAGTTCGCGCTTGGGCCTTTCGCAGATGGGCCTT
>CANJJI010000118.1 GCA_947474545.1 Beijerinckiaceae bacterium | reverse complement strand
TCAGCCCCAAGCTGGCGAATCCCCCGAAGAGTTTTGCAAGAGGCTCATCGGTTTTGTGAAGGAAGATCAGGACGCTGTCATCAAGGTGGATTCCTTCCCGTTCACGAAATTTGGAACCATCGACGCCAAAGTCACTAAAATCGCCCGCGACGCTATCCCCTTGCCCGAGGCCAGCCAGCAGGAGGCCAACCCCGCTCAGGCACAGCGCGTGACTGGGCTCGGCGGAGCCCAGCGAACTCAAAACCTCGTCTATCAGGTGCAGTTGAAACCGCTGCAGGACAAAATCGGACCTGCAGGCGATCAGGTTCAATTGATGCCTGGCATGACCGTCACCATCGAGGTGAAGACGGGGTCGCGCCGCATCATCTCCTATATATTCACGCCGTTGGTCGAGATCGGATCGGTTTCGATGCGTGAACGATAAGACCCATCCTATTTTTGATTGAGGGCGGGGGCTGCTGTCCCCGCCTTATTCTTTTGAAATCGGACCAAATTTGCGCTCAAATACGCGGGTTGCAATCGTGCCCTCTGCGGGTTTATCAACCTGAGTACAAAATGCTGAATCGATAGTCGCCTGCGGTATCAACCGTTGCGACGGGGGCACCGCATGAATCTGGACGTTCTGGCGCAGAAAATCGAGGCCCATCAGCTCTGGCTTGAATCCCGGCGATTAGACGGTGCTCAGGCGGTCTTCAAGGGGCAAGACCTTCGCTTCGCCAACCTTGCCGGCAAACGTCTCAACGAATGTGTGCTGACAGAATCCAATCTGGAGCGCTCTGATCTTCGCGGCATTTTTCTCGGCGGCGCTGACCTGCGCAAGGTCAATCTGGCCTATGCCAATCTCTCCGGCGCAGACTTATCCGGCGCAAATCTTTCCGGCGCCCGTCTTGAAGGTGCGATTCTCGACAGCGCCGATTTTCGTGACGCGTTGATCGAAGACGCGATATTCGATTCAGCTTCGCTCAAGAACGCGAATTTCACTGCGGCCCGTGGCTCGCGGGCAAAATTCAATCGCGCGGATATGAGTTCTTCGGAACTGGACGCAGCTGTATTTCAGGACGCACAATTTTCGGGCGCCAATCTCACACAGGCTTCGCTTCGCGAAACAAATCTCGATCGGGCCACGATGCGCGGGACGGCGTTGAGCGGAGCCCATGTGGATGGCGCTTCGCTTCGGGAAACGATCCTGCTCGAAGCCATACTTGTTGGCGTCTCGTTCGAACATTCCAATATCGAAGGCGCACGGCTGGATCGCAATGCACTTGGCGGCGCCCTGCCCGACGAAGATGAAACCACAACAGATGGCAAGAAAGGAAACCCCGCGGAAGCAACGGCCAGTGGTTTTTCCGGTGCAGCCTTGACGCAGGACCAACGGATGGCAGATCTCCTGCGCCGGCGCGATGAACTGCAACAGAGCCTTCGTACGCGCCTTTTGCAGATCAAAGGAAATGCTGCCGAGATTGCCGAAGATCCTGAGATCCAGGAATTGCGAAGTGAATTTGACCGCGTGGATGCTGAACGGCGCGTTCTGCGGCAGGAAACCCGCCGGCAGGAAGATTATCGCCGCCATGCTCAGGGCGATTTGCAATCCCGTGTGGATGCGGCAATTGCTGCATTGAATAGATCGATGATTTCGACGAACCGGCAGTTGCGCTTTCTCAGCATCTGGCAGGCTACCCTCAAGATCACAGGGATGTCGCTGATCGCTATAAGCTCTGTTACACATCTTGCCTACATGATCAGGCAACTGGTCGATGCGATCGACAACAGTTTTTTCGTGTCGGTCGTAGATACGAGTGCTTTGTTTGTCGGCGGGCTCGCGCTGTTGCTACTGGATTTCGTGACCGGGCTCCGAACGCGTCCACTGGTCGAACGCCGCAACCGCATTGAAAATGTTATCGCGGCGCTAGGCGCCTCCATGCAGCTCTCGATGGATTCGGCTACAAACCAGACCAATCTGCTCGAGACATTCGAAGCTGCGCGCAAATTGTTGCTTGAAACACGCAACAAAGTCAGCGACCGGGAGCGCTCATAAAATGGCGCGCATCGCAGTCATCGTTTCCAATCCCTGCACGATTGATGCGCGTGTCATCAAGATGGCGCGCGCCGCGCGCGATGGTGGCCATGAAGTACATGTCTTTGGTACACTCAGCGCAGATACTGTTCCGCATGAAGTGGTGGGCGACATCACCTATCACAGGCTGGAATGGCGGCCAGCGCAGATCATTGTACAGAACACCGCTCTCCGGCTGATGCCCAAATACATGCGTATGGTGAGCATTGGTACGGCACGACGGCTGACGCCCTATATGAAATACAAGCTGTTCAGCGAAGTTTTTGCGCCGCACGTAGCAGCCATCAAGCCCGATATCATCCATGCGCACGATCTGATTTGCCTGCGCGCAGGAATAGAGGCCGCCGAAATATGCGGCGCCAAAGTTGTCTATGATGCGCATGAACTTGAGGTTCACCGCAATCCACCGTTGCCGTTTTTTCAAAAGCGCTACGTCGGCCGGGTCGAGTACAAATACGGCAACAAAGCCTTTGCCGTTAATACAGTTGGCAGAATGGTTGGAGAAGTCCTCAGTGAACACCTGGGGCGCAAAGACATAAACATCATTTATAACAGTCCGGTGATCGAGCCTTGCTCCCGGCATATCCGCGGCGATCTTGCCTTGCCGGACTCGAGTTCGCTTATTGTCTATGTCGGCAAGGTCACGATGGGGCGCGGGGTCAGCGAAATCCTGACGTTACTTCCTAAATTGAAAGGCGTGATCTTCGCGACAGTCGGCCCTTGCGATGACGAGCAGCGCGCCTTGCTGATGTCACAGGCCAACCGCATCGGCGTTGCCGATCGCTTCAGAATTCTGCCGCCCGTTCCGTTCGAGCAGGTGGTCGATTATATTTCGGGCGCGGACGCGGGCATCATATCGGTCGAGCCGGTGACGCTTTCCTATCAATATTGCATGCCCAACAAACTCTTTGAAATGTCTTTCGCCAATGTTCCGATATTGTCGAACAAACTCGACGAAATTGAAGAATTTCTTGGCGAAATCAACAACGGCAAGATTGTCGAGTTTGATGACCAGACTGCGCTGGTCTATTCGATTTTCCGGCTATTCAACGAAACCCATCTCTACCGTCTGGATGAACAGCGCCGAAAGCAGTTGTACGAAAAGTATTCTTGGGAAACACAGGCGCGCAAATTGCTCGATATTTATTCGGATGCACTGAAAGCAAAAAGCAGCGAACAACAATAGCGTTCCCGTGCGCTTTTCCAGACGCTGCCGCTGCGCCCGCAGTTCATTTCAACGCACAGAGCGCATTGCATCGTTTATGCGGGCGTCTCCCCAGGCTGCTGCGGGCGTCGGCTTTGCGCCGGGACGGGCGATATTTGTCCCCTCCCCCGGCCGTAATGTAACCGAACCGCCTGCATTGGTCACAACGACCTCGCCGTGACTGACAAAGACACCAAATACGCCGTTGCTTGGTCCAGCAAAGACACTCGTGCCGCGAACAGCAAGCCGGGCATAGGGTGAATGTATCGCCACTTCCGGCTTTGGATCGGGATCACGCCGCTCGAACATGAGCGCTCCCGAGCCCAGTTTGATGATCCCGCCGCGCTGAACGAGATTACCATCAATGGTGACGCGCGTATTGGCGCCCATGAACAATTGCGTCGCTGCGCCCAGAGCGGCCCGCAGCTTGGAGTCTCCACCCGTCTGCAACCGTTCCCCCGCAAATACGTGCTGCCCGGCGCCCAACACCCGGGGTTCGCCACCTTTGCGAGCTGTCGCACTGCCCTCCACATCGGCCACGGTGCCAACGGCGCCTGCTTCTGTTTGAGCAAAGGCGGGCACTACAATAAAACCCAGACCTCCAAGGCTCATTCCTCTGAGAATTTCGCGGCGGTCAAGCATTTCAAGGCCTCCCGGTTTCGGACTTCAATCATTGTCGCAGGACATTTTTCGCCAAGCAAGGCTGGCGAACCGATCATGACAATCCATACAGGCAGCTGGCGCTGCCTGTATCAAGATGCGCACTGGCACTTGGCCAAGGGAACATTAGTTACAGGTGCGCACGCGCTGCCAGACCCAGGTCCAACGGTTATAGGTGCTGTCCCAAATGCGAACGTGCTTTCTTTCCCAATAGCAATGGGCCTGATGACCACCGCCGTAGCCGCCGCCACTGTAGCCGCCACCGCCGTAGCCGCCGCCGTATTGAGCAGGCTGTATCTGCCCGCCGCCATATCCATAAGAGCCCGCAAAGCCCTGCGATGCGCCCAGGCCCAAAACGGCGGTTGCGAGCAAAGTTGTGATCAACATCTTGCGCATATTCATTCTCCCGAATGTTGGTTTCCGGAAGATGGTCAACTGCGTTTTCTGGCAGCCATCTTCCATGACTGGGAAGATGGCTGATGACACGACCAAGCGCTGTTCCCATGGGAACATTGCAGGCATGAATGGCGGCAAGTGTCCGGATGACCTTTGGTCAAAAATCCTATCGAAATGACCTCAAGTCAGAAACTTCAGCGTAATCCAGGCCACCCCGCCACCGACAAGGGCGCAGACGGTCAGGTTCAGGATATCGGTAATGATTTTAGGCAGGCCTGAAGCAGACTCCTTTTTGTGTCCCGCTTTCATTTTTTCGATCGCCTGCTTGCTCGATACGCCTTTTTCAAAGTCCGTATTTACGGTCAGCTTGGTCATGGCAGCTACCCCAGGGTGCTCCGGAAATAAGAGCTACTCTAAAATTCGTCCCGCCTTCTTGATGGGACGAAAGTGTTGAAGAAGTCTTAATTTTCGTTGACCATAGAGCATTTTGCGCGGCCGGCCCGGCCCTTTCAAATATCTGAATTTAATAGCTATATCTTCAATTTTTACAAAAATTACAGGCACTTGGTGTTCCCAATGAACATACCGGCAGTATGAATGCTCAGTCCCTGTAATTTTGTCCCTGCGCCAGGATCAACGCATCAAGCGACGATGAGTTTCACCAGAAATGCGACGGCGATAATGGGAACAGCGATATTCATCTCCTGCCAGCGGCCTGCCAGAATTTTCACCGCTGCATAGGTGATGAAGCCGATCCCGATACCATGCGCGATCGAGAACGTGAGCGGCATAGTGATTGCCGTCACCATAGCGGGCACGAATTCCGTAACATCCTCCCAATCGAGATCCTTGAGGCTGCGGGACATCAGACATGCCACGTAGAGCAGCGCCGGTGCGGTCGCAAAAGCCGGCACCGTGCCCGCCAGCGGTGCGAAGAAGATCGCCAGCAGGAAACAAATGGCGACAACCACAGCTGTCAGCCCGGTACGGCCGCCAGCATCCACGCCCGCAGCGCTCTCGATATAACTGGTCGTCGTGGACGTGCCGAGCACAGCACCGACTGCTGCAGACGTGGAATCCACAATCAGGGCTTTTCCGATGCGCGGCAGCTTTCCGTCTTTGTCCAGCATGCCGCCGCGATGAGCGACGCCAATCAATGTGCCGGTATTGTCGAAGAGATCGACGAACAGAAAGACGAAGACAATCGTCCAAAAGCCGACGTTGATCGCGCCCTTCAAGTCCATTTGCGCAAAGGTCGGCGCAATGGATGGCGGCGCTGAAACGATGCCGCCGAACTTTGCGTGCCCGAGGCCGACAGCGATAGCCGTCACTGCGAGAATCGCAATGATGATGGCTCCTGGAATCTTGCGCGCTGTCATCGCGACGATGAGTGCAAACCCAAGCGCCGCCAGCAGAACTGGCATGGTTTTGACATTGCCCAACGTCACCAGTGTCGCGGGATGCGCAATGATGATATCAGCGTTCTTGAGCGCGATAATGCCGAGAAATAGTCCGATACCTGCGGCTATGCCGAGTTTCATCGACATGGGGATCGCGTTGACGATCCATTCTCGAATTTTTACCAGCGACAGCGCGAGGAAAATCAGCCCGGATATAAACACTGCACCAAGCGCGACCTGCCAGGACAGGCCCATGCCTTTGACAACGCCGAATGTGAAATAGGCGTTCAGCCCCATGCCCGGCGCCAGCGCGATAGGATAATTTGCATAAAGGCCCATGAACGCGCTGCCGAAAGCCGCAGCGAGGCAAGTCGCCATGAAGACCGCGCCAAAATCCATGCCCGCATCCTTCAGGATGGCCGGGTTGACGAAGATGATATAGGCCATCGTGAGGAACGTCGTGACGCCGGCCAATATTTCGCGACGAACATTTGTGCCGTTTGCGTCCAGTTGAAACAGCTTTTCCAACATGCGAGCCCCCAAATTTGCCTGCCTCACGCATTCAGCGACGAAACGAGAAACTTGGCAATAGCCCGCCGAATTTTAGTTGGGGATCGAGCTTTGGATCACATGCAAATTGTACGGGTAGCTATGCGAACTACTCAGGACTAATCTCAGACATGAACCAACCGTGGATTTCCCCGTAAAGATGACCGAAAAGCGTGAAATCAGGCCGTGCTTTTCTAATTTGTTAACGGCTTTTCAACTTCCAGTTTTCGAATCAGCTTGCTCTAACAGAGGCTAACTATTAGGCTTTTCCTGATCTATCGATTGGTATAGAGATTCAACACAATGAATCGCAGGACCTTAACCATACGCTCGTCTGCCACCGCTTTTACAGAGGCTGCTGCTCTGTTGACCAGTTATTCTACTGCACAAGCGGCTGACCCCTATGGGGCGCTGTCCCCGCCCGCCATGGCCCAGCCGCGAATGTTCGAATTACGGCTTGGTGTTTACGCTCATGATCCCGTGAGTCCTGAAAAGGGCAGCGCTGACTTTAATGGCGAAGTCCTGTTTGATGCCTTTCCGAGCGACCGCAGCTCACTCTGGGGTGCATTGGTTCCAAGGTTCCATATTGGCGGCACAGCTGGTTTTGCTGGCAAGACCAGTCAGGTCTATGGCGGATTAACCTGGACATGGGATGTCACCCAGAAGGTTTTTGTCGAAGCCGGGTTCGGCGGAGCCGCACATAATGGCAAGACAGCGCTCATTGTCCCAGCTGGTTTCAACGCCATGGGCTGCGGCTGGGGTTTTCATGAACAAGCCTCACTCGGCTATCGGCTATCGGACGCGTGGAGCATCATGGCCACGGTCGAGCACACATCGAATTCTGGACTTTGCAAACAAAATCGCGGGCTGACCAATGTCGGTCTTCGGCTTGGTTATGCTTTCTGACGCAAGTTTTCGACCTGCGGGCCGAGGTGAATGATACTTAGGGCCCGTCGGCAGCGCTGATATGGGCGAATGCGGCAACCACCCCTTCATAAACTGGCCGTTTGAACGGGATGATCAGCTCAGGAAGGTTGGTCAGTCTCTCCCAGCGCCATGCGTCAAATTCGGCCTTGTGACCACCCGCGGGACTGAGGATATTGATCTCTGATTCTTCGCCTTCGAAGCGAAAGGCAAACCATTTCTGCCGCTGCCCGCGATAGCGTCCCCGCCACGCTTCTTTCGCAATATCGTCTGGCAATTCGTAGGTGAGCCAGCCTGGCGCCTCCGCGATCAGAGACACTGTGGTGACGCTGGTTTCTTCCTGCAATTCGCGGAATGCTGCTTTGAGCGGATCTTCGTTTTCGTCAATACCGCCTTGCGGCATCTGCCATTCATGGCCGGGAGACACGTGTTCGCGCAGAGCCTTGTTGGCGCGGCGTCCGGTAAAAACCAGTCCGGCCCGGTTGAACAGGGCAATACCCACACAGGGCCTGTAATCTGACTTATTCATAGGTTGCACTCATGCTTGCCGGACACCCACGCACTACCGGCAGGTCACTGTCCCGGCGGGAGCTTGATGCGGGCGGCGATCGGGCGGGCGCTTCGCACGGCCAACGCGCTGACCGGCACGAGCGCGATTCCGCGCCGTTCAAGACGGGCGGCAAAGCCGCCGATCCGATCAACCACCTCCGGCAAACCCGTAGCCACGCCAAGGGCTGAACCTTTTTCGCGCGCTAGAGTTTCCAGTTGCAACAAAGCTTTTTCGATGGCCTGGCCGCTACGATCCGTATCCAGAATGACATCGGCCTGAATAAAGGGCGTCGCCGAGGCCGTGGCGATTTTCGCGACCTGGCTTTGGGCTGCCACGCCATCGTCGAGAATAAACAGCCCGCGCGACCCGATCTCCTCGATGACCGGCGTCAGAGCATTCGAATCAGCGAGGAACTTGGCGCCAAGGAAGGTAGAAATTCCAACATAACCGGGGAACCGGCTCAGGAACCAGTGCAAATTGTCTTTCGTTGCAGCTCTGTCCTGGCTCGTGCGCAACATGTGGGGCACGTCGCCATCACCGGCCAGATCGTAGGGCTCCATCGGTGTCTGCAGGATGACTTCATGGCCCTTGTCGCGGGCGGACTCGACCAGGGCTGGCAATCCGCTTCCATAGGGAGCAAACGCCAGCGTGACCTCGCGCGGCAACTTGTCCATCGCGTGGGCTGTCGCTTTCTGGCTCAGACCCATGCCGCTGATCATCAGTGCAATACGCGGCGCGTTGGCTGGCAATTTTGCTGATGTCGATACCGGACGCGAGTAGACGTCCATGGGCTTGCGTCCGCCAGGGCCGATTTTTGGCAGCGAACCATGGGCGCCCTTCTCGATCAATTGCCGGTCAGGCGCAGGCGTCAGACTGTGTCCGGGCGCTTCAGGTACAGTGATGATCAACGCGCCGGGAGTCTCGCCCCCGCCCTGCCGCAGGACCCGCACACCGCTGGAGGATTCCACATCCGCGCCGCTCGCTCTGGGATTGGCAGCGGTTATCTGCCCAATTGATCCTGTGGGGCTGGCATCCACCGGCTGTGCCGGCTGCTGAGCTACCTGTTGCGGCGGCTGCTCCACTTTCACGACGGCCCTGGGGCGGCCTCCCAGGCCATCATCGTTGATCCATATCAGCACGGCAGCGCCTGCGCCGAGCGTACAGGCCAGCGTTGCCGCGACCGAGCGCAGCGAAACCGTGCGTGGCGCCGCCTCACGCGGGCGCCTGCCGGGAACACCGAGGGGAATTGTCAGATCGTCGTTGGACATCTGCGACATGTGCGCCTTGCGTGAGACTCCCTGACCCCTTATCGGGACAAACAGGGAAGTGCTTTGGATGCAGGCCCGCAAACCAATTGCGAGCCAAACGCATTCACTCGGGACGCTATCGACACCTTATACCAAGTGGCACAATGATTGACACGTCAATCATTGTGATTCCCGCGCATCAGCGCGGTCGCGTTTGCCGCCCTCCGGAAGTCACGACTTCCTCAGGTTGGTCTCAGACGCACCAGACGCTACACTGCAAAAACAGAATATCTTATGATGAACCCGGCGGTTGCCGCCGCCGGGCTTGTGGCGAAACCACTATTGGGCGGGCGCCTTTTCGGTTTCTTTTACGGCGGCGTCCTTGGCGGGCGGCGTTGCTTCTGCGCGCTTCTTGAAGTCTGCAACAGTCTTGGCACCATAAATTATATCACGGGCTGCGGCGACCTGTTTGTCTTCCTTGCGGTTCGGCGGCACGTAGGCTTGCGAGCCATTGCCCTCATCCTCACCATTCTTGAGATGGCCTTTCAGAGACGCTTCGCCCTTGGTCGAATCCTGACCTTTCAGAGCGTCTGGAACCTCGTGAATGATCTCAATATCCGGCTCAATGCCCTTGGCCTGAATCGAACGGCCCGAAGGCGTGTAGTAACGCGCGGTCGTCAGGCGCAAAGCGCCGTTCTCGCGGCCCAGCGGCAGAATGGTCTGAACCGATCCCTTGCCGAAGCTGCGTGTGCCAATAATGGTTGCCCGCTTGTGATCCTGCAACGCTCCGGCCACGATTTCAGACGCTGAAGCCGAACCACCGTTGATCAGCACAACAACTTTCTTGCCGCGCGCCAGATCGCCCTGGGGCTTGGCGTTGAAACGGTGTGTTTCATCGGCATTGCGCCCACGGGTCGAAACGATTTCGCCGCGATCAAGGAAGGCATTGGAGACAGCGACCGACTGATCCAGCAATCCGCCGGGATTGTTGCGCAGATCGATGATGTACCCCTTTAATTTGTTGCCAGGAAGGTCCGCACTGAATTTGTCGATAGCCTTCTTCAGACCGTCTGATGTCTGCTCATTAAATTGCGTCAACCGGATATAGCCGATATCTTCGTTTTCGAGTTCGGAGCGTACGGCCCGGATCTGAATACGATCACGGGTGATCTTCATATCGATCTTTTGCTTGTTCTCGCCGCGAACGAGCGTGAGGTTGATGGACGAACCAATCTGGCCGCGCATCTTGTCGACAGCCTGATTGAGCGTGAGGCCCTGGGTCTGCTCGCCATCAATATGGGTGATCAGATCGCCAGCCATCACGCCGGCCCGGGCGGCAGGAGTCTCGTCGATGGGCGCGACGACTTTCACAACGCCATCCTGCTGGGTCACTTCGATGCCCAGGCCGCCAAATTCGCCACGGGTCTGCACCTGCATGTCGGTGAAGGATTTTGCGTCCATATAGCTCGAATGAGGATCGAGGCTCGTCAGCATGCCGTTGATCGCAGATTCAATCAGCTTCTTTTCGTCGGGCTTGTCGACATAGTCCGAGCGCACTTTTTCCAGAACGTCGCCAAACAGGTTCAGCAACTTGTAAGTCTGGGAACCCGAAGAACTCTGGGCGACCGCACCGCCGGCGAAGAGGCCGGATTGCGAAACGAACGTTGCAGACAAAGCGCCCATCGCAACGCCAGCAGCCAGAAGTGAAACCTTGCGCATTATCCGCGAACCTTTTCCTGCTCCGGTTTAACCCACCAGGGTCCCGGATCGATTGCCGTCCCATCCTTACGAAACTCAACATAGAGAATAGGCTGCTTCGCGCCAATTGCTATAGCCGTTGCAGTCCGTGCCGCTCCATCGCCCATCAGAGCCACCGGCTCGCCAACCTGGACGAATTGTCCGACCTCTACATTGATATGCTCCATTCCTGCCAGCACTATATAGTATCCGTTCCCGGCATTCACGATTAAAAGTTGTCCATATGTGCGGTAGGGTCCAGCATAGGACACCCAGCCATCACACGGTGAGGACACAACCGCTTTGGCCTGAGTCGCAAGCGACAATCCCCGCTCTACCCCGCCGAAATTGTCTTTCTCGCCGTAGTTTTTGGCCAACTCTCCAGAAACTGGCAATGACAATAGACCTTTAGCGTCAGAGAACGCAATCGCCGGCGCCGTCCTGGATTTATTCCCGAATGGCGATTGCGAACCATCGCGCGGCAATGCGGCGGTTTTCTGGCGCTCTTCGTCGGCCCGGCGAGACGCATCGGCGCCGCGCCGGGCTGAGCCGATGTCGCGTTCCATGGTGGCAATCAAATCTTTGAGACTGGTTGCCTGCCGGGCCAGTTCGGCAGCCCGCCGGCGCTCGGCGTCCAGCGCTTTTTCCACATCGAACATGGCCTTTTGCCGGGTATCGACCAGTGCGGCAAGGCGCACGCGCTCAAGGCCAAGGCCCTCAACTTCGCGCGCCAGCGCGTCGCGCTCCGCCGAAACCCGGTTGCGCGCCACGCTCAATTCTTCGAGATCAGACAACAACACGATGGTCTCAGCCCGCAGTTCCGGCACAACAGAGCCCATGAGCATGGCAGTGCGGATCGCCTTCATGATATCGCCGGGCGAAATCAGCAAAGCGGGCGGCGGCTTGCGGCCCATCCGCTGGAGGCCCGTGAGGATGGAGGAGATGATCTCGCGGCGCGAGTCCAGCGAAGCGCGAATAGAGGCTTCGGTCTTGAGGCTTTCGGAGAGTTTGCGCTCGAGCGTGGCGATATTTGTCTCGGCTTTCTGAACGTTTCCGGTTGTCTGGATCAGCGCGGCATTCAGCCTCGCACGGTCGTTGCGCATTGATTCGAGCTCCGCCTCGATCTGGCGGCGCTGCTGTTCGGAGGCCTGAATCGTCTCCTGTACACCGCGCAATTCAAACTGGCGGGCGTCGATCTCTTCTTTTTTTCTGGTCCCGGCAGCTGCAGGCGTCTCGGCAGGCTTAGTCTGGGCAAAAGTGACCGGCGCAGGCAACAGCCCGGCCAGCACTGTAGCAAGGGCCAACGCAGAGCCGCGCATAAATCTGTCACTGTGTTGTGTATCGCGCCGCATTTGGCCCATCCGAGAATCGCCCGGAGCATAAGCCTTGAAAATATGGCTGCAACCGGACCAGACAGGGGCGGGCGGGACAGTTCAGCCGGACTTCCGAAGTCACGGGCTGAACTTTAGTGCTTCAGTCAGGTGTCATCGCAATTCCGTAGCGAGCACGCGCGCAACCCTTAGGATTTGCGGGCTTTCGAGATCTTCGCCCCGGCGAGCTTGTGACTCTATCCGAAAGTGCGCAGGAAACCCTTCTCCCCATGCAATGGGGAGAAGGGTTTTCTCGCACAATGTGTAGAGTGTCATGAGCTCGTTGGGGCGTTGGAGCACGCACATCAACATGCCCAAATTTTCGGCTGCCCGGCACTCGACGCATGATGGGGGAAAATCCCATTTGACAAAAATCTTCCCACACGTTATGTTCTCTTTTTGTTCTTTTCCTAAAAATGCCCGCCATGGATATTCCCGCAGCCATAGACCTCAACAAAGCCCTCCTCGCCCGCATCATCGCGGGGCTCTTCACCTTGCTGGGTGGGGGAGCTGGGCCTGCGCGGATTTCTGTAGAACTGCATCGCAGAATTGTCCGCGTGCTGCGTCCCGCAGAATCTGCGGTGCGGCGTTTGATCGTGGTCTTTGCAAGAATTACGGGCGTCAAAGCGCCGCCGCCCCAGCCACAGGCGCAGTCACGTTCCGTGCCCCCGGGGGTTGCGAGCAAGGGCGAGGGGAAAAAGCGTCAGTCTTTCCCGCTTTTTGATCCCCGGCAGCGGTTCTGGCGCCAGCGCCCGGCGAAAAAAGCCCCCGCCGCGCTGCCACGCATTATTTCGCTCACCGACGAAGGACTCCGCAGGCTCAAGGAGAGACTCAACGCCCCGGCCGTTCCGGACAAAAAGGCTGAGGACATCAGCCCTATCAATCTGCTGCGCCGGCTTGAAGCGGTGATCGGCGCGCTCGAGGATCTGCCGCGGCAGGCCAAACGCCTTGTGCGCGCGCTGGCCCGGCGGCAGAAATTCCCCCATCTGAAACTGAGAATGCCCATGCGCCCCGGCCCCGCGCCGGGCTTTCGCGTAAAACCTCGTCTTGAGATCGATCACGTGTTGCGCGAATGCGACTGGCTCGCCCGTAATGCTCTGGCCCCCGATACGTCCTGATGATCTTGCCTGCTGAAATTTTAAGAACGATGTCATCGCGGTCGCGGCAAGCGATCCGGGAGTCGATAGCGCTCGTCCCTGGCGATATGTTGGGCTCGCGTGGCGCCCTTCAGCTGATTGCCTTGCCATCAGGGCTGAGGGCCTTTGCCTGAGAACGGATATAAGAAATCCGAATCAGGTAAACTGCCGAAACTCACCGGGAGATTTGTTATGCACGATGCGTTTCTAGACAGCCGGTCCAAAATGACAAGCTATCGCGAATTCATCGGTACATTCCGTGAGCTCGGGCTGAAAAGTATGACCTTGCGTGAGATCGCAAAGGCAGGCTCGTTCGACGGTATGCTCGGACTACGCCATGATGTGGACCATCATATCGAGCGCGCTTATCTGATGGGGAGGATTGAGGCAGACGCGGGCGCGCACGCGACCTATTTCCTGCTGCCCCCCGGTGATTACGACAAGGACGAAAACTATTATGGGCGGATCGTTTCGGGCGCTGTCGAGCATAATCCGGAAATGCTTGCGCTTGCACTTGAACTCACCGGCATGGGGCACGAAATCGCGCTCCATAACGACTTCCTGCAATTGTCGATCCGCACCGGCCGGCCAATCGCCGAATTGATTTCTGCCGAAATCGACTGGTTCGCCAAAAATGGCATTCAAATCACAGGCTCCGCCTCCCATGGAAGTACGTTTGCAGCCCGCAACAAGATTTCCAATTACGAGATTTTCGCCGAATGTGTGCGGGCGCAAAATTCAGGCCGCAGCATTCCCGCTGGCAAGAAGCAATTTCCCCTTAACAGCATTTCGATGAAGCAACTTGGCCTCGAGTACGAAGCCTATTTCATCGGCAAGTCGTTTTATATCAGCGATTCCGGTGGCGCGGTTACCTGGCCGCGTCTCAACGAAAGCGGCACGGAAGAAACTTTCCATATGGAACAGGTCGATTGTCAGGCGATTGCTGGCGATTTCAAGCGCTCTCCCCATAAGGGCGTGCAGGCACTTTTCCATGCCGATCACTGGCAATTTTCGGATGCCCAAGCCGGGAACGAGCCTTCTCTGGATCGTCTGCATACGGCGCGGCGCATGGCTCGCGCGCAGGGATGGAGGTCGCCCAGAGCGCGGCCAGCGACGCTGCCCCTCGGCTATCTTGAGAGCCTTCTCAGCGGGCTTTCAGAAAACCCCCGAATAAGATTGCATCATTTTGGCAATGTCGAAATCGATCCCCCCTGCGAGGGTGAAGATCCCCGCGCTCGGTGCGCACGGGAATATACAGCCTGGGCGGAAAGTCTGACAGAAGGGCGGCGCGACGCTTCACAGATTCATATTTTTGTACAGTTGAGCCAATTGCAAAACCGCGATTGCGCGCTGATTTTTCGCCCTGAAAGGGAATAAATCGAGGCATCCGGGTCCGAACCTGGCATGGTGTTTCCACGACAAATCACCAACAGGCGAGTGCCTCGAAATGCCTCTGCGCGAGACGCT
>CANJJI010000117.1 GCA_947474545.1 Beijerinckiaceae bacterium | reverse complement strand
TCTCGCCGTGCTCCGGCACATGGCGTTGAACGTCATGCAAAAAGACGGTGGAAAAGTATCCCTGCGCGGCAAGATCAAAAAAGCAGGGTGGGATGACGCATACCTGTCAAGACTTCTGACCCTGTTTTGAAATGCGATTGCCCTGGCTTTGGCAGTGCTGCTATTGCCTGCCCCACAAATTTACGCGAAGGTGAAAACCGAATGACGTCTGCACTCTGGGTGCATACAGATTTGCATCAACCAAGCCTGAAACGGGAGTGAAACATGACTGACACCACACGGTCGGCCTCTGCCTTGCGCAATGATCTGGGCCGCGAGCAACCGCAGGGTCCGCTGGCGCAAAAGGCGGGCTTTGGCAGCGACGTGGTGGCTGAGACGCTTCACGCCCTCGACCTCCCCTATATCGCGCTCAATCCCGGCGCGAGCTATCGCGGCCTGCACGATTCCATCGTGAATTATCTCGGCAATTCGCAGCCGGAGATGCTGCTCTGCCTGCACGAAGAACATGCCATTCACATCGCCCAGGGCTATGCCAAAGTCACCGACAAGCCGATGGCTGCAGCAGTCCACTCCAATGTCGGGCTGATGCATGCGAGCATGGCGATCTTCAACGCCTGGTGCGACCGCATGCCCATGGTGATTATGGGAGCCACCGGCCCCGTTGACGCCGCCGTGCGCCGTCCCTGGATCGACTGGATTCACACGTCGCGCGATCAGGCCTCGATGATCCGCCAATATGTGAAGTTTGACGATCTGCCCGGCTCGCCCGCAGCCGCGCGGGAATCGCTGGTGCGCGCCAAGTGGATTTCGGAAACCAACCCGAAAGGCCCTGTTTACATCAACCTGGATGTCACCCTTCAGGAATCGCCCCTGACGAAGGATCTTCCGCCTTTCGATGTGAACCGCTTTGCCCCGCCGGTACAGGTCGGCCCATCCGCGCAGCAAGTGGAAACGCTTGCGGCTCTCGCCCGCAAGGCCAAAAGCCCGCTGATCGTCTATGGCAGGTTCTCGCGCTCGGAAAAGGGCTGGGCTGACCGTCTCGCGCTCGCCGAAAAGCTGGGCGCTGGTGTCTTCACCGATCTGAAGGTCGGCGCGACGTTCCCGACCGACCACCCGCTGCATATTTGCGCGCCGGGCATGGGCAAAAACGAAGCCGCCACCGCTGCGTTGAAAGCTGCTGATCTCATTCTCGCGTTTGACGTCGTCGACCTCGGCGGCCTTTTCAAGAGCAACCTCGGCGACGCCGCACCGGGCGGCAAGATCGTCCATGTGTCGATGGATCATCGCATCCACAATGGCTGGTCGATGGATCACCAGATCCTGCCGCCGGTCGATCAGTTCATTTCCGCAGATGCCGATCTCACCGTCGCAGCGCTGGTTGGCGCACTTGCGGACGTCAAGGCGCCCGCGCTCAAGACGCGCGAGCCGGTGAAGCTCGAAATTCGCGCCGACAAGGAACGCCCGCTGGTGCGTGATCTCGCGCTCACGCTCAAAAAGGCGCTGGGAAATCGCAAGACCTGCGTGATGTCGACGTCCATCGCCTGGCATGAGGATTGGTGGCCGCTCCATCATCCGCTCGATTATACGGGCGGCGCAGGCGGTGGTGGTCTGGCGGCAGGCCCTGGTATTTCTGTGGGTGGTGCGCTGGCGCTGAAGGGCACGGACCGCATGGCGGTTGGTGTCTGCGGCGACGGTGACTTCCTGATGGGCTGCACATCGGTATGGACGGCTGTGCGCTACAAGCTGCCCCTGCTGCTGGTCATCTCCAACAATTCATCGTTCTACAACGATGAGTTGCATCAGGAGCGCGTCGCCATCGCACGCAATCGCCCGGTTGAAAACAAATGGATCGGCCAGAAGATGATCGAGCCCGACGCCAATCTTGCCTTGATCGCGCAGGGACAGGGCGCAGTGGGTATTGGTCCGGTGCACACCATCGGTGAATTGCCGGCGGCCTATGCTGAAGCGATCAAGGTCGTGGAAGCGGGCGGCGTTGCGGTGGTGGATGTCCGCGTGGTGCCTGGCTACGCCTGATATTCAATTCTTTACCCCGGCGTCCAAAACGCCGGGGTAAAGCGCTGTTCACAGGATATTTTTAATATCTCATCGCTATTTTCCTTCCACCTTGAAGGTGATTGGCGATGAAAGCGCGATTTCTTTTTCTTCTTTGTGTTCTTGGGTTTGCTGGCTGCAGCGAGGCGCCACTGCCCCCCGATCAGTTCCGCCTCAACGCCGCTGATGTCTATGAGCGCCTGACCAAAAGCGATTTCAAGGATTTCATGCGGAACCGCCAATGCGGCATTCTCATCTACATCAAGATTTTCCGGCGTTCCGAAAAAGCCATCACATGGCAGATCACCAGCAGCGGCCGCGAAATGTTGCAATTCACCGCGAATATCGAGCCTGTCCGCGCAGGCGTCACGCGTGTCAGCATTTCCTTGCCGAAAGATCCAAAAACCGGACGGGAAGTCTACGATGGCGAACAATTCCATCCGCGGCCTGCGGTTTTGCAGCCCGTGCGTCCAGCCATCGAAGAACAGATCGCAGCCCTGCTCGAAGGCCGCCCATTTGGGGCTGATCGTCTTGTTCACCGGACCAACGATGGCAACACATTCAGCGTGACGAACAAGGACAGGGTCTGTCTGGTGCAACGCGGCGCTGTCCAGAGCGGCGGCAAGCCTTTCAGCATCGAGGATGAAGACGTCAAAAAATACTATCGTTAATCCAGGCAGACAGGGGGTATTCACAATGCTTCGAATGGTCTACGGCGCGCTGTCATTATGTGGTCTGACGGGTGGCCTGTTCGGCTTTACGGCTCTCACCGCCGGTGGTTCGCCCCGAACATATGACTTACCGATTGCCGAAGTGCATCGCACGCTGGAAAAAACCGGTCTACCGCCCATGGTGTTCGGCAGCGCCATGCCAAATGTGTCTTTGAAGGCCGATGATCCGCGCAAGGTTATATGGATCATTCAGCAAGGCCGATCCCGCCGGATTCAATATGTCGCCGAGCTTGAACCGGTTTCCAAGACATCTACAAAAGTGACCGTGCGGCTGGAAGCGCCCGATTTGCCCGATCGCGCGGCGCCGGTGAACTGGCCAGTGAAAAATCTCTACGTCACGGCCATGGATGAGCAGATTGCCTCAAAGCTGGAAGGCCGGGACTTCGACGACGCGATTCTTTATGCGCCTATGGCGACTGCCGTTGTGGCCAATATGGGACGTTTGCACGAACAGGCCATGCAAGTGGCGGACGCTCACGCGCAACGCGACCGGGACAATGTCGAACGCGCCTATGCCAATGATGCGCAGCGCAACGGCGGCAGGTGATCGCTTTCAGTTTAGCTACACCAGCCCGCACGCCGCCGGCCTTGATAGGCGCGCGCATAACCGCCAGCCAGCAGAAGTTGACCGACGTCGTCCATGGCCCTGTCGTGGCTCATCACGGCCACGTCGGCCAGTACCCGCCCAGCGTATTTATCCAGACTGATGTCCGAGAGGATGATCGCGCCGGAATGCAGAATATCTTCCAGCGTCTGTGAGGCCTCGACCGCCAGCTGGGCTTCCGCCGCACAGCGCGCCTTGCGCTCGGGCGCATCAATGTTGCGCAGGCGTATCAGCGTTGTGATTTCCAGACCGAACCAGACCCGCAGACGGCCTTCGAACGTGTCGCCATCAATGACACGCATAACCTCCACGGCAATCGGACCCGGCAAATGGGCTCGTCGCAATGGTGCGGGAATATATGATCTGTTTGCGATTTTTGCTTTAGATTCTGGTGCTGCCTGTCTTGCCGGATCAACTGCGGACGTGGCCACCGCCGCAGGCGCTGCCGTCCCGGCCAGCGGCGGCGAATGAGCGGGCCGAAGCGCCAGCGCAAGGCACAGGCAAAAGCCCGCTGCCGCCAGAAGCACAGCGGAGAATACCAGATGCGGAAATCGAATCGCCAGGAAGCGCATAAAATGTCTTGCCATAAAACCTATTTGTACGTCAATATTCCTACAATCTAAAGGTGTATTTACGATAAATACACGCAGATTCTAATCCCTTTCCCCGTTCCCTCCGGACCCAAATCGCGCTACCGGTCACACACTGGGGAGCTACGCAAAAGACCATGACAAAAACCGCCACAACGAGAGCCGCATGGCTCGTGCTCGCAACGGGATTCCTGATCCTGTTCATCGGCGGCGGCGCGCGCTTTGCCATCGGCCTGACTCTCAAGCCGATGGTAAGCGATCTCAACTGGACGCGCAGCGATCTTGGCGTCGCTGTTTTCGTCTTTCAGACAGTGACCGCCTTTGCCATGTTCTATTCCGGCCGTCTGGCGGATCGCGCCAGCCTGAAAGCCATGCTGGCGTGGGGACTGGTCGTCTGCGGGGCCAGCATCGGGGCCATGAGTCTGGTGACGCAGCCCTGGCACGCGCTGCTGCTGTTCGGCATCGTCTATGCCTTCGCCAATGGGCTTGTCTCGGTTTCGCCCGTCGGCGTGATGGTGACACGGGCTTTTCCAGATCGCGCCGGATTTGCAAATGGCGTCGCGAGTGCGGGCATGAGCGTGGGCCAGCTTGTGATCATAGCTGTACTGGCGGCTGTGCTGGTCAGCATCGGCTGGAGGTCTGTTTTCGTCTGGGTCGGCCTTGCCCATCTGCTGTTTCTGCCGCTGATCCTCTACGCGGTTCCCGGCAAGGAGGCGACGGCTCGGCAAGGTCCTGGACCGGTCCGCGAGGGGATGAGTCTGGCCGAGGCCATGCGTACACGGCAATTCTGGTTGCTGATAGTGATCTACGCGGTCTGCGGTCTCGACGATTTCTTTGTCTCAACACATGTTGTCGCCTTCGCGCTTGATCGCGGCGTCAGCACCTTTCTGGCTGGCAATCTCCTCGCCTTCATGGGCATTGCCGGGCTTGTAGGGGTCATCGCTGCAGGTATGTGGGGAGACAGGACCGGACCCGTTTTCGGCACCGCCGCATCTTTTATTGCCCGTATCGCCGTGTTCTTGCTCGTCATGGTGGATCAATCGCAGATCTCGGTCGCGATCTTCTCTCTGGTGTTCGGCATTACATTCCTTGTGACCGCGCCGCTGACGGTGTTGTTCATCCGCGATTCCTTTGGGCTGAAAAACATGGGCGCGATCGGCGGCATCATCGTGATGGTGCATCATATCTGTGGCGGCTTTGGCGCGTGGCTGGGCGCGGCGGTGTTTGACCGCAACGGCGACTATACGGCTGCTTTCACCGTGATGTTTCTTGCCAGCCTCGTCGCACTGGCTGCGACATTGATGTACAGGCCATTGAAAAGGTCCGTGGCAAAGCCCTAGTAAGCGACATGGTCGATCAATCCAGTCTTCACGAACAAGCCTTGTTGCATCTTGATGAAGCCGCGCAGCGGCTTGGTCTGGATGAACCTGCCATCGCCTATCTGCGGATACCCGAAGAAACCATGCAGGTACGACTCACCATTCCCATGGACGATGGCTCGCAACGTTCCTTCGCGGGCTGGCGCTGCCGTTATGATTCGACACGGGGTCCGACCAAGGGCGGAGTGCGGTTTCATCCCGCCTCAAACCTCGATGAAGTTCTCACCCTCGCGTTCTGGATGACATTCAAATGCGCCTTGCTGGCGTTGCCCTATGGCGGCGGCAAGGGCGCTATCCGCGTTGATCCGGACACAATGTCACGCACCGAGCTGGAGCGTCTGTCGCGCGCTTTCATCAAACAGCTGTTTCACGTTGTGGGTCCGGACCGCGACATCATCGCGCCCGACGTGAATACGAATGCAACTGTCATGGGCTGGATGACGGACGAATATTCACGCATCGCCGGGCACCCTTCGCCTGCCGTAGCCACGGGCAAACCACTGGATCAAGGGGGCTCGCTGGGACGCGAAGATGCCACGGGCCGTGGCGGATTTTATTTGCTGCGCAGGCTTGAAAAGCAGCTGGGCATTGGACCTGGCGCTCGCGTCGCTGTGCAGGGTTTTGGCAATGTCGGTCTGCATATGGCGCGTCTTCTGCACGAGGCAGGCTATCGCATTGTTGCCGTTTCCGATTCGCGTGGCGCGACAGGAAACGCAGGAGGTCTCGATATTCCGGCCCTGATCGTGCACAAATCGTCGAGCAAAGACGTAGCCTCATTTGCTGGGGGCGAAAAGTTCGATGCTGCCGGTCTCGTGGCGGCTGACTGCGATATTCTTGTTCCCGCCGCTCTGGAAAGCACGGTGCATGAAGGCAATGCTGCGGCAGTTCGCGCGGGGATCATTGTCGAGCTTGCCAACGGGCCACTGACAGCGCAAGCCGATGCAATCCTTGAACGCAAGGGCGTCATTATCCTGCCGGACATCCTGGCCAATGCCGGCGGCGTCTCGGTGTCCTGGTTCGAGTGGGAACAAAACCGCGCAAACGTAAGCTGGCCGCTAGAACGCATCCACGATCAATTGCGTACAAGAATGGAAGAATGCGGTTTGGCCGTCTTCGAACTGGCGCGACAGCATGGCATATCCTGCCGCTCGGCAGCCTATATGCTGGCGCTGAAGAACATCGTCAAAGTTTGATTACTTGACCGGCCGGGCGGACGCGACGCCCATTTTCAGAGTGGCCGCCCAGTTGAGAAGCAGTTCCCCCAGCTCCTGATCTGACACCGCCATGGCGGCTTGCTCAAGAGGAAACCATTTGGTTTTACGCAATGCCTTTTCGGGCCATATGCGCCGCTGTTCTTTGACCTGCATGGGAAAAACTTCAACACGGCAAAGCCAGACTGCCCCATTCTTCTTGCGCTTGAAATAATGAAACTGGCCTACGGCAGTATCAGCGATTTCGCCGACCAGGCCAGCCTCCTCAAAAGCTTCCTGTGCGGCTGCCTCGTGACTTGAGATGCCCTTCATGGGCCAACCCTTGGGGATGACCCACCGGCCGGAATCCAGCGTCGACACCAGCATGATTTCGAGCTTTTTGCGCTGGCGGAACGGCAGCGCCGCTATCTGCAGTTTTGGCTCCTGCAGACCGGCATTTGCGACGTGATGTTCTTTCAGGCCCATGATCAGAACAATCGCGTGATGTAATAAAAGAAAGCCGCGATGAGCCCGGCTGCGGGCATGGTGACGACCCATGCGAATACAATGCCGCGGGCTATGCCCCAACGCACCGCCGAAACACGGCGTGCTGCGCCAACACCGATGATCGCGCCGGTGATCGTGTGGGTGGTCGAGACAGGTACGCCAAGTCCGGTCGCCATGAACAATGTGATAGCGCCTCCGGTTTCCGCGCAAAAACCCTGCATCGGCGTGAGCCGTGTGATCTTTGATCCCATGGTATGAACGATGCGCCAGCCGCCGAACAATGTGCCAAGCCCCATGGCAAGCTGGCATGTGATGACCACCCAGAACGGCACGTAGAACTCGCTGCCGAGCATGCCGTGCGAAAAAAGCAGCACGGCTATAATACCCATGGTCTTTTGTGCGTCATTGCCGCCATGGCCCAGCGAATACAGCGACGCCGACACAAATTGCAGCCAGCGGAAGGCGCCGTCGACGGCGAACGGGCTCATGCGCACACAAATCCACGACACCAGCAGAATGAGCAGTATAGCGATGGAAAATCCGACTGCTGGCGACAGGACAATGGCAAACGCCGTCTTGGTCACGCCGCTCGCGACGACGGCGGACAACCCGCCCTTGGCTATGCCAGCGCCCAACAACCCGCCGATCAGCGCATGAGATGAACTGGAAGGAATACCGCCAATCCATGTAATGACATTCCAGGAGATTGCGCCCATCAGAGCGCCAAAGATGATGCTGTCATCAACGATATCTGTCGTGATGATTCCGGTCCCAACCGTTTTGGCTACACTAAGTCCGAAAAACAGGAAGGCGATAAAATTGAAAAAGGCGGCCCAGAAGACCGCATATTGCGGCCGCAGCACGCGTGTGGATACGATTGTGGCGATGGAATTGGCAGCATCATGCAGACCGTTGAGAAAATCGAACGCAAGCGCGACGATGATCAAGCCAGCCAGAAAGTAAAAGGCGATTCCTGCATCCATCACTTCTTCCGCCTTCAGTTATAGATGTTCCACCACGATGGCGTTAACCCGGTCCGCCACGTCTTCAAAGCGGTCAACGACCTTCTCCAGATGGCCGTAGATCTCGCTGCCTGCTATAAAGGCCATGGCATTGCCGCCGGAATGTAACGTGTAAAGTTTCTTCAATCCGATGTCGTGCAATTCGTCGGACTTCTCCTCGATCTTCGTTAGCCGCTCGGCAATGGCGTGTAACTTGGCGGCGTTCTGGGTCATCTTGCGCAGACGCGTGACTGCCTCGACTGTGAATTTGGCAGCTTCCACAATCAGGTCGCCCATCTGCACCATTTCCGGCTCGAACGATGTGACTTCGTATAGTCCAATCGCTTTGGCCGTCTGTCGCATCTGGTCTACAGCATCGTCCATAGATGAAATCAGATCGCGGATGTCGCTCCGGTCGAAAGGCGTAATGAACGTACGTCGCACGGCCAGCAACACGTCGCGCGTCACATCGTCGGCGTCGTTTTCAAGTTTGTAGATCAACTCGCTGTTGGATGCGATGGAGCCGCCGCCCTCAAGCAACGCCTTCATAGCTGCCGCAGCCTCAGTCAAAATTGCGGCGTGCTTGTCAAAATAATCGAAGAATTTCTCTTCTTTGGGGAGCAGCTTTTGAAACCATCCGAGCATGCTTTTTCTCCGGAGGCATTTTGCCGGGAATGTGCGCCGGTCATGAGACAACATGGCCCTTTTGAGCCGGGGGGGCCTCATAAATCGAATCGCTTCTGCAAAGTATCATGTTCCAACCTGTTAAGGTCATTGTGGATGCGCAAATATCCAACCCGGTGGATAATTCTCCTCCCGGGAATATGATGCTCCGCTGGGCGGCTTGCAGGATCGCGGAATAGGTCCGAATATAGTCGGCGAGCGGCGCCCAAGCTGCGGAGGATGGGAGGCATTCATGTTCACACGGCGTGAAATTCTGCGGGCAGGTGCGGCTAGCGCAGCATCCACGGCTCTTGCATTGCCGCCAGCCTATGGCGCAGTGATCGAGAAGCCCGCCAAACTTATACTAGGCTTTGTACCGGGCGGTTCGACCGACATCGTTGGTCGGCTCCTGGTTGGGCAGCTCCGCGACTACGCGTCAAATTTCATCGTCGACAACCGGCCCGGCGCCGGCGGGCGCATTGCAGTGCAAGCGGTAAAGGCGGCTGAGCCCGATGGATCGATTCTCGGCATGTCGCCAGCATCAATTCTTGTGATCTATCCGCATGTCTATAACAACCTCGGCTATGATCCGCTGAAAGATTTCGAGATTGTCTGCACGGCCTGCTCAGTCACCTTCGGCCTGGTCGTCGGCCCGATGGTCCCCGAAAGTGTGAAGACCTTCCAGCAATTTGTGGACTGGTGCCGCGCCAATCCTGACAAGGCCTCTTACGGCTCTTCCGGCGCGGGCTCCATGCCTCACTTTGCCGGCGTGATGATTTCCAAGGGTGCGAATTTTGATTTCGTTCATGTCGCCTATCGCGGCGCAACGCCAGCGGTTCAGGATTTGGTCGCCGGGCAGATCGCCGCCAATCTGGCCGTCATTACCAACGTCTTGCCCTTTATTGAATCCGGCAAGGTCCGCGTACTCGTGACGACGGGGGAAAAACGCTCGCCATTTGTCCCGGATGCACCGACATTGAGCGAACTTGGGCTGAAGAATCTTGTCGCCGAAGAGCCCTTCGTGATGTACATGCCGCTTGGCACCCCGCGCGCGACCGTGTCGCAATTTTCTGCGCTTGTCCAAAAGGCGATGAAAATACCTGAAGTCGCTGACTCCTACAGGAAACTCGCCCTTGAGCCCGGCCGCCACCAGGGTGATGAAGCTCGCGAGCTTGTCCGCAGGGATATTGAGCGCTGGGGCGAAATCGTGAGGGCGACGGGCTTCAAGATGACCGAGTGACCTGCTGAACTAAAAATCGCTCGTCAGCCCTTTGATCTCCCAGTCCCCGTAACGCGCGGGGTCGAGGCCGCCGCGGCCGTTGATTTCCTTTGGCCTCAACGCCTCGGCTTCCTTAGCGAGCCTGCGGCGCTCTTCGGCTTCGGCGAGTGCGCGCTGTGCTTCCGGGCTCAGCACGCGTGCGAGCGCAGTTTCCCCATCGTCCGGCCTTTGGGCGTTATCTGTCGGCTGACTCGTCATTGTCGTTTCCCGTCGCGCATCCGTAGTTTCGCGGACTTGCAAATATTATTCTCCGCCCCGACATAGAGCGCGCGTTCGCTGAGGTCCAGAGTCCAAGTCCGGATCGGAAGCGTGGAGAGCGGAGGCCATCCCGGATGAATTATACTCGCACGGCTATTCTGATTGCGGCCATGACAGCGCTGTTCATGGCCGTGGGCGCTCTGCTAGGCGGACGCACTGGCATGTTGATTGCGCTCGCAATTGCCGTTGCGACGAATTTTTACGCCTATTGGAATTCCGACAGCCTCGCACTTTCTTCAAATGGCGCCTATGAAGTGAATGCCCAGACTGCGCCGGAACTGGTGCAAATGGTGCACGAACTCGCGCAACGCGCGCAATTGCCGCCGCCGCGCGTCTATGTCGTTGAGAGCGATCAGCCGAACGCTTTCGCCACCGGCCGCAATCCCGAAAACGGTGCAGTGGCCGTCAACACAGGTCTCGTCCAGATGCTGACCCGGGAGGAATTGTCCGGCGTAATCGCGCACGAACTCGCGCATATTCGTAATCACGACACGCTGACCATGACGATCACCGCCACGCTTGCGGGCGCGATCTCATCCATCGCCACATGGGGCACATTATTTGGCGGCAACCGCAACAACAATGGCGTGGGCGTCATCGGCAGCATAGCGCTGGCCATTCTTGCACCGATGGCCGCAGGCATCGTGCAATTTGCGATCAGCCGGTCGCGCGAATACGAGGCTGACAGGATGGGCGCGCAGATTTGCGGGAATCCCCATTATCTTGCGAGCGCTCTCGCCAAGATTTCCGGCCTTGCCCAACAGATCCCCAACCACAATGCCGAGGCCAATCCGGCGATGGCACATATGTTCATCGTCAACCCGCTAACAGGGCAAGGTATGGACAACCTTTTTTCCACCCATCCCAATATCGAGAACCGCCTTGCGGCCTTGCAGGACCTCGCACAACAGATGGGAATTGGCGGGAATTGGCAGGATTATGCACAGCCGGATCACGCGCAGCAGAATTATCACCCAAATGACGGCCAACACATGTATAATTCTGGCCAAGATCGGCCCCGCAATCCCTGGGGCTGATTCGCCATCCGTAATATCAATCATTCCGCTATCTTGACTTAATTTTGCTTGATACCCGGTCTAGCTCCCGGGCCAGCTGAGGGAATGCCGGGAGTATGATTCTGTGAATGCCAAGGGCCGTGGATTCGGTTTTCAGAAAAAGCGCGACAATGCCGTGGTTGAGGCTCCTCCGCCGCCGGGGTTGCATGTGCGCCAAGCGGCGGCGGCTGCCATTGCAGAAATCATCGTCAACGGGCGCACACTGGATGAGCGGATGGCGGCTGACGAAGCGGCCGGCCGGCTGACCAAAATGGATGCGCGCGATCGCGCGCTGATGCGGTCCATTGTGACGGTCGCCCTGCGCCGCTTTGGGACGATCAAGGTCATACTCGCGCAATTGCTGGAACGCGGCCTGCCCAAGAAGGGCCAGGCTCTGGAATGGGTTCTGACCGCTGCGGCTGCGCAAATCCTGTTTATGGATGTGCCTGACCACGCAGCTGTTGATCTGGCAGTTCATGCAACCAAGCGCGATCCGGCGACGCTCCCCTTCGCATCGCTCGTCAATGGTGTGCTGCGCAATCTGGCGCGAGGAAAAGATGAGCTTCTTGCCAGCGTTGATCCCTTCGCTGACGTGCCCACATGGCTGGCGGCGCGCTGGCGCAAGAATTGGGGTGAAACGTCCGCAGCGGCCATCGCGGCCATGTTGCAGCAAGAGCCGACACTCGACCTCAGCGTCAAATCTGATCCTGAAAAATGGGCGGAAAAGCTGGGCGGAACAGTTCTGCCGACCGGCTCGGTTCGCCTTGCGTCCCATACTGCAATCGCCGATCTGGAAGCCTACCAGGATGGCGAATGGTGGGTGCAGGATGCTTCTGCAGCGCTGCCTGCCCGGCTTCTGGGCGTAAAGGCGGGTGAAAGCGTTGTTGATCTCTGTGCGGCGCCCGGCGGAAAGACAATCCAGCTGGCTCTGGCTGGGGCGAAAGTAACCGCGCTCGACCGCTCGGCCGAGCGCATGAAACGGCTGGCAGCCAATCTTCAACGCGTCGGCGTGGAGGCTGATCTGAAAGTTGGCGATGCCCTGACCTTCGAAGCCACGACATTCGACGCAATTTTGCTTGATGCGCCCTGCACGTCTACTGGAACGATACGCCGGAACCCGGATGCCGCCTGGACTAAACGCGCCTCCCATATTCCTGTTCTGGCCGCCACCCAATCCAAAATGCTCGACCGTGCGATCCACTTGCTGCGGCCAGGCGGCCGGCTTGTCTATTGCACCTGTTCACTGGAGCCGGAGGAAGGCGAAGCGCAAGTTGCAGCGCTCCTGCGGCGAAATCCTGATGTCGAACGTGTGCCTGTTTTGCCGGAGGAAATTGGCGGGCTCTCTGCATGCATTACGCCAGAGGGCGACGTGCGCACCTTGCCATGTCATCTGCCAAACCCGGATCCTCGCATGGCCGGGCTCGACGGTTTCTACATGGCGCGCCTCGTCCGCCGGGTTGGCGGATGACTTCAAAGCGTTATGATTAAAATGCAAACGGGTTTAAGCTTAACGTGGTCTTACGATGCGGCGGGTGTAGCATTTTGATTTTGCGGACGTATGCGAGGAGGCTGATACGGTGACGGCGCCGACGATCGGGGAGCGGCTGCACCTCGCTGGTCTGCGGGCGTCCGCAAGTCTGTCGCGCATTCGCCAGCAAGCTGCCATCCCCTGGGATTTTCTGGCCGACTTCGTGGCCCGCGCCCCAAACCGCCTGCTGATAGCGCCGCAGGACATTCGCACCGCCGATGCGACTGTCGCAGATGATATCTATTCCGGATATTTTGCTTTCGGCGCAAAAATCGTGAACGTGCATGGAGAATCGCCGTTTCTGGTCGCAAGCCCGTCACCGGAATGGGAAGCCGAACTCATGGGGTTTGGCTGGATGCGCCATCTGCGCGCCGCTGGAACGCCCCTCGCCAAGGTCAACGCCCGCGCACTGATCGATGAATGGCTGACCTATTCGGGACGGCCATCAACAGCCATTGCCTGGCAGCCTGACGTGGCAGCGCGGCGGCTGATTTCCTGGCTTAGTCACTCCCCAGCCATTCTGGACAATGCTGAGATCGATTTTTATCGCCGCTTTATGCGCTCTCTTGCGCGCCATGCGGCCTGGCTGCGGCGCGGCGCGGGACGCGGCGCACGCGGGCGCGCCCAACTCATCGTTGCCATTGCGCTTGTTGAAATCGCCTTATGCACAGAAGGGGCCGAGGCGCAGCAACGGCAGGCGACGCGCCATCTCGCCAATGTACTCAACCGGCAAATCCTTCTCGATGGCGGCCATATCGGACGCAATCCGCAGACCTTGATTTCCTCGCTGCTAGACTTGTTGCCCTTGCGGCAGGCCTATGTAGCGCGTGCTGTCGTCGTGCCGGTGGAACTCAACAACGCCATCGACCGGATGATGCCGATGTTACGGTTGTTCCGCCATTCGGATGGCGCCATCGCGCTGTTCAATGGCATGGGGCAGACCGCGCAGGACGAATTATCCACTGTGCTGGCCTATGACGACGCGCGCTCGCAGCCGCTTATGAACGCTATCGCCACGGGCTATCAGCGGCTGGAGGGTGGTGACATCATCGCTATTTTCGAAACCGGCAAGCCGCCGCCCCGCGACTTTTCGGCCGGCGCCCATGCGGGCGCGCTCTCGTTTGAAATGTCGGGCGCAGGCGAGCGTATCATCGTCAATTGTGGCGCGCCGGTTTCGCGCGGCGGACCTTTGCGGCAGGCCGCCCGCTTTACCGCTGCTCATTCCACGCTGGTCCTTGACGATACCTCTTCCTGCAAGATTGCCGGCAGCGATGGGGCCGACATCCTGCTACAGGGCGTTATACTATCAGGCCCCCGCCACGTGCCGGTTGATCGCCGGGAAATGCCCGGCACCGTTGAGGTCACCGCCAGCCACGATGGCTATGCCGGAGCCCTTGGATTGATACATCAGCGAACTCTGCGGCTTGATGCCGATGGCGCGCGCCTTGAAGGTTTCGACCGGCTGAAAGCTGCGGGACGCAAGGCGCCGGAGGGAGACATCTCCTTCGCAATCCGCTTTCACCTGCATCCGCAGATCAAGGTGGGCAGTATCGAAAACGGCCAGGGCGCACTGCTTGTCACCCCCGCCGGCCAGCAATGGATTTTTCACGCCTCGGGCTTTCCCGTAACAATCGAGGAAAGCGCCTTCTTCGCCAGCCCGGAAGGCACACGCGCCACATCGCAGATCGTGCTGTCAGGCACCGCCAAGGGTGGCGACGGGATTGATTGGGTGCTGATGAAGAAGGGGTGATGAGCTTAGTTTTTACGTTGTCTTATTGCATTACTGCCTTGTGACTTTAGAGCCTCGTACCTGAAAAAGGAATCGAGCGGGATTCCCCTTTTGGCGGGAACGTGATTCACCTTTGTCGGAGGTGATTCATGGGACACAGCTATTCTCTTGATTTGCGCTAGCGCATCGTTGCTCTGGTTAGGGATGGTTGCTCGCGGC
>CANJJI010000116.1 GCA_947474545.1 Beijerinckiaceae bacterium | reverse complement strand
GTCAGCCTTCTTCGCTGGGCCAAGCGATGCCACCTTCCGCGAAAGCTCGCGCGGATTGGTAATGCGTTCGCCATTGACGGCCACGATCACATCGCCCGATTTCAGACCTGCGTTGGCAGCAGGCGTGCCTGGCTGGGCTTCCGCGACAAGCGCGCCGTTTTCGTTAGGCAGCTTCAGGGATTCAGCGATGTCTTTTGTGACAGGCTGAATCTGCACACCGAGATAGCCACGGCTGACGGATCCATTTTCGCGCAGCGAGGCAATGACGTTTTTCGCCACGGTGGCCGGAATGGCAAAGCCGATGCCGACACTGCCGCCAGAGGGAGAGTAGATCGCAGTGTTAACGCCCGCGACGTTACCATAAAGATCAAACGTCGGGCCGCCAGAGTTGCCACGGTTCACTGGCGCGTCGATCTGCAGGAAGTCGTCGTAAGGGCCCGCGCCGATATCGCGGCCACGCGCCGAGACAATGCCGGCGGTGACGGTGCCGCCGAGGCCGAAGGGATTGCCGATAGCCACGACCCAATCACCCACACGGGGCAGAGAGTCCGCGAAATTCACGAATTTGTAGGTTCCTGCTTCCTTGATCTTCAAGAGCGCAAGGTCGGTCTTTTCGTCAGTGCCGACGACGCTGGCGGCGACAGTCTTGCCGCTGTCGAGAACGAGCTGCACGTCAGCTGCGTTGCGAACGACATGGTTATTCGTGACGACGTATCCATCAGCGGAGATGATAAAACCTGAACCCTGGGAGGTCGCTCCGCGCCCAGCGCGGGGCGAACCGGGGGTGCGGGGCGCGCCAGGGGCGCCTTCACCACGGAACTGGCGAAAGAAACGCTCAAGCTGTTCGTTGGGGACACCGGGCATGCCACGGCGGAATTCCTCACGCGCATCATCACCATTGTCTGCAATGGTCTGAGCCGTCACCTTCACGGACACGACAGCGCCGCGAACGCGCTCGATGACATCAGCAAAGGAGGGCATGTGGGCGGCAGGTGCGGGTGCGTTGGTCTGCGCGCGGGCCTGGGTGAACGGCACAACATTGCTCGCGCCAAAAGCGCCACCAATGGCGATCAAGGCGGCTGCGCCCAGAAGAACGGTACGGGAAGAACGGCGGCTGGTCGTGATAATAGGGGACATCTAGTCTCTCCTGAGGGAAAGCAATGCCGGTGATCCGGCATGGAAAGACATATAGGGGATGGCCTTTTACCGGCGCATTGCGGGCGGATGAAATGTTTGTAAGGTTTGGCGCAAGCAGATTGCCTGCCCCATAGACTAGTGTCTCACTTCCGCATCGTGCGCATTAATCTCGTCCGCCAGGCCAGCTAGCAGTTGGCCTGCACCATCCTCATCAACGATTTTTGGCCGCAGGGCAGCATTTTCAAGTATCTTGCGGGCCGTGTCGAAGGCGCCCATAAGCTCAGGGTTTGATGGCTGGCCCAGCACAAGGTTGAGCGCAAGCTCATCCCGCAATCCATCGTGCACGCTATCCAGATGCCCACGGATTCGGTGTGCTTTGGCTTTGACCCCATCAGCATCAGCAAGATCGAGTGACACTGCATGTATGGCATGCCACTTACCGTTCTTCCACGTATGTTCCAGCGTGATCTCTTCCACCGAGCCGCGGAATGTGCGCTCGTGAAACCTATCAGCCACGTTCAATTCTTCCAACTTTTCGCGAATGGGCTTCCACACGTCAGCGTCGTCTCGGCGGCGAACACCATGTTTCTCGTGCCGGGCGACAAAACGCTCATAAAGCTGATCAAGTATAGCTGATGCATCCCTGGTTACCCCTGAGCCAGGTGGAGACCATTGAAACGAACTATCGTCCGCAACCAAGGCCTTACGCGCAAACGCCATCGCGTCGGGAGAAGACTGAAGAAAGCCTGCTGATTTCTCGCTCTTCTCAAGCTTAACAATGGCGTTATTAATCGAGCGCAAGGCCTCCTTGAACGCCTTTTCATCGAGACCAGGAAAGACGCTGGAGACACGCCCATAGGTTAATCGGAATTTGGACATCAATCCACTCGCAGCGTGCACGACCACGCCAACGTTTACGAACTCTCCCGTCATTACGTCATGAACGTAACGCAGGATGGTGTAGCTATAGGTCTCACGTTCCAACATTTAGAGCCCTCCTACACTCCGTCACACAATCATCAATTCGATCCCGGCACTCCTTGATCCGCCGCACAGCGAATGTCACCAATTCGTGACCGTTCGTCCATTGTGGCGGGAGAGCGGCAACATATGCCTCGACTTGACGATCTGACAAGCTCGCCCAAGCGGACCGGATAGGGTCGAAGTCGAGGTCCTTAGCACCTTTTGTTAACTGGGTGGCAAAAATATGGGCTCCAGGTGTCACTAACCCGTTAAGGCCCCCAAGCGCCCAGGGCGGCAAAGGTTTGGCAATTAGCATATAGTCGCGAAATGCCATTTCGTGATCGATTAGTCGCAGGCTGTCACCCCGGACAAGGATGTTAGGCTTCATCCCGCCCCGATCACTGTTGCCTATCATTGCATCGAAGAAGAACGCCGCCAATGCCGTCTGCTGTGCACTCTCCCCAAGCAATTTTCGGTCAGTTGGCCAGCTGGCAAAGCCACCCGTAACAAAGGTCGAGCCAAAAGCTGGAGGCGCGCTGGACCGCACTACTTTTAACGCCAATGGCTCCGAAATACTGGTCGCGAATGCCTGTTGCCAATCCACGATTAAGGGCGCCGGCGTTGGCAACCCAAGGTCCACTGCCAACTGGGCGGCAATCAATTCAGCACACAAGGAACTTAAGGTGCACTCCCCACCGGTGGCAAATTTCACTACGGCTTCAACAGTGCCGCTGTCATCCTTTTCGCAGGTCAAAAGGAGCGGCGTGGTCCTACCGGCAGTCATTACCTTATTGAACTGGAATGCCTCAACTCGCTCTATCGGAATCATTTTCAGACAACATTATTGGTGTTCAGCCATATTATAGAAAGTAACTTCAGTTTGGGCTAAGCTTTATTTTTTGTCCAAAATCCCCCGCAGCTGCTTCGCCTCCGCCTCGCTCAACATAGCCACAGCAGGCGCCTCATTCCGCCTTCTCCACCCTGCCCACGCGAGCCACCCCAATCCCAGCAACAATACCCCGAAAGGCGCGGCCCATAGCAGCACAGTCCCCGCCTTCAACGGTGGGCTGAGCAGAATAAAATCGCCATAGCGCGCCACCAGATAATCCATCACCTGCGCGTCGCTGTCGCCGGCGGTCAGGCGTTCACGGACGATCACTCGCAGGTCTTTCGCCAGGGGCGCATTGGAATCGTCGATGGACTGGTTTTGGCACACAAGGCAGCGCAGGTTTGTGGAGAGGGCGCGGGCTCGGGCTTCCAGCCTGGCGTCGGGGAGGATTTCGGAGGGTTCAACGGCTTGCGCGACGAGCGGCATAACCGTCAGCAACATGAACACCAGGCGAATGACAGGGAAGCGCAGAAGAGGCGTACGTGCTGCCTGCCCCAGTGCTGCGAGACGCCGCCTTTGGCCGCCCTCAGCATGAGAGGTTTTGTTGCTATCTTCTGCCCGTTTGCCCTGCCGCATCGCCTACTCCGCCGCCAGAGGTTTCGGCTCCGGCCCACGCCGCCGTTTCGCACGTTGCGCGATCCCAAGCCGCATGCGGCGATCGGTCAGGGAGAGCGCACCGCCGATGGCCATCATCAGCGGCCCCAGCCAGATCAGGCTGACGAAGGGCTTCCAGTAAAGGCGCGTATCCAGAGGCTCCTCAGTCTCCTGGTCGGAGATAACCACGTAGATCTGACCCAGCGAAACATTCAGCAATCCGGCCTGCGAGGTGGTCATACGGCGGGAATTGAAGAAGCGACGCGACGGTTCGATTTGCGCCACGACAGCACCGCCGGAGCGGATCGTCATATGCGCCACGGTTTCGCGATAATTGGGGCCGGGACGAGGGGCGACTTTATCCAGCGTCACCTGCCATTGGCCGAGTTCAACACTATCGCCTGAGCGCATTGAGGCGATTTTCTCGACGCCCCAACCGGTCGCGGCGAGGCCCAGCAAGGTCACGCCGACGCCAGCGTGCGCAAAGGCCGTGCCCCAGGCCGAACGCGGCATGCCCATCGCGCGCGCGACCATCGCGCCACCGGATGAGCCACTGGCTATGCGGGAGGCGATATCGAAAAACGACCCAAGGATGACGAAAATTGCAACCCCGCCCATGGCCGCCGAGAGCGCCGGGCCGCCTTGCATGGCGTAGAAAATCAACGCGGCCAGCAGACCCGCCAGCGCTACCAGCGTCAGGCGCTGCGCGGCGCCCAGGAGATCGCCGCGCTTCCACGCCAGCAATTGCCCCACGGGCATGGCGAAGAAGATCGGTATGAAGAGCGGCACAAACGTATAATTGAAAAACGGCGGCCCAACGGAAATCTTCGCGCCTGTGAGCGCTTCAAGCGCCAACGGATATAACGTTCCTACGAAAACTGTCGCGCAAGCTGTCGTGAGCAGCAGATTGTTCAGCACCAACGCGCCTTCACGCGACACCGGCGCAAACAGTGCCCCCTGCTTCAGCATCGGCGCGCGGATGGCGAACAAGGTCAGCGACCCACCGATGAACAACGTGAGTATGCCAAGGATAAACACGCCGCGCTGGGGATCGCTGGCAAAGGCATGCACTGATGTCAGCACGCCCGAACGCACTAGAAATGTACCGAGCAACGACAGCGAAAACGCCAGGATCGCGAGAAAGATTGTCCAGATTTTCAGCGCATCGCGCTTTTCCATCACCGCCGTGCAATGCAAAAGCGCGGTACCGGCCAGCCATGGCATCAGCGAGGCATTCTCTACCGGGTCCCAGAACCAGAAGCCGCCCCAGCCCAGGGTGTAGTAAGCCCAGTAAGAGCCCATGGCGATGCCCAGCGTGAGAAACAGCCAGGCCAGTAGCGCCCAGGGCCGGACATAGCGCGCCCACACCGCGTCAATGCGCCCATTGATCAGCGCGGCGGCGGCGAAGGAGAAGGTCATGGAGAAGCCGACATAGCCGAGGTAAAGCATCGGCGGATGGATCGCGAGGCCGGGATCCTGCAGAATCGGATTGAGATCGCGCCCCTCGATAGGCGGCATGCCCACACGCGCAAAGGGATTTGACGTCAGCAGAATGAACAGCAGGAAAGCGCCGGAAATCCATGCCTGCACGCTCAGCACGCTGGCTGAGAGATCATCGGGCATATTCCTCGCCGATAAAGCAACGAGCGCGCCGAACAGTACGAGAATCAGCACCCACAACAACATGGAGCCTTCGTGGTTGCCCCAGACGCCTGATATTTTATAGATCAGAGGTTTCAATGAATGGGAATTTTCAAAGACATTCACGAGCGAAAAATCAGACGTCACATAGGCCCAAGTGAGGGCGCCATAGGCAATAGCGACCATCACGAATTGCGCCAATGCGATTGTAGGCGCAGCCCTCATCAAGGTCGCATCGCGCGAAAGGCTGCCCCACAGCGGGATGATCGCTTGCACTATCGCCAGCGCCAGGGCGAGAATAAGCGCGAAATGTCCGGTCTCAACAATCATGCCGGATCACTTTCCCCTGGCTTCGGGCGCGCCCGGCTGATTATGTTGCCAGAGCCCCTGTTTCTTCAAGGACTCTGCAAGATCACGTGGCATATAGGTTTCATCGTGTTTCGCCAGAACACTGTCGGCGCGAAACTGACCTTTGCCCTCAAATACACCTTCGGCGACGACGCCCTGCCCTTCGCGGAAAAGATCGGGAAGAAGACCTGTGTAGCTCACTCGTATTTCACCATTCGCGTCACGCACAGCAAAGGTGATCGCCTTGCCTTCAGCTTTGACGACTGAGCCTTCCTTCACCAAACCACCAAGACGAAGGCGAGTACCGGGCGCTACATGCTTCGCATCTATATCGGAGGGCGTGTAAAAAAACACGATGGTGTCGCGCAGCGCAAATAACACCAGGCCAGCAGCGAAAGCCAGCACGGCGAGCGCGCTTGAGATAAGAACGAGGCGGCGGCTCTTGCGGGTCATGTTTATCCTTCCAGCCCAAGCTGGCGAGCCAATGTCTTCAATTTTTCCAGCGCTGCTTCATCGCCGGACAACGCCTTACGCGCCTCGCTTAAAGCATCGCGCGCTTTCTCTGGCTCCTTTTGAACATTATAGGCGTTGATCAGCATCAACCAGCCTTCTGGATCTTTGCCGTCTTCTTTCAATCGGGCAGCAAGCCGTTCGACCATACTGCGAATGACAGTCTGCTGTTCGCCTTGTGGCAAGGCCGTTACAGCGCGCGCTGCGAGTTCATCAGGGGCAGGCACCTTGATCTGTGGACCCAGCGCGGCAATGCGAGCGCGCACCGGCTCGATCCAGCTGGCGCCTTCTGGCGCATCGGCCACCAGTGCACTCCAGATTGCACGCGCGCGCTCGACATTACCGGCCTGTTCGGCGGCGAGCCCTACGTAGAAGCGCGCTTGCGGAAATCTCGGCTCCAGTTCGAGCGCCTTTTCAAAAGCGCCCAAGGCCTCCGGTGACACTTTGCCCTGTTCTGCAAACAGCAACGCCTCACCAATGGCCGTATAACGGTCTGGCGAAGGGCCAGCGATGCGAATGACATTGTTCCAGGCATTGACGGCATCGCGAGGCCGGCCGGTCTTCAGATAGACTGGCGCAACAATTTCCCAACCGCGGGCATCGTCAGGATTTGTAGCAAGATGTTGCTCGATTTTTGCGATGGCGGCGAAAACATCATTGGGAACAGGCGGCGCGGTGAGGCGCGCCGATAGCGGAATGTCCGGCAGATCAGGATTGCCGAGATTCATGTAAAGGCCCAGCGCGAGGCCAGGGATGAAGAGAATGGCAAGCGCTGCAGCAAGCCTACGTGAGCGATCAGAGTTCGCCGCCGGTTTTTGCGCGTCATGTTTTTCGATCAGCCTGCGCGCCGCTTCCGCTTTGGCGGATTCGGCATCCGATAGGCTGAGAACGCCTCTGGCTACATCCCGTTCGATCTCGCTGATCTGCGCTTCATAAAAAGCGCGATCAGCGTCGAGCGCGACAACAGGCGCGCGCCGGAAGCCCAGCGGCACGAGAACGCTAAGCACTGCAAGCGCGGTCAGGGCCGCTATAGAGATCCACATCATCAGGGCGTCATTTCATGATGCGGGCGGATTGCAAAGCACGCATACCGCCGCGCCATGTTCGCTGCACCCTCAATTCGGCGTGATCGTGGCAAATGAGCCGTCAGCTCAAAATCCTCCAGCCGCCATTCTGCCCCTTACAGGCGAGGCCCTTGCCGGTCTGTGGCCGGCCATCCACGTAAATGGTGTGGGAATAGTCACGACAGACGCCTTCGGCGCGCTGGCCTTCTTTTCCTGGTTCGATGAAACCATACGCCCCAGCGCGGCCACGCCATGATTTGGGAGTGCCACTTTCAATCGCGGACAATTGCGCGAGGCCGGCAGCACGCCGGTCGTTCTCGTCCAACTTGCTCCCCACCGTGCCAGCGGAGACGCCGAGCGTCGCGGGATCGGGGGGGGCGGGCGTAGCTGCCTGGGGAGGCGGAGGTTGTGGCGTGCTGTTACAGGCCGCCAAGGTCAATGCAATTGCCAATGCCGCTGAAAATCCGGATTTCACGCCCTGCCCCCAAAATTGCCGCAGCCTGACGGCTGCTCCATCTTCGAATATGCGTCAGACTGCCGGAAGCCGCAATCTCGCCCTTAGGCCACCCAGTGGCGAGTCTTCTAACGCCAAAGAACCATTATAGATCGAAGCGAGATCGCTGACGATGCTCAATCCCAGGCCTGATCCGGGCTTGGTCTCATCCAGCCGTTTTCCGCGCGCCAGCGCTTCAGCGCGCTGACTGGCCGGCAGGCCGGGCCCATCGTCATCGATGGTCAGTTCTATGTGGCTGGAAATCGAAGGGTCGAGAGCCGAGGCTACGCGCCTGACTTCGACTAGGACATGTGATTTCGACCATTTCCCGGCGTTATCGAGCAGATTGCCCGCCATTTCCTCAAAATCCTGCTTTTCACCACGAAAACGAACGTCTTCTGGGCAGTTCAATTCGAAATCGATATGGCGTTCGAAATAGATCTTTTCGAAGGTTCGCAGCAGCGCGTCGATCGCCTCTTCGACATTCACCACCGAACCCACAACACGGCTGCGCGCCGCTGCGCGGGCACGGTCGAGGTAGTAGGTTACCTGATCGCGCATTACCGCAGTCTGCTCGCGCACTTTTGCGGAGAATTCGGATTTCTCCTGATCCGCCTCGTTGACGATGACGCTCAGCGGCGTTTTGAGCGCATGGGCAAGATTTCCGACCTGGGTGCGTGCGCGTTCGACGACTTCCCTGTTGGATGAAATCAGTAGATTGAGTTCATCGGCCAGCGGCGCCAGATCGTAGGGAAAATCGCCTTCAATTCGTTCGCCCTCGCCCCCGCGAATGGCAGCCACTTCACTTTGCAATTTGCGCAAAGGTTGCAAACCATAGCGCACTTGCAAGGCTGTTGTACCGACCAGCGCGAGCGCCAGCATGGTGAAGGTTGCAACAAGCGTGAGTTTGAACCGCAGGATCTGGTCTTCGGCGTCTTCTGTGGTGGCAGCGACCTGAATCAGATAGGTGCCGGACGCGCCGATATCGATGATGCGCTCGAACATGCGCAGCCTGCGTCCATCGGGACCTGCAATATAATTTGAGCGGACACTACCCGCGACATTCTCAGTATCGGGATCTGAAAGCCGTGGGAGAGAAGCGCCGCTCAAAGAAAGGCTTTGGCGCACAGGCGTTTCGCTGCTGTCGAGACGAGAGACCTGCCAATACCAGCCCGATTGCGCGAGATCGAATTGGGGATCGCCCAATTGACCGGGCTCGTTGCGCTGTTCTTCGTTGCCGACGGCCATATCGGCCACAAGCGATCGAAGATAAACCGCAAGTCGGTCGTCGAAGGACTTTTCGGTATTACGGCGATAGAGCGTGACCAGAAACACCCCTGCTATCAGAAGTAGAATCGTGCTCCAGGCAGCAGCCGAAATGAACAGACGCGTCGCAATGGACTGGTCCCTGCGCAAGCGCGTGAGGCTGAGCATTATTTCGCCGGCTTGATGGCGTTGATGGCGCTCTCGGCTGGCGCAGCAATCAGATAGCCGAGACCGCGAATCGTCTGGATGATATCGACGCCAAGTTTCTTGCGAAGGCGCCCGATGAAAACCTCGATCGTGTTGGAGTCGCGATCAAAGTCCTGATCGTAGAGATGTTCGACCAGTTCAGTGCGCGAAACGATGCGCCCGGTGTGATGCATCATATAGGCGAGCAGCCGATATTCATGGGATGTCAGCCGCACCGGATTGCCGTCGACGATCACGCGGCCCGCCTTTGTATCCAGACGCACAGGTCCACATACGAATTCGCTGGTTGCATGGCCGGCGGCCCGGCGCATCAATGCGCGCAGCCGCGCCAGCACTTCTTCCATATGGAACGGCTTGGCGACATAATCATCGGCGCCTGCATCGAAGCCCTGCACCTTGTCGCCCCAGCGGTCGCGCGCGGTGAGCATGAGGACCGGCATCTTGCGGCCATCCTGACGCCATCTCTCCAATACGGAGATACCGTCGAGCTTGGGAAGGCCTATATCCAGCAGGACCGCGTCGTAGGGTTCGGTATCGCCGAGGAAATGGCCTTCTTCGCCGTCGAATGCCGAATCGACGACATAGCCTGCCTGCTGCAGAGCCGTCGTCAATTGACGGTTCAGATCCTTGTCATCTTCAATCACCAGCAGACGCACTGAATAACCTCCGGGGTCAGGCCGAATATACGCTCAACCGTGCGGCGGCGCTATCGTTCTGCCGCTTTGTGCGTTCAGGTAAATCTGCATGACTTTTCCGTCCTTGCGGATCAACGACAATTCGTAGACTAGCCGGTTGCCCGAACGGCAGAGGCGGGTGCGCAATGGCTCGGCGCGGTTGCGGCGGGCATTGGACTGCATGGCAATCAGGGGATTGGCGAGGCGAAGGCGCGCCACGCGGTCGCTCATCTCGCGTGCGGAAAAGCACACGACCGGCTTCTCGACGGGCGCATCAGGATTGCTGATTGTCGCGACAGGTTCCGCAACAGCTTCCTTGACCGGTTGCGCAGAAGCAACCGGATTGGTCTGGGCCTGCGCCGGGGTCAGCGCCAGGAAAGAGGAAATTGCGAGCCAAATCATCATGGCGGCAATTTCGTCCCTGTGGCCTGAATGGTCAATGAACGGCGCTGGCAAATATCTCCAAACCCATGATTTCAAGCATTAAATTTGAGCAATCCGGAGCCTGGACAGGTTTTAGGCTATCATTTCCGCGCCTGAGCAGCCTCCTGCCGCCTGATATGGTGGGCCAGCGCCGCATGGCGATCTATGCAAACGATCAGCGCAAGCCGGTCGCGGCCCCACAGACGCGCGACATCGCCAGCCTTCAGGCCCTGATTCGGCAAAGTCTGGGGCGAAGCGCATGCGCGGGTCAGAGCATCAGGGGCGCGAGCCAGAATGGGCGGGCTGACGGCCAATTGCGGCGAGGGCGCGCACGATGTCAGGATCAAGGCAAATAGAACCGGAGCTGGCGCTTCGGCTAATCGTGGAAGCGAGCACATCCAGTTGTTCCTGTAGCCTTTCACGCCCAGCCTCCAGAGCCGCGACATCCCGGTTGGACTGAGCAAGCGCGGCCTGTGCGTCGGCCTCGCGCCGGTCAAACTCTGCGCGGGACCAGGCGAGAATTTCCGCCCGCCCTGCCGCTTCACCACGTGCAAAAGCTTCGTTGAGCGTAGCGTGGAACCAGAACGCGCCGCCGCCCACGAGCGCCATGCCTGCGACAAGGGCCGCCAAAAATCCAAATCGAGGCATAGGCATTCTCCCAGCATCAGCCCACAACCTGGGTCGCGCGAACGCGCCCGACGATCGCATTGACGCCGCCAAGAAGCGCGGTGATCGCAGCGCCAAAGGCGGCCATATCTGCGGACTTCCAGGCCAAGACCGCGCCCGCCGCCGATGAACCGATGACTGCGATGGACGACCAGATGGTCTGCGAGGCCCAGAACGGCTTCATGGGTTCGATGGTTTCAACGCTCGTATTCATATCAATACTCCTCTGTTGAGATTGCACTTTCTGCTTCAGGCTTTGGCGGCGTTCTTCTTCGACGCCAAGGCAAGACTTGATTTTTCGATCGCCTGAATGCGCCGCGTCCATCCGCGCCCGAAAATGGCGAAGGTTTTGAGGCGTTGGAGAAAGCCGCGCCGGCGCCGCATCAATTCACGGATCAGTGCCTGCGGTTCGGCAACGCCAAGAGCCGCCAGCGTGGTCCGGCCGATCGCGCCGTCTGCCTTCACGCCGAGCGATGCCTGCAACATGCGCGCCGCAGCCCCCGGCCCCGAATTGACCGCATGGTCGAAAACAGCGGCATCAACACCGGCAGGCAGATCGTCGCCACGCACTGTGTTCCAATAATTGCGGCGATAGATTTGCGCGGCCTCAGTGCGAGACAATTGGCGAACTTCGGCCTTTGTCACGACCCGTCCGCGATACGCTGCCAAAGTGCGTCGTGTAATGCCCAGATTGGTCGCCCCGCCAGGGTCTGCAGGATGGTCCACGTATCCGCCTTCGTATAGAAGGGTCAGCGCCAGACATTTTTCGAAATTTGCTGCGGCCATTGCCAGCTTTCCTCAAAAAAATAGCCGCGCGAGCGGCTGTGATAATCAGGTTCGTTGGTTGAATTGTCCGGGTGGCGTCACATTGTGGAGGCAAGCGCAAACAACGCATCGATTTCAGTATCGCTTTTCTGCAAAGCCTTCGCTGCTTCGGCGACGAAGGGATGGCGGCGATGAATTTCGAGCGCGCGTTCCCAATAATCTCGCAGGCCTTGCGACCCCTGCTGCACGATCGCTTCGGCGGCTTCGCGCAATCCCAGAGCATTCAGGGCCAGCCGGAACTGGAGATCGGTGACGGAGTCCGGTGGAGGCGGCTGCACGGCTGGCATAACAAATGTCCGGCCATCCCATCTCCAGCCTAGGCCAACGCCGCCATCCGCAGGCACAACGCGAGTACTCCCACCGGGATCGAAATCTTCCGGCGCCTCGATGATGTTTTCGACGTCACCTGTCGCATTCACAATTGCCAAGCGCATAGATCAACTCCGCTAACCGTAGACGTAAATGAGTACGCGGCCTGCGCCGCCTGCGCCGCCTGCGCCACCAGTCTGGCCGTTACGCCCGCCGCCGCCGCCGCCGCCGCCACCGCCAGCTTGCGAACCAGCGCCGCCATTTCCTGCGGCTGCTGCTGCCTTTGATGCTCCTCCGCCGCCGCCAGATCCGAAGCGACCAGCCGCCGGTACGCCCCCGGCTCCGCCATTTGGAGAGGCGGGAGTGCCTGCGGTTCCGCCGTTTGCGACTGTCAGTGCGTTGCCCATATCGCCCGTGCCTGCAACGATACCCGCAGATTCCACATCAGCGGTCGTCAATCCGCCACCGCCGCTACCGCCCGACGCGCCCCCAGCATGGGCTGAACCGCCGCCCAAAGCCGACGCGCCACCCGCGCCACCGGCTGATTCCCGGTATCTCGATATAGTGTAGGCATCCACACCGGTCGCCGCCGCCGCACCGCCAACTGTATTCGTTCCGCCAGAGCCGCCTGCGCCGCCACGAGCGTAAAGCGTGAGCGCGATGGTTGTTCCCCCAGCCGCACCGGCATTGCCGTTGGTCGAATCTGCGGCCGCAGGCCCGCCTGAACCGCCAGCCCCGATTGTGACCGATGTGGTGGCAGCGACACTGGCAGCAGCGATCCAGTCTTCGACGATGTGCGCGCCATTTCCGCCAGCACCACCCCCGGCTTGCGTCGCGGCCGCCGAGCGGCGGCCTGATCCGCCACCGCCACCTCCACCGATGGCGATCACGAAATAAAGGACATCCCCGGCCTGTTTGGTGAACGTGCCGGAGGAATTGAAGGTCTCCAGCCGCTTGAAAGCCATGCCGAGTCCGGGCGCCGAAAGCCCCGAGGGAAACGATACAAGCCCGCTGGCCGGATCGATGTCCATCGCGTTCTGCCAGGACGAACCATTGGCCGAGACCTTGATGCGATAATGATCATCGGCAATAAGGCCCGTCTCCGCGCGACCCGAATAATTGGTCTGATACAATTGGGAAAGCGTTCTGGCGCTCGCCGGCTTATTCAGCACCATGCGCAAATCGCCGGTGCCGCCTTCTGTGGTGTCGCGCGCTGCGAACAGAGCTGAGTTCAGTTTCGCAGACAGCGGGTTGCCGGGATCGGCAGACGTGCCAACGGCCAGTTTGGTGAGATTTCCCAACTCGTGCACAGTGGTGGCAACATCCAGCCAGGCCGCTCCGTCGTATATCATCAGCGATTGCGTGGCGGTGATCCACGCAATCCAGCCCGCGCGCGGTAAAAGAAAACGCCACGCGCCGCTTTGCCAGGCCGCAATCTTCCCTGCCTGCCCCACAAAATCACCTGTAGCACCTGCGCCGACATGCACACGGTAGCCTTCCACCGGCGAGCCAGGCGGGGTGACTACATTCATGGCCTGCAAGGCGATCTGCAAGGACACATCGAGCACCGACAAAGCCTCGTTATGCGTGATGTGTTTGAGCGATTGGGCTGCATCCAAATAGGGCAGGCCCAGCAGCGAACTGTCGGTCATGATGTGAATCCGTTTTTAGGTTCAGAGAATTGAAATATTCGTGCGCAGGGAAAAGCCACGACCAGCGGCGGCGCTGATCTGGTAGATTTCGACGTCGAGTTGGGTCTGTGCTGCGCCGAAATCCGTCAGTTCCTGTGCCTGCGGATAAACCAAAGAGGTGGCGTTGCCTGACAGCGTGCGCACCACATTATTGCCCGAGCGAATGTCGATTTGATAGGCTTCGCTTTCTTCGCCCAATGGAATGTTCACTGGCTCCCAGGCGTCAGACTCGACGCGTCCGCGCCGTATGAATGAGATTTCGATACCCGCAGCTGTTCTGCGGCCGCGCGGGCGCACAGGTGAATAGGGCTTTAGAGATGACGCCCCAGGCGTTGCTGTGAACTCGACATAAGCGTCATCTGCATAATCGCGATCGGCCGGTCCGATACGGTACGTCAACGCCTGACCCAGATCGGACAACGAAGATGTCAAAGGCGCAATCGCACTATCAAGAAGAACCACGCTTGCGCCAGCGGGTATAGTCATGGCTGCACGGCTTTCGCTGCCGCCGTGTCCGCGTATAAACTTGCATAAACGCCATCTGCCAGCCGACAACAATTGCGCATTGAGAAACGAAAACATTTCCCAGCAGCCATCGGGACCGCGAATGGCCATGGCGTTACGCCCGGCGAATGCCGAAACCTGATCAACAGAACTTAACGCCCCGCCAGACAGCTTCACATCAAGATGATTGGCCCTGTCGAACCTGCCGGTAACGCCTGGACCAAAGATATTTTCAGTGCCTCCCAGTATCGCAGGCTGATCCACGTATTGCTGAAACTCAAATGCGCCAGCGCCAAGCGCACGCCAGACAGCCAGTCGCCCCGGCCAGGGATCGGCGAAGACCGCCAGATATTGCAATACCGCAGGTGAGGAACGCGCCAGTGGAAGATCAAGAATTTCGACATGTGGCGGACCTGCAATTGCGGGCGGCGAAAAACTCACTGCAGGCAGTTGAGGTGGCACATCTTGGTCTCAAACATCAAGTGCAACGGTTGAACTGAAGGCTTTGATTTCTTCGGCCATGGCCTCGGCAGGGGTTTTCCAGCCGAGGGTTTTTCTGGGGCGGCCGTTCATCAATCTGGCGACATCGTTCAGCCAGGTCTGCGAGGC
>CANJJI010000115.1 GCA_947474545.1 Beijerinckiaceae bacterium | reverse complement strand
GTTTATCGTTCAGCAGAACTCGCCTCATTCGGATTTCTCACACCGACATTAGGCGTGATCGCAGGCTGGGCGATCATGGGCGATGACCTCTCGCCGCTCTTTATGTTTGCGCTCGTGCTCGTGGCTGCGGGGATTTATCTTGTGAACAGGCCTGCGAGAATAAATTAGCCGCTACATATCGCCAGTGACAGCTTTCCACACGATAAACGATCCCATCAGCAGGAACGCCACAAAAAACACATTCAAAAAAACATTATCCGAAATTTTTTCACGCGCCTTGGTGCCGAACCAGATGCCCGTCAGCGACGTCACGATGGCGACGCCGGACATCGTCATGATCGCGGGCGTGAAAGTCATGCGCACGCCAAGGGCGATCATCATCGCCAAAGCGCCGACAGTGAACCAGATCGCGATGGACTGGATCATGGTTTCACGGTCAAGCCGTAAGGATTGGATGTAAGGTACGCCGGGGATGGCGAACATGCCGCTCATGCCGCCAAGCAATCCACCGATAACGCCGATGGCCGGCGTCCAGAATTTTTCGCGTGGGCCGGGGTGAGGCAGGCGGATATTGAGCAGGCTCGCCGCAGCATAAAGCGCAATCAGGGAGCCCACTATACCCGCAAGTATGCGCGGATTGCCGTTCACAGCGAAATACGATGCCGCCATCACGCAGACCGCGCCTGTTGCCAATAAAGGCCAAAGCGTTTTGATGGATGGAACCAGAGAGGGTCCAGCCACGGCCTGCGCCACGCTTGTCAGGAAGGCCGGCGCAAGCGTGATGAATACTGCTTCGCGCACACCAATGATATGAGACAGGAGTAAAATGGAAATTGCGGGCAGGCCGATGGCGACAATGCCTTTTACAAAACCGGCAAATAAAAACACCACGGCCACAGCGGCCAAAGTCGTCCATTCCACAAGCATTATGTATCCATTCTCACACCGAGCCGTCCCGCCAGATCCTGCACATATTGCCAGGCCGTGCGGCCCGAACGCGCGCCGCGTGTAATCGCCCATTCAAGCGCCTGGGCGCGTATTTCATCTTCTGGCGCCTGGATGCCGTAATGTCTGACGTATCCGAAAACCATGTCGAGATATTCGTCCTGCGAGCAACGGTGAAAGCCGAGCCAAAGACCAAAACGGTCCGACAATGAAACCTTTTCCTCCACTGCTTCGCCCGGATTGATCGCTGTGGAGCGCTCGTTTTCCATCATGTCTCGCGGCAGAAGGTGGCGGCGGTTGGAAGTGGCATAAAAAATCACATTCGACGGACGCCCCTCGATCCCGCCCTCCAGCACCGCCTTCAGCGATTTGTATGAGGTGTCATCGCCATCAAATGACAGATCATCGCAAAAAACGATAAAGGGCAATGAACTGGCGCGCAGATGGCTCATCAAGGCGGGCAGGCTTTCAATATCCTCACGATGAATCTCTACGAGTTTGAGAACGCTGCCTTCTTTGGCAAGTTCCAAATTGATTTGCGCGTGAACGGCCTTCACAAGAGAGGACTTGCCCATGCCACGCGCGCCCCAGAGCAACGCATTATTGGCAGGTAGTCCGCGCGCAAAACGTTCAGTATTCTCATGCAACGTGTCGCGCATGCGGTCGATGCCGCGCAAAAGGCTCATTTCAACACGGTTGACCTTGGGTACCGGTTGGAACGAACCGTTGGCATGCCAGACAAAGGCATCTGCCACAGAGAAATCCGGCTTCATAGACGCGGCGGGGGCAAGGCGCTCCAGCGCTTCAGCAATGCGTATGAGCAAGGGGGCGAGTTCGGGCTGGTCTGGCGTCGGCATCGGTTTCACATTCGCTATAAGAAGGCCCCGCTTTAGCCCGGGTCCTTCGGGGTGTCTACATATGCATATGTGTTCAACAGGCACGCATTCGGCGCTTGAGCTCTCGATTTCCCCATCCGCCATTGCTTTCCCACCGCCCATGGCTATATTCCGCGCAACTTGAGCCTCGGGAGAAGATTCCGGGGCACGTCCTACTTGTCCCTTCGCCGGAGCGCGCCCAACGATGTTTATTACCCCCGCCTATGCCCAGGCCGCCGGGTCCGCGCCCGATATGCTGGTCCAGCTCGCGCCTTTCGCGATCATTCTCGTGATCATGTATTTCCTGATCCTGCGCCCGCAGCAAAAGCGCGCCAAGGCGCATCAGGAAATGATCGCCAACGTGCGCCGTGGCGATACGGTCGTCACATCCGGCGGCATCGTCGGCAAAGTGACGAAAGCGACCGACGACGCCGAAATCGAGGTCGAAATTGCGCCCGACACCAAGGTCCGCCTCATTCGCGGCATGATCGTCGAAGTGCGCGCCAAGGGCGAGCCGGTCAAGGAATAGCGCCGCTTGCGCCTGGCGGCGCAGCCAATAATTCCGTTCAGGCCATAAATTCATCCATCTGGAGCCAAAATGCAAAGATTTCAGCGCTGGAAAGTACTTTCCATCCTGGCCATGTCATTGCTGGCGCTATTGATCATTATTCCCAGCTTCATCGGCGAAGCCAATCGCAAGGCGGTGGCGTCGTGGCTGCCTTCTTGGTTGCCGGTCAAGGCGATCGTGCTCGGGCTGGACCTGCAGGGCGGGGCCCATCTGGTCTGGCAGGTGGATGCTGCCGATGTGACGAAATCTCAGATCGAATCCTTGCGTGATGATGTCCGCCGTCTCCTGCGCGACGAAAAAATTCCGCTTGCAGGCGGCATTGGCGCAAGTGGACGCTCAGTCCAGTTCCGTGTGCCTGATGAAACCGCGCGGACGAAAGTTGTCGGTCGCTTGCGCACACTGGCGCAACCTGGCGGCGTGACGGCGCTGGGCACGACGCAGCCGCCTGTGTTCGAGATTGCCCAATCCGAAGGGGGGCTGCTCCGCTTGACGCTTTCGGAAGCGGCGACCAACGAACGGATTCGCAAGGCAGTGGATCAGACGATCGAAGTATTGCGACGCCGCATCGATACAACAGGAACGACCGAGCCAAACATACAGCGGCAGGGCGCAGATCGGATTCTAGTACAGGTCCCCGGCCTGTTGGACACCAACCGGTTAAAAGACCTCGTCGGGACCACCGCCAAACTCGAATTCCGCCTTGTCGCAGAGCCCGGTTACAACCCGGCTGACATTGAGATGCTCAAGGAATTCGATAAAGACGGCAAGACAGTCACTGGTGAATATCCTGTCGAGAAGCGCAACATGGTCCGTGGCGAAGATTTGACCGATGCGCAGCCAGGCTTTGATTCCCGTACCAATGAACCCGTGGTGAATTTCAAGTTCAACATTCGCGGCGGCAGGGATTTTGGGGAGGCCACCAGCCGCAACGTCAACAAGCTTTTCGCCATCGTGCTTGACAACAAGGTGATTTCCGCGCCTCGCATCCTGTCTCCGATCACCGGCGGCTCCGGCCAGATTTCAGGCCGCTTTACAGTTCAGGCCGTTAATGATCTCTCGATCCTGCTGCGCGCTGGCGCGCTTCCCACGGCGCTAACTGTTGTTGAAGAACGCACAGTCGGCCCCGGCTTGGGACAAGACTCCATCGACGCCGGCAAACTCGCCGGTTACGTTGCGGCCACTCTGGTCGTCCTCTACATGCTGACGACGTACGGCACATTCGGCATATTCGCGAATATCGCGCTGTTCGTGCATATCGCCATGATCTTTGCGGGACTTGTACTGCTGGGCGCGACGCTGACCCTTCCGGGCATCGCAGGTATCGTGCTCACCATCGGCATGGCCGTGGATTCCAACGTGCTGATCTATGAGCGCATCCGCGAGGAAAATCATCTGGGACGCTCGATCATCTCCTCGCTGGAAGCCGGCTTTACGCGCGCTTTCGCGACCATCGTGGACTCCCAGTCGACCGCCATGGTGGTGGCTGTGATCCTCTATTTCCTCGGCTCAGGCCCGGTGCGCGGCTTTGCCGTGACCCTTGGCCTTGGCATCATCACAACGATCATCACCGCCGTGACCATGACACGCATGATGATCGCGTTGTGGTATCGCTGGAAGCGCCCGCAAACGCTGCCGATTTAACAGGATCGACCCCCGCAGATGAAGTTCCTCCGCTTCCGCCTTGCGCCAGACAATATCAAGATCAGCTTCATGCGCTTCCGGCGCTACAGCTATCCGTTGTCCGCGCTCGCCTCGATTGCCTCGGTCATTCTGTTCCTGACGGTAGGCCTCAACTACGGCATCGACTTTTCCGGCGGCACGCTTCTGGAATTGCGCAATAAGGATGGCGTAGCCAATCTGGCGGAACTGCGCACTACCACCGAAAAGCTCGGGTTGGGTGAAGTGGAAGTCCAGGCCTTCGGCGACGAGCGCGATGTATCAGTCCGCGTTCGCCTTCAGCCCGGCGGCGACGTCGCCCAGCAGGCCGCGATGACCAAGGTGCTGGATGCGGTCAAAGACAAATACGAAGTCCGCCGCAGCGAGGTCGTCGGCCCCCGTGTATCAGGCGAACTTGTGCAATCGGGCACGATTGGCGTCGTCCTGTCGATCCTGGCAGTGCTGGCCTATCTCTGGTTCCGCTATGAATGGCAGCTGGCGGTGGCCGCGGTTATCGCGACCATGCACGATCTGTTGCTGACAATCGGCTTCTTTTCGCTGACGCGCATCGAGTTCAACATCACCTCGATCGCGGCCATTCTCACCATCGTCGGCGTTTCGCTGAATGAAACTGTCATCGTGCTCGACCGTATTCGTGAAACGCTGCGCAAATATCGGAAGACGCCGATAGCCGAGATCATCGACATGTCCGTCAATGCCGTGATTTCCCGTACGATCATGACCTCGACAACGACATTGATGGCGCTGCTGGCGCTGGTACTGTTCGGCGGCCACGTCATCCGCTCATTCTCGATGGCCATGATGTTCGGCATTATCGCGGGTGTCTATTCGTCGATTTTCATCTGCTCGCCGATCCTGATCTATCTGGGCATGCGCAATGATTCCCTGAGCGCGGTCGAGCCAGAAAAGGGCAAGGCCAAAGAGAACGCGTAAGGCTGTTGGCCCCAACCGGAGGAGTGGCGGAATGAGCCCGCGCTATGACGGTTTCCTGCCCGGCCAGCCCATCATTGAAGGCTACCGGTCCGGCGGTTTTCATTTCGCGGGTATGTCCCATCGAGGCTCCATTCTGGCATTGCCGTCAGGAATCCATATCTGGAATGTGGGGCACATCTCACAAATGGATATGGCGTCCTTGGTCACTATATTGGCTGAGCCTGCCGGAACAATCGAAATGCTGATCATAGGTACGGGAGAAGCGCTGGCGCCGCTGCCGCGCGACGTGCGCGCCGCGCTGAATGCGGCCGGTGTCCGTGCGGACGTGATGGCGACGCACCATGCTGTGCCGACTTACAACATCCTTCTGGGCGAGCGCCGCAAAGTCGCAGCAGCGCTGATTTCCGAAGATTCAAAAACGTCATGACCGCGACATCCTCCGGCTACGCCTATTGTGCCTCGTTGCTGCGGGATCATGATCGCGATAGCTGGCTGGCCGCGCTGTTTGTTCCCGAAGCGAAGCGCCGCTATATTCACGCGCTCTATGCCTTCGCCTATGAAATAGCCCGCGTGAGAGACATTGTCTCGGAGCCGCGCCTCGGAGAAATCCGGCTGCAATGGTGGCGTGAAGTCCTGGAAGGCGAACGGGCAGGGGAAGCTGCACAGAATCCCGCCTGTGCCGCGTTGCTTGACACATTCGCCGTCTGGCGTCTTCCCGCTTCGGCGCTCACCGGCCTCATCGAGGCCCACCGGTTCGACCTCTATTCCGATCCCATGCCAACCATGAACGATCTGGAAGGTTATTGCGGCGAAACCTGCTCGAGTCTGTTCCTGCTGACGACACTGATTTTGTCGGAGGGCGCCGGCAATGAAGCGGCAGACGCTTGCGGGCACGCTGGCGTGGCGTTCGCCCTAACCTCGCTTCTCCGGCGGCTGCCATGGCACATTGCTCGTGGACAATGTTTTCTGCCAAAGGATGTTCTGGATCACCATGGTGTAAGTGTAGGTGATGCCGCCGCAGGAAAATTGTCTGCAGGTCTGTTGCAGGCTCTGTCCGAATTGAGATCCCATATCCGCATCCATCTTGATCAGGCGCAGACGGAAATTCAGAAACTGTCAGCGGACCTTCGTCCGGCCTTCGTGCCATTGGCCGTCATCCCGGTCCATCTGAAAGTGATGGAGAGGACAGCCCACCGCCCTTTCACACCGGCACAGGAACCAGCCCAATGGCGGCGCCAATGGGCTATGTGGCGTTGGCCCCGGACATAATCTGAAATCAATCCAGATTGCCGGAAAGGATATCCATGAGTATGCCTCGCAGTGTCTCAAGCCGCTCTTTGCCGATCTTCTCTTCGAGTGCGGCCTCAATCGCCTTTGTGTGCCTTGCTGCGAATTCTTGAGCTTTATGTCCACTTTCTGTGATGATGGCCACCTTGTCGCGCCGGCTGCCGGGGGCGGGCTGCAGTTCGACGATTTTGAATTGCGCCAACCTGCCGATTGAAGCATGCGCCGCCTGGCGCGAAACTCTCAGCGTTCGCGCCAATTGCGAGATGGTCCGGGGTTGCTCTGAAATCAACATGAACATTTTGGAGTCGGAAGGTCTGATATTCGCATAGTCTGACCCTTCCCGGAGTTCTTTCACCAGGGCCTCAAGCTTGTCGCCAACTTCCTGCACCAGCGCTTTAATGTCGGGTGGGGAAAGCCGGACCTGTGTGTTCTCGTCAGCCATTTATTCGATCCGCCGCGTGACTACGTTCTTATTGTCAACTTATTTGACAGAAATAGAATGTAGATTGTGCATACATACCCTAGCTGCCGCTAAGTGGAAGTGACTTTCGTCATTTCAACGTGGAAAATGCTAAATATTACTTATGTTTGAAGTGATATGCGGGTAAATTGGAATTGACATTTTGAAACATGTTAAACTTATGCTATTCATCTAAAAGGCATAAGTCCATTCAGGCGCCAGTCATTCGCGGCGTAATGAAAATGCAATTTAAAGGTTGGTGTCTGAAATTTTTCAGACCAAAGCGAAATTGAGTTACAAGCCGGTCATCCCATAGTCGCGGATTTGCCTAAATATTATCCACTGATCGAATAGGATTTGCGAAATGATTCGCTGAAAGCCAGGCTCTTAGCGCAGCCTTCGCTCGCGCAGTCAGCAAGCGTTTGCGCGCGACCCCCTTTTCCGGCCCCCGCAATTTCTTGCCGTCCGCCGACATCAACAGGTCTTCAATTGGGGGGAACAGCCCGAAATTGATATTCATCGGCTGAAACGAAGGTGGCCCCGCATCAATGGTTTCGACATGTCCGCCGGTAATGTGGTTAAGCAGCGCGCCAATGGCTGTCTCAACCGGGGGGAGCACGGGCGCGAGACCGAGCCGTTCAGCCGCTGCGAGCCGCCCGGCAATCAGGCCGACTGCGGCGCTTTCCACATAGCCCTCGCAGCCTGTGATCTGCCCGGCAAAGCGTAAGCGTTGATCGGCCTTCAAGCGCAGCAACGGATCCAGGACTCTGGGCGAATTCAGGAACGTATTGCGATGGAGCCCGCCCAGCCGCGCAAAATCCGCACTTTCAAGGCCTGGGATAGACCGGAATATTCTCACCTGCTCGGCGTGCTTGAGTTTAGTCTGGAAACCGACCATATTATACAATGTTCCCAAAGCGTTATCCTGCCGCAATTGAATCACCGCATAAGCCTTGTTCCCCGGCTCGCCGGGCGGAAAATGCGGATTGGTCAGACCGAAAGGTTTAAGTGGTCCATGCCGCAGGGTTTCCCGGCCCCGCTCGGCCATCACCTCGATTGGCAGACACCCATCGAAATACGGTGTACCCTCCCAGTCCTTGAACCCGGTCTTTTCACCCGCCAGAACAGCGTCGATGAAAGCCCCATATTGTTCGCGGCTAAGAGGACAATTGATATAATCCGCACCGCTGCCTCCGGGCCCTGCCTTGTCGTACCGGGACTGAAACCACGCCTTCGACATGTCGATACTGTCGCGATAAACGATGGGCGCGATAGCGTCGAAGAAGGCGAGTTCTCTTTCTCCGGTCAGCCTGCCGATGGCTGCCGCCAGACCGGAAGACGTGAGTGGTCCAGTAGAAATTATAACGTTATCCCAATCTATTGACGGAATATCCTCGAGTTCTTCTCGAACTATATGAACGAGTGGATGAGCGGTAATCGACGACGTAACCGCGGTCGAAAAACCTTCTCGGTCAACCGCCAGCGCGCCACCAGCTGGCACCTGATGAGCGTCTGCCGTTGACATGATCAGAGAACCCATCGCTCGCATTTCCCAATGGATCTGCCCGACAGCATTTTGTTCGGAATCATCCGAGCGGAAGGAATTGGAACAGACAAGTTCAGCCAACCCGTCCGTCTGGTGCGCCTCGGTGCCTCGTACGCCGCGCATTTCGTGCAGGATGACCGGAACGCCCGCCCGCGCCGCCTGCCAAGCGGCTTCAGACCCCGCAAGTCCGCCGCCGATAATGTGGATGGGTTTGAGCGATGATGTCATGAGGCAGATATGCATGCTGATCTGGAGCAGTGCAAATGTGGATCATTCAAAACCGCAGAGGTTTCCAGCAATAAACGCTTTCTCCATCGAATTTGTTTTATGATTTTTGATCGCTGAAGGAGCGCGCCAATGGATTCTCGCCATTTCGTTTTCCAGACTAACAGTTTCAAGGATTTGGAAACAGCCCGCAAACAGAACATCAACGAAATTGAAGGCCATTCGCTGGCGCTGTGGCTTTCCTCTAGGCTTAAAGAATCTGGCTTTGAAGCTTCAGATATCTGGGCCGAAGACCATGGCTGGGATTTTTCGCTGGCTCAAGGCGGCTCGGAATACCTCTGCGCCTGTTCGCTTGCTGATGACGAGGAAAATCCTGAGGAGATACAAAGGGAAGGCCATGTCACTCTGCACAAGTCCCGTTCACTTATGGACAAGCTGAAAGGCCGCAACAAGCTCGAACCGGACGATCCCGTAGCTGCCGCCATCAGGGCCGCACTTGCGGCGCATACGGACGTGCAGATGGTCGATGAGGATTGAAGCATCGATTTCTCAATGGAACGCTGTTTCATATCTCTATGTCAGCAGGGCGTGAAACCGCCTGTCATTTGAACTTGGATCGTCGAACGCCGATCCTCTGGTCCAGACTTCATGTCCTTTGAAAAGGCCATGGCGCAGGGAAAACTGTGGCCCGGGCTTGCTTGTGCAAGGTCAATGCGGGCTGGATAGAATTATCTTAGATTATGGTGTTGCGGGAAAAGTGCCATCTGGTTTTCCCTCAACAAACGCGTAAAAACAAAAAAATGAGTAGTCTTGCTGTTCAATGTTACCGCAAGGCGCTCTAGGTAACTCGTTGCTCACGCATTAAGAACAAGCCAAGGCTCAACGATGTCTCGTCTTCATGTCATTCCTGAAAATCATATGGTTTCTCGTGTGGGGTGGCTGCGCGCCGCAGTTCTCGGCGCAAACGACGGCATCGTATCTACAGCCAGTCTGATTGTTGGCGTCGCCGCTTCCGCCGCGAGCCATAGCGACGTCATGATTGCAGGTGTGGCGGGACTGGTTGCTGGCGCGATGTCCATGGCCGCAGGTGAATATGTTTCAGTCAGCTCTCAATCCGATACAGAAAATGCCGACCTTGCGCGCGAGAAAGCGGAACTTGCAGGAGATATCATAGCTGAGGAAAACGAACTAGCAGCGATCTACGTTGCGCGCGGGCTTGAAAGTGATCTGGCCTTGCAGGTTGCCCGCCAGTTGATGGCGAAAGATGCGCTCGGTGCTCATGCGCGCGATGAGCTCGGGATATCCGAGATTACCACCGCTCGCCCCGTGCAGGCGGCGTTCACCTCTGCTGCAATGTTTTCGGTGGGCGCGGCATTGCCACTGGCCGTCGCGTTTTTCGCACGGCAGCCGCTTCTTGTTTATCTGGTTTCAGGTGCATCTCTGCTGTTTCTGGCGTTGCTGGGCGCTGTGGGCGCGCAGGCGGGCGGTGCGCCGGTCTTGCGTGCGACAGCCCGTGTCACATTTTGGGGCGCGTTCGCCATGGCGCTGACAGCTGTCGTGGGAAAATTGTTTGGCGTAACAGTGTAGCGAAGCTCGAATTTATCATGCCCCGCGTGAATATCCCAACATCGGGATCACCATTCCCGCTATGGTCTCACGCACGCAGGGATGGTCGAGATCGGCCTTGAATTTTCCTTTGCTCACCATTTCAGCGCCCCAGGCCGAGGCTGCGGCAGCTGCGGTGCAGACAGCCTTCGCCTGCCGCTCGAGGCCTGAAACAGCTGTCTGCTAGGCGCGTCCGTTGACGCCGCTGCGCACCCGGGAGCCTTCGTCCTTTGCCGCCTGCCTAGCCAGATGCAGCCACGCAAGCGATTCCCGCTCGTTGCAATGTCGTGGTTTGCAGGAATTTGCGACAATTCCTGAACACTCGCCAGGCTCCGGCCTGCGCGGAGGCGTCTGACCCGGACGCAAGGGAGGCTCTCCCTCGGGATAAGCCTCATTGATGCACGCATAGAGCTTCTCTGAATCAGCAAACACCTGTGCGCTCTGGGACGCTGCCGGACCTGTGAGGAGCGAAATCCCGACGGATACACATGCAAACGCGTTGAACAAATGGGACGGGCGCAAACAGTCAGCTGTGAACATCAAACAAACTCCATCTATTGCGATCATTGTTGAGAAGCCGGTTCGGCCTTCAAGGTTTCCTCTAACGTATAGCCTTCAGGCTGATCTTTGCTGGTCATACGCAATTCATCGATGACCCACCGGCCTTTTTCCAACACCATTTTGAAGGTGGCGCGGCGGGGCGCTTCGAAATTCCTGAATGTAGCGACAACCGTGGCGGCCGCCGGGCTCTTCTCCGTTACGTTGACCTTGAGGTCGCGAATTCTAAAGTCCTGCCCATCCACGAGAAAGTCCGCATCCGGCATGCAGATGTCATCGCGTTTCTCACAGGACTTTTTCAATCGCGCAATTTGCGCATTGATACGTGCCGAATAATAGCGCGGGTTGTACTGGTCGGGCTCCTTTCCCAAGGGCTTTTTTTCGGCTGCGACATAGGCCTGATAAATCTGCCTGATCAACGCGCCTGGATCAGCCGGCGACTGCGCTAAGGCCGTATTCGCGCCCATTATCATCAAAAAACCTAATATCAGGCCGCGCATGGTTCTTCTCCGGTAGACCGGTATTATATCCAGTAAATTGGAAGAATGGTCTGAGTTCCAACAGGTTGCAAGGCTCATTGGCTGCGGGGGGAGGGCGGCTGGAACCATTTTTTGCCGGAATTCTGGATGGAGATCTTGACATGTGAGTGAATGTTCACTTAAATGAACGTCGTTCACAATTCAGGAGCGTTCGATGCCGCAAAGCCTGCCAGATATCCCCATGTTCGACGCGCGCAGTGCAGGGCTGATCGGTTATGCTGCCGTCCGCCGTGAAACCGCACTGACACTTCGCAACGCGAGCTTTGCCCCTGCGCCAGTCTTTCTTTCTGCGCCGGTTCTTGCCGGTATCGATAAGCTGTCAATGCGCTGGCTTCGCCGTTCCGCTTCGCCCTATGTCGACGATATCGAAGCCATGACACATGTGCTTGGTTTCGCCGGTGTTGCATCCATCAATATGGGCTATCAATTCGGCTGCACCACCGGCGCTTCTCTCGATGCGCAAGGGCTCCCGCTGATGCGCCGCGTCCTCGACTGGCCCTTGAACGGACTTGGCAGAGGCATTGAAGTGGTCCGGATGCGCGGCGCCGCGGGCGATTACCTCAATGTCACCTGGCCTGGCGCCGCGGGCGTTCTCACGGCGACTGCGCCCGGCCGTTTCTGTGCTGCGATCAATCAGGCGCCATTGCACCGGCGCACGCAAATGCCGGTTTTGAAACTAGTCGACATAGCCCGCCATCTCAATCACACGCTAAAATATGAAACGGGATGGCCGCCGGATCATCTGTTGCGCTATGCTTTTGAAACATGCCGTAGCTTTGACGATGCGGTGCACCTGCTGATGCGCGAGCCAGTGGCACGCCCAGTGATCTATTCCCTGGCAGGTGAAAAGCCCGATGAAATGGTGTTGATCGAGCGGGATGGCCGGGGCGGAAGGCTCTATCGTGGAGCCTTTGCAACTGCGAATGATTGGCAGATTGCCTTGCCGGAATGGGAGGGCAGGGGCATCGGGCGCGACAAGCGGCAAGACAATTTCGAACGCAGGGCGCTGTTGCAACGGGCTCAGGCCGCCGGAGCAGGCGATTTTCTCTGGGTCGCGGCCCCGATCCTGAACGCGCATACGCGACTGGCAGTGGAGATGAACGCACGGGGTGAAGTCCGACTGCAGGGTTATGAACTTGCGCGTGGCGCACAACGCGCGAGTCCGGCAACACGGGTGGGACAGTTTACCTTAGCTCTGACGTAAGTTTTAGATCAACCAACCCTGCCACAAGGAGCCAAAAAAACAGATCAAGGCGGATAAACCGATAACGATAAAGGTCATAATCATCCCTGTAACACGAAACGTGAAATTTTCGGGCGAATGCGACATGCCCCAGGCATGCAGGCCGCGGCCGATGAGCAGCATGAGTCCCAATATGTGCAAAAGCACCGGCTCTGTGTGAACACTCTCGGCAAGACCCAGCAATACCAGAGCGATCGGTACATATTCGGTGAAGTTTGCGTGGACGCGTATGCGGCGTATCAAAGTGGAAGCGCCGCCATCACCAAGAGCCACCTTTTCGGCGCGCCGCACCTGGATCACACGGATAGCAAGCGTGATAAAGATAATTGCAAGCAGGGATGCATAAAGCGCGGTAACGGGCATGGTCTTTCGTCCTTGGCCATAACGGGAATACGATAGCGAGGTCCTAACCTATTTAATCGCAAGCTGCATCCTGGTTCGCTGAGAATCGACGCCTGTGCGCGCGGAACGGGAGCCAATTCCAGTCGGTCACGGTTTGGCAATTGGACAGCTGAGCATCTTTTCGCAGCGGCATTTTCAAGAAATATCGAATTTTCAGGTATTTTCTTCGCAGTGCTTGTATTTTGTCACGTTGTCATCTATATCAGATTATCGACTATGGGCCGGACAACTGGGCCGCGTCGCCTGAACAGAATGCTTGGTCTTTCCTTCGCATATGCATTGGCGCTCGCTTCAGACTTTCTTTCCAAACATCGAGAAGCCGGGCAGGCCTGCGCAACCGTGCGGCGCCGCCACAGCGTAACTATGACTGCGAATGGAACGACTATGATCAACGGAACAGTAAAATTCTACAACGACCAAAAGGGCTTTGGCTTCATCCAGCCCGACGACGGCTCCAAGGACGTCTTCGTTCATGCAACCGCGCTTGAGCGCGCCGGCATGCGCGGCCTGGCGGAAGGACAGAAAGTCTCTTTCGACACCGCTGAAGACCGCCGTACCGGCAAGGTTGCCGTGAACAACATCCAGGCCTCGTAAGGTCTGATGGCTGGCGTCATTTTCCCGCTGGTTTGATGAGACTGCAAAGCCGCTCCTGACGGGGCGGCTTTCTTGTTCGCGGTTCAATCTACCGGCGCCAATCTCCCGCCTTCAGGAGTTAAAATGTCCCATAAATTTAAACTACGCCAGATGGTGCGTCTCACCAGACCCGGCTTCGCAGACAAGAACGCCGGGGCAAGTGCGACCTATGAAGTCATTCGCCTGATGCCCGCCGATCAGAGCGGCGAATATTCATATCGGATCAAGGCCGAAGGTTCGGGCGAACGCGCTGTGCGCGAAAGCGATCTTGTAGCGTATGGCCCTGCGAATTGATTTTTTTCGCCTTCTGGACAGAAGTACACACGGACCGAGCCCATAAATCGGGCAGCTTCATCGCGGGAGCTCACCTCAGCGACCCGAAAGCTGCAACTATTGTGAAATTGCACATGCCGGAGCCGGCACGTGCTCAATACATTGGCCGGGTGATCCGCTGGTAATTGGCGGCAGATACTCCATCGGCGGTGCAGATGGATTGAAAGTTTCCGGAGTTCGCGAAAGCCACAAAAAGCAAGCACCGCCAAACGCGGCCAGTGGCATTACGAAAAACTCCAGCCAGTCCTTTACGATTTGGCTCCAACTCAGGTTGACCGTGGATTTGTCCAAACCAAGCAAGGGCAAAATCATCAATGCCACGCCAGCGAAAGTCAGGGCCATGTATTTTCTCTGATTCAATTCCGGCCCTGTGACATAGGCAGTTTGTATCCCAGCAGCTGTCAAACGGCAGGTCAGCTCCAGGCATAGATCCGCCCAGGTCGGACGTCTGGCCGCTTGATCGTTTTTCATCTCATGCTCTGTTGCGGCGACTGTAACTCTGCGGCCTTTGCTGCCAGTGACGGTCAAGTAATAGGTATCGGGACCCTCGCCCCCTACGACTGACAATCTGACTTCCACGACTTCGTTGAGCGGGATAACACGGATCCCGTCTTTGCCGAATTCATGGAGAGCCGACGGTGTCAGACGGATATTCTGGTGACTGAGGCATATTCCCCTGGCCTCTGATGGAATTGAGTTCATTTAGATTCTCGCTAGTGGCTGAGTGAGCCGTTTCATGTGAGGCAATATGGCCTGAACAGATTGGTTTGGCGGTTCCCGGGGGAACTCAACTGTTCGCAGCCCAGGAAACCAGCAAGCCCATCGCGGCAAATCCAATGAATGTGGCCAGCAGCAAGAGATTCATGCGCTTGCGCAGGACCTGCGTTTCAGCATCCTTAGCGATTTTCCAATTCACGGCTATGGCCGGAATATTCAGGCGTGTCGGCGCCGTGTCAGACTTATAACGTTCCGGGTGCGAGCGCCGATCGATGCGATAGGCCAGAGTTGTAACCTGAAATAGTAAGTACAGCAGGTGCCGTCGCGAAGGTGGTTGGAATAGGCTAACGCGATCTCCAGCTTCATGAAGTTATCCGATCAT
>CANJJI010000114.1 GCA_947474545.1 Beijerinckiaceae bacterium | reverse complement strand
TGCTTTGTTCTGTGTAGCACATGTGTAAAAAATAGGGCTACCACATTTTGTATGTGATAGCCCTAAATTCTTGTAAAACATACAAGATATTGTGTTTTTCGCTGCTAAAAGTTTTAGCGCGAATAGAATTCGATCACGAGGTTGGGTTCCATCACGACGGGATAGGGAACTTCCGAAGGATGGGGGATTCGCACGAATTTCGCGGTCATCTTGTTGCCGTGCTCGACTTCGTAATATTCGGGCACATCACGTTCGCCGAGGGCAGCGGCTTCGAGAACCACTGCGAGTTCGCGCGACTTTTCCTTTACCGCCACGACATCGCCAGGCTTTACCTGATAGGAGGCGATGTTCACCTTCTTGCCGTTCACGGTGACATGGCCGTGGTTCACGAACTGGCGCGCCGCAAAAACGGTCGCAACAAATTTTGCGCGATAGACGACTGCATCCAGGCGGCGCTCAAGCAGTCCAACCATGTTTTCACCGGAATCGCCCTTCATGCGGATGGCTTCGGCATAATATTTGCGGAACTGCTTTTCCGAAATGTTGCCGTAATAGCCCTTCAGCTTCTGCTTGGCCTTGAGCTGAGTGCCGAAGTCGGAGAGCTTGCCCTTGCGGCGTTGGCCGTGCTGGCCAGGGCCATATTCACGGCGGTTCACCGGGCTCTTCGGGCGGCCCCAGATGTTCTGGCCCATACGGCGGTCGATTTTATACTTGGATTCTGCGCGCTTGGTCATAGTGTCCTCAAAACTTTGGACGAGAGGACAAGCCAAGCGCAACGCCCCGGAAGCCGGGTCCGCCCGTTCAACCGCGTCCCCCGCCAGTTCATGATCGTCAGGCGATCATGAGTGAACTGGAAACCTGGGGCCATTACGCTCCCTGCGGAGCGCCTGGCCTCAGGCGGAGAAACACGCCCTCCTTTGCTTCCATTACTGGATGCCGACAGACTGCTCACTTGATATTCAGGCAGAGCCCGATAAGGAACGGTCACGGGTGCGTTAGTGCATCATGCGCCCGTAAGGACGGATGAGCAGGGGGGTGTCTAGGCGAGCCTCCTGCTCTTGTCAACAACCGGCGGTGCAGGTTGGCGGAAAGCTCGATTTTGCCGGATTTATACGCTTTGCCGCCTTGATCCTCGTGACGAAATGGGGCATACACCCGCCATCTTGGCCGCGAGTTTCGCGGCCTCACGATTTTTGGCCCGCCCGCGCGGGACCGATTGATACCGCAGGGGTCGAGTATGAAAGTCCGTAACTCTCTGAAATCTCTTCGCACACGTCATCGTGCGAACCAGCTCGTGCGCCGCCGCGGCCGCGTTTATATCATCAACAAGGTTCAGAAGCGCTTCAAGGCCCGTCAGGGCTGAACTGCTTTTCCGACGGCTTTCATGCCACATTGCGCGCCCCGGTTATGCCGGGGTTTTTGCTGTTGGTGAATTCACCAAGTGTTGAATTTTGCCCTTTGACGGATGCAATCGCCCGGCATAGATTCATCGCATGAACATGCGTCACATCATTCTTCCGGTAGTTGCTGCCGCCATGGCCTCGCTCCCTGCACTCGCCGCAGACTTTACGCCCGCGCAGAGCGAGCGTGGCCCAATGCTGAACATACCGGGCCTACCGCCGGTCCAGATGCCGCCGGGTTCGCGCGTTTTCGGACCCAATGGCGAAGGCAGCGTACCTCTTCCGCCACAGCGGCCCAGGCAGGTCTATCCCCGTCAGGACAATTTCCCCGGTGCCCGCCCTGATCGCGATGCCGCCGATGCGGAGGCCCGCGAACAACAAAAGCCCGAGACTAAGGAAGCCGCGGCTCCGCCCAAGACGCGCGAAGAAGTTATCAACGATCTGTTTGGCCGTCTCGCCAAAGCCCAGGATGAGCAAGAAGCGCGCGGCATCACGCGCGGCATAGAACGCATGTGGCAGATTTCCGGTTCCGATACTGCCGATCTGCTGATGACGCGCGCGCGCGAGGCTGCAGGTAAGAAAAACTTCAAGCTCGCGCTTGAGTTGTACGACAAGGTCGTGGCGCTTGAACCGGATTGGTCGGAAGGCTGGAGCCAGCGCGCAACAACGCGCTTCTACCAAGACGACGATGCGGGCGCGATTGAAGACATTGCCCGCGCTCTTGCTCTGGAGCCTCGCCATTTCAGCGCGCTGACCGGACTTGGCTTCATCCTCAAACGCAACGAGCAGAAAGCCCGCGCCCTGCAGGCATTTCGCAAATCACTGGAAATCAATCCGCAACAGGAGCGGGTAAAAAAACAGATTGAGGAACTGACGCTCGACGTCGATGGGCGCGGGATTTGACGCCCGATTATTTTTGCCGCCGGCGAATTCAGCCGGCAGCGTGCTGCGTTTAACGTATTCCCCATGACCATGAAAGTTGCACTTTCATCCGCCGCCATATTCAGCGGATTTCTGATCGCAGCATGCCTGTTCACAACTTGGCAGGCCAGCCGGATTGCGGCAGCTTTCCCGCCAAAAGGTGCTTACGTGGAAGTTGAAGGCGCGCGAATTCATTTCACGCAGACCCTTCCGAAATCGGAACCCGCTGGCGATATCATTCTCATTCACGGCGCAAGCGGCAACGAAGCGGATATGAGAGTGCCGCTTGGTGAACGATTGGCCGCGCAAGGTTTCCGGGTTGTCAGTGTGGACAGGCCAGGGCATGGCTGGAGCACACGCGATGCAATTGAATCGACACCCGCGCGGCAGGCGTTGCAAATCCGCCAGGCGCTTGAAAAGATCGGCGTGAAGCGAGCCATCATCGCGGGGCATTCGCTGGCGGGTGTGATGACGCTGCAACTTGCGCTCGATCATACAGACATCGTTGAAGGCGTGGTGTTGATTGCGCCGGTGACGCATCCCTGGCCTGGCGGCGTTGCCGGATATTATTATCTGACAACTGCCCCGATGATCGGCGGCGCGTTCACGAATACATTCATGATGCCCACGGCCCTGTCTATTTTTGACCGGTCGCTGGCGCATGTTTTTTCGCCTCAGACTCCACCGGAAAACTATCGCGGGCTTTCGGGCGTGGAGCTTGTACTGCGGCCAGAAACCTTTCGCGCCAATGCCAGAGATGTTGTGGGCATCTATGACTTTGTTGAGAAAGAGCAGATTCGCTACAAGAATATTTCGATTCCGGTATCGATCATCACGGGCGATCAGGACGCAATCGTTCTGACGCATATTCACAGCTATGGCAGCGCGCGCGATATACCCGGCAGTCAATTGCAGATCATGAAAGGCATAGGCCATTCGCCACACTGGGCGAGGCCCGATGACGTTAGCACACGCATCGCCGAATTTGCCGCAAACGTGCATGCCGGGCGGTGAGTGCGGAGCACTTACGGAATTGAAAACGCGTGGAAATAGAAAGCTAGAGTCGCCTTGGGGTTCATTTAACCGCAAGGCGCTCTAAGATTTTCCACCCCTCAAATACTCCCGAATCACATCGGCGTTCAGCGTGACATAGGGATCGAACTCCGGTGCGTCTTCCAGCTGGTCGAGCGTATTCAGGCCCATCTGCCTGAATATCCGCGCGGTGCAGGAGATCAGCCGCACGGGCTTTGCGGGATCGGAGTTGAAATGCTGGTGGATGGTCATCGGCGGAATATAGATATAATCGCCCGCTTCCCATTCAAGTTTCTGGGTTTCCTTCTTCGGCTTCCACTCGAACACGTCGTTGATTTCGACATCGCAATCCTGATGGATGTCGTAACCCTTGCCTTCAATCACATAGACGCATTCTTCCGCAAGGTGCCGATGCTTGCCTGAGTGGGAGCCCGGCGGGATGATCTGCATATAGGCGTCCATCGTCTCGACGCGTGTGTTCATGCTCTCATTCATGAGATGTTTGAGCAGGCCCTGCCGGCTCATTTCCCATGGCATTTCGGAGGGACGCACGATTTTCTTGCGGCGGGCGTTGCGTGTGGGCGCATCGCGCGCATCGTCGAGCAGGCGTTGATAATTGCGCTCGTTTTCCTTGCCTTCGAGCCAGGCAGCGGTTTCTCCCCAGGCCATATCAATAGCCTCCTTTGGGATGGTTGAAGTCCTGTTCTTCCTCGCGCGCGACAAAGCCTTCACACTCTGGCGTCACGTCCACAGGACGCTCCTTCACGGTCTTCTGGAAAAGCATGTTGAGGAAGAGATACATCGGCTTGGTCTTGATCACCAAAGCCCGCGCGGGCTTGTCCTTGCTTGCGTTGAAATGCTGGTGCACGCAATTGTTGTGCACGATGGCGATATCGCCCGCCTTCCAGTCATAGCGGATGCCGTCGTGAATCTCGTAGCCCTCGCCATCGAGAATGTAGAAGGCGGCCTCGTTCACATGGCCATGCTTCTGCGAGGATGCGCCCGGCGCATATTCTTCCAGATGCATGTGGAAGGTCTGGGTGATACCGTCCTTCGGCTCGATATAATGGCGCGAAAAGCATTGCGGGCCGTCAATGAAGGAATTGCCCTTGGCCTTGCGCACACGGGGAACTGCGCGCAGGCGATCCAGCTCCTGCTGAACGTTATACTCGCCCTGAATGCCGCGCACAAAAACGCGGTCTTTCTTGTTGTGGTACATTTTCGTGCGCTTTTCATCGAGCGCTTCCGAATTATGCCCGATGTCGCCGGGGGTAGCCCCGCCTTTGGTGACGCGATCGTCCATAAGTCCTCCTTAAATTGGGGTCCGGGCGCTTGCCAGCCCGGATTCGAGCCAGCATTACAGAGTTGGGCCTGCCCTGTCACGGCCAGCGATGGCCCTGCCGGCCCTATTGCTTCTCGATTTTAGCTGCCTCGACCGCTTTGCGGTAATATTCGAATTCACTCTGGTAGATCTTGTTCGCCTCTTCCTGGGAAATCGTCCACGGTTCGGCGCCGATATTGTTGAGGAATTTCTTGGTGTCCTCCTGCGCCACGACGGCATTGACCCATTGATTGATCTGGTCTGTCACAGGCTTGGGCGTCGCCGCGGGCACGATGGCCGTCCACCAGCCCATCAGCACGATGTCCATCCCGAGTTCGCGGAAGGTGGGCACATCGGGCGACGTCGAGAACCTCTCGGGGGAGACGATGGCCAGCAGCCGGAACCGCCCTGCCCGTTGTTGCGACAGTGCAAACAGCGGATCATAAATGCCGAAATCGAGCTGGCCACTCTGCATGTCGTTGAGGCTTTGCGCTCCGACCCGGTAGACGACTTCAACCGGCTCGATCCCGGTGGCAGCCTTGTAGAGCGAGCCTGTGATGGTCGCAGTCGTTGCGTAAGTGGCATAGGTGCCCTTGGCGCCCTTCACCTTCATGGCCGCCGTGAGTTCGGCCAGCGTCTTGTAGGGTTGCGTGGTATCGACGGCCAGCATGAAGGCCTGGCGGTTGATCGTCCCGGCGACTTTCAGTCCGGCCTTTGTATTGGCGGGCGGTGTCTTCAACAGGGCTTCATTGGCCGAGATGGCCGCTGGCGAATGGATGAAGATCGTATGTCCATCCGGTTTGGCGCGCAGGATCGCTTCGGTCGCCACTGCCCCGTTCGCGCCCTGACGGTTTTCAACTACAATCGTCTGGCCGGCCATGGGGCGGATCTTTTCAGCCATAAAGCGAACGATTGCATCGGAAGACGAACCGGCCTGATAGGCGCAGATGAAGGTGATCGTGCGATTCGGATAGGCCTCCTGCGAGGCTGCCGGAACAATGCCGAGCAGACCAGTAAGCGCCAGCCATAGGGTTTTCTTCATATCCTGCCCCGTTACTTCCGTGTTTGTGCTTTCATTGGATTCGATCATGCTGCTTCTGCTCTGTCGGGGCAAGGCTTTCCGGCAATTTTCTCTTTTCCACCCGGTAAAACCCCTCTATCTGTGCGCGTGGGAACCAGATAGAGGCTGGGCCGGTGATGGCCGGCGGCTCAGAGGAAGGAACGCGGACATGAAACGCAGTAATTTTTGGACCAACACATTTCTGGCGGCAGCCACAGCGGCAGGTGCGCTGATTTCAACCCAGCCTGCGCAGGCCCAACAATGGCCAACCCGCGTCGTGCGTTTCATAGTTCCCTTTGCACCGGGCGCAGGCGCGGACATTGGCGCACGTCTGGCCGCAGACAAGCTACAGAAATATTGGCCGCAGGGCGCAATCGTGGAAAATCGTCCGGGCGGCGATAGCCTGATTGCCATTCGTCAGGTGATCAGCGCGCAGGACGATCACATGCTGCTGTTCGGACCGTCCGGCAATTTCACGCCGCATCCGTACCGGCATGACAAGCTCGGCTACGATCGGCCGACTGAATTGCTGCCAATTGCACGCTTTTCCAACACACTCATCGGGCTGGCGATCGCCTCCTCGCTTGGCGTCAACACGTTGAAGGAATTTGTTGAAAAGGCAAAGGCAGCGCCGGGCAAGATGAATGTCGTGGTTGTGCCAGGCATCACGGAATTCGTGTGGGACGGTTTTGCGAAAACGGTGGGGGTCAACATCGTCAAGGTGCCCTATACCAATCTGGTGCAGGGCGCGACGGATATGGGTACCGACCGTGTGCAGGCTTCCATGTCGTCACTCGCGATTCTGCAGCCGGCCATGCAGAGCGGCGTCGCCAAGCTGATCGTCGTGACCGGTAGCGAACGCGTGAAAATTTTCCCGGACGTGCCGACTTCCATGGAAGCGGGCTTCCCCTCGCTGGAACTGGAAGGGCTCGTCGGCGCATTCGGCCCCAAGATCATGTCGCTGGAGCTGCGCCGCCGCATCGCCAAGGACATTGTCGCTGTCGCCAGCGATCCGGAAATCGCAGCGAAACTGGCAGCCACCGGCCAGTCGCCCAATCCCGCAGGCGCAGATGAATTCACAGCCGCAATCGAGAAGCAGGAAGCCCAGGTGGCCGCCATCGCCAAAGTGATGGGCCTGCCGCGGAAGGATTGATGTTACGGTAGCGCCTACTGGCAGCTTCGGCTAACTTTCCCTCAAAGGCCGCACCAAGGCGGCTATAGGAGGGGAATATGAAGCTGCCAAAATTCTCTACAGGCATTTTTTATGCTGCGGCCTTGCTGCCGCTACTGGCCTCTTTGCCCGCGCAAGCGCAGGAATGGCCTGTGCGCACGGTGAAATTCATCGTTCCCCTTGGCGCTGGCGCGGGCGCCGATATTGGTGGCCGGCTGATTGCTGAGCGTGTCCAAAAGAAATGGGGCAAGGCCGTCATCATCGAAAACCGGCCGGGCGGTGACAGCCTGCCTGCACTGACGGCTTTCGCGACCGCCAACGATGACCACACGCTGTTCTTTTCACCCTCGGGCGCATTTGCTGTCCATCCGCACCGCTATGCAAAACTACCCTATGACCCCGTTCGCGATCTTCTGCCGATTGCGCGGGTGTCTGAAACCATTATCGCGGTTGCCTCCGCCAAATCGATTGGCGTGAGCAATCTGAAGGACGTCGTCGAATATATGCGGGCCAATCCCGGCAAAGTCGATTTCGCCATTGTGCCTGGTACAGCTGAACTTGTGACGGACGGATTTATCCAGGCGCAAAAGCTGCAACTCGTCAAAGTGCCTTATCGCGATATCGTGCAGGGCGTGAATGATCTTGCTGTCGGCCGCCTGCAATTCATGATGGCTTCGCTCGCCATCTTTCAACCGGCGCTGCAGAACAATTCCATCAATCTCCTGGCGCTGACCAATCGCAAGCGCGCCGATATCGCGCCTGGCGTTGCGACAGTTGAGGAGCTCGGCTTTCCAGGTCTCGAACTGGAAGGACTTGTCGGCCTTTTTGGTCCGCCGACTTTGAGCCTCGAATTGCGCCGCCGCATTGGCGCCGATGTGGTGGAAGCCGCCAGCGACCCGGAAGTGGGACGGCGGCTGGCTGCGACCGCACAGGTGGTCAATCCCGGCGGCGCCGATGAGTTTCAGGAATCCCTGAAGCGGCAAAAGGATATGATAGCCGCCCATGCGAAGGCGACAGGCCTTGAGCCGAAATGACCATAAGTCCGGCCCAACGTTTTCGGAGCAAACTCACTTAATGGCATGCTGACCCCAGCAGGTGACTGAGACAAGCATGCCATCCGAGGCTTTCTTGAGAGTCGTTCGTCGCGTCTGACGAAGGAAACAACAGCCTCTGCTACAATTCCAGCATAGAGGGAGCGAACAATTCCTCAACCTTCACCTGCCTGTTGGTGAGGCCCTGCTCGTGCACGAATTGTGCGATCGTCTCGATCACCTTACGCGATGCACGAACGCCGTAAGCCTTGGGATCCGCACTGAACATTTTGTCGGCCTTCGGCTCGATGAGGCCGCACGCGGTATAATCTTCGACGGTCTTCTGCGCGCTGCGCTCGACTTCGGCCTTGGCCGCCATGAAAGCCTGATAGATATTGACTGCCGCCCACGGATATTTCTCATGCACTTCCCGCTTGATCACCATGCAATGGTTGATGGGGTAGATGCCGGTTTTCTTGTAATAGCGGGCTGATTCCGCCATGCGGTCGGGGAACATCAGCTTGCAGGCATCGTTGATGTCGGCAGTGCTGCGGTCAACCAGATTGGGCGCGTTAAGATAAAGCAGCGTGCCGTCGAGATCTCCTTTCAGCAACATTTCGCCGATGTTCGAAGAAAGCGGGATCTGGTTGATCTTGACGCCTTCGGGCGGTGTGAAACCGGTTGAGCCGCCGTGGCTGATCTCGGGCGTGCGCTCCATGAACCATTCGATGTCGCGCGCATGGACGCCCCATTCATGTTGCAGAATGCCGCGCGACCACAGCGCCGAGGTCTGCTGATATTCGGGCACACCGATCTTCTTGCCCTTGAGATCTTCCGGTTTCTCAATACCGCGATCCTTGCGCACATAAATGCGCGTATGGAAAAACATGCGGGCAGTATAAATCGGCAGACCGATGAAGCGATCGTCGCCTTTCGCCTTGGCGATGCACAGCGACGATAGCGACATTTCCGAGACGTCAAATTCTGCGAATTTCAATTGGCGCAGAAACATTTCAGAAGGGTGGACCATGATGGGCACGAGGTTGATGCCTTGCGGCTGATGGCGGCCTTCAAGGATAGGCCGTGTGCGCTCGTTGTTGGAAAGCGCAATCGACATAGTAATGGGCTGGCTGGGCATGGCGTTTCCTCTCCGGTTCAATTTTTGATTGTCATCCCGGACGCCCCTGGGCGATCCGGGATCTTTTTGGAATTTTACATTTGCGATCCCGGACAAATGCTTCGCGTTTTCCGCGATGACAATGTCATGGGATCACCACTTGGCCACAAGTTCCTTGCCAAACACCTGTTGCCAGTCGTCGCTTGTTTTCATGAAGCCATCATAGGGGCGGATGTTCGCGTGGGCCTTGGGGTCTGTTCCGCGTGGTGTTTTGCCTGCGGCAACGTCGTGTGCAGCCTCAAGCAGAAGACGGCGCATCTGGACGATCGCCTTATCTGATGTGCCGAGATTTTCCTGGGTACGATCACAGATCGGCCCCATGCCCTCCTGCAGTGCAAAATCCTGCGTGTTGATGCCCACGATGCCCGTAAAATTCTTGGTCTTCTGCATCTGCCGGTCGATGAAGAAATCGTTTGAGAGATTGGCTTTCAGCTTGAATGTGCCGGGGATCATTTCGCTCGGGCCACGTCCATAGAAATATTCGCGGTCGATGCAATTGGCCTCGTCAAATTTGCAATTTTCGTCGTAGGCGCAGGTCCAATTGTAGACATAGGTCGTGTTGTCGTCGATCGGCACCCAGATGTGGCCGTTCAGTTCTGGATATTCGCGTTTCGTGCCGTCAAATTTGTGAATGCCGCCGCGGAATTGCTGCGCCGGCATAACATAATGATAGATGCGCATATAGTAATTGCCATTCTTCTGGTCGCGGAACGACACGTAGTAATAGCCGTAGTCCGTGCGTTCCACGTCAAGGCGCGGGGAGCGGTCCTTCAGGCGCATTTCATCTTTGTTGCCGAGGGAATTGTTATGGGCAAACGACGAGTGCGCTGTATCAAGCCCGCCTTCGAGACCTTGCAAATAATTGCAATCTTCAAATGTCTTGGTGACATTGCGATGGGTTGCAGGAGCACGCATCCATTCGTAATCGGGCGGCTCTGGCATGGTTTCCTTCGGGCCCATATAGGTCCACAATACGCCACCTTTTTCGACAACAGGATAGGACTTGATCTTCACTTTCGCCTGCAGCGGCGTGCCTGCGGGCTCGGATGGCATATCCACGCAATCGCCGTTCCTGTCGAATTTCCAGCCGTGATAGACGCAGCGCAAGCCGCATTCCTCGTTACGGCCGAAGAACATGGGCGCGCGCCGGTGCGGGCAATAGGCATCGACAAGACCGACATCGCCATTGCTGTCGCGGTAGGCGATGAGGTCTTCGCCGAGCAGCCGCACACGCAGCGGCGCGCCGTCATTCTCCGGCAACTCGCTCGCCATCGCGGCAGGCTGCCAATAACGGCGGAACAAGTCCCCGCCTTGTGTTCCCGGTCCAACGCGGGTCAAACGGTCATTGTCCTCACGAGTCAGCATGGCGTTTCTCCTCTTTGTCGGGTCTTAAATCCACGGATCAATCGAAACGTGGATTGATTTTTCTTCAAGCTGGCCGCCGACCATATGCAAGGCATGATCGACCTGATCGAGCCCCATCAGATGCGTCGACATCAGCTCAAAGGGATATTTCTTCGAAGCCATGGCGCGCAGGGCCATTTCGACAGCATCATAACTGTGTCCGCGCAGGCCCTTCAAGGTGAGTTGCTGGCCGATCAGCAATTCCGCATCGAAATTCTCGGCTGGCCCCTTGCGTGAAATCGTCGCCATGACGCCGCGCTTGCGCAAGAGCCTGAGCGATGGATTGATATTCTTCGGCCCAAGGCCGCTTGTGTCGATCACGATATCGGCCATGCGCCCGCCCGTCAGGTCCGCGACCGTTTCCAGAAGGTCATCCTTGTCCACGGCCACAGTATGATCGGCGCCGAATTTCTTCGCCAGTTCGAAACGGCCTGTATCGTGCGACAGTCCGGAAACAATGATCATATCTGCGCCGCAGATCCTTGCAGCCAAGGCGCAACCTAATCCCTGTTGCCCAGGTCCCTGGATCACAACCACCTTGCCCGGCCCTGCGCCGCAATCGAAACGGGCCCATTGAAAACCATTGCCAACAGGCAGACACATGGCGGCAATGCGCGGTGGCACGTTTTCCGGCACTTTGTGGATGATGGTGCGCGGCGGCATGTAAACATACTGGCTGTATCCGCCCCACAGCGAGGGCTCGACCTTCAGCGGCGTCGATCCATAGCGGATACCGCCGGAAAAGCGCTGGTCCGTCGCCATGCACGAGCGGATTTCCCCTGCGCGGCAATATTCGCAATGGCCGCAGGGCAGGTATTCTTCCAGCGCGACGAGATCGCCTTCCTGCACCCCCCAGCGATAGGCTGCTGCAGGCCCCAGCCGGTCGATTGTTCCGACCATTTCATGGCCGAGTATGCGCGGGCCGGGCTTATCGTTGTTATACATGTTCCAGTCGGACGAGCAGATGCCGTTGACCGCAATCTTGAGCCAGCCGGCGTCCGGCCCGATTTCCGGCAAATCAAATTCACGAATTTCCGTCGTTCGCAAAGCGGTCATCACGGCTGCGCGCGATTGCAGCGCCATATGTTTCTCCCCAGGGACGAGTTTGTTGGAACGGCGGGCGGGGCCGAAGGGGATACTTGTACTCGCGATATCAGGCGATGCAAAGTCTTCCGGTCAGACGAACCGGCGGTGCTCCGGCAGCTCGAATGTTATTGCGCCCTTGGCGCCGCCGCGGCCGCGCACGCCGCCGTTGCGTTCAAAAAAAGCCCAGATCTCCGGCGCGTCGAATTTGGTCTGGGCGTCGCCCTCGGTCAGCGCGTTCATCTCAAGATGGATCAGCGCTGGATACATCAGCTGATTGTCCGCGAGATCGTTGAGAAAAAAGCGCCAGTCATCGACGCTGAAATATTCTCCATAGGCGCCTGGCCCAATCCATTCACGATTAAAAAGCGACAGAAAACTTGTGACAACGTGAAACTTGTACGGAAAAGCGAGCAGCGGGTGTTGCCGCTTGATCCATTGCCCAAATCTGGGAACGCCAAATCATTCGGCCAATGCAGCGTACATCGGCAAGGGATTGACTGTAACGGCGGCTACAGGCTCGGCCAGATCGATAGCCGTGACGCTGTGGTGATGGGCCTTGCACATCGCCAGAAAATGACAGCCGCCTGCTCCGATATCGAGTATCTGCCGCGGCGGTAACAAATTCAGGCCAAGCACAGTCACGGGGTAAGCAGCTCGCGACAGCCAATAGATCGTGTCGAGGTATTTGGCCGCATTCACGCTTTCGACAATGTCTGAATTCCGGCCGTATTTTGCGAGGAGGCGATCATGGGCATACGGATCGATCGCCGCCAGCACGTCTTTTACCACGTCAAACTGTTCTGGAATTCTGCGCGCTCGTAGCCACCTGTGCGCAATTTCGAGACGTTCTTCTTCGGGAAGATTGAAATTCGGAAAGAAAGGATTTGGCTGTCTGAGGGCAGGCGCCAACGTTCCGGGCGGAAGATCGCGACCGATATCGCGCAGCACAGGCGAAGCTGGACGCAAAACACCAACAGGACCCTTGTCTAACTCTTCGGCCATGTTCTCGGACAACCCACACTCTACGCGACGCCAAAGATTGATTCAGAGGCAAACGACTAAATTCGTCAAGAAATTCCGGCCAAAGTGGTAACCATTGTATTGCCGGACGCTTGGAGCAGCCCGCCCGACGCGTTCAAAGCCAGGCTTCAAATCCATCTCGCACCATGGGCCGAGCTGCGCTACCCTGTGAAACCGATTCCCGGAAACTGCGGATGCCCAGTTATGCTCAGATGGTCCATCGCCACCGTATCCATGGGCGGCACGCTCGAGGCCAAGCTCGCGGCGGCTGCGCGGGCCGGCTTTCGCGCTATCGAAATCTTTGAAAACGACCTCACCTTTTTCAGCGGACGTCCGCGTGACGTGCGCGCCCGCGCACAGGACCTCGGGCTGGAAATCATTGCCTTGCAGCCCATGCGCGATTTTGAGGGCATGCCGGAGCCCATGCGTGCCCGCAACTTCGAACGCGCGCAACGCAAATTCGATCTGATGGAGGAACTTGGCACGCGCGCACTGTGCATTTGTTCCAGCGTTTCTGAAGAGGCATCCGGCAATTTTGATGTGATTGCGAAAGACCTTGGAGACCTTGCCGATCTCGCAGCGCAGCGCGGTTTTTCCATCGGCTATGAAGCGCTGGCCTGGGGCCGTCACGTCAGGGACTGGATGCAGGCCTGGGAAATCGTACAAAAGGCCGACCGCGCCAATCTCGGCATCGTGCTGGATTCCTATCATATATGCGTCCGCAAAAATCCGCTCGCGCCGCTGGCGACCATTCCGGCCAATCGCATCGCGCTGGTGCAGATCGCGGATGCGCCCGATATCGTGATGGACCCGATGTCGCTTTCCCGCCATCACAGATGCTTTCCCGGCCAGGGCGATTATCCCATTCAGGACTTCGTCAGCGCCTGCGTCGCGACAGGATATGACGGCCCGCTGTCGCTGGAAATTTTCAACGACCAGTTTCGTGGCGCGCCTGCCCCGACGATTGCGCGTGATGGAATGCGCGCGCTGCAGGCGCTGGGGGAATCTATCGATTCCGCGCGGGCCGAACGCGGCGAGCGCTCGTTGTCGATCGGCCAGCCCCTTCCCGCCAGCCCGGTTGTCGATGGCATCGAATTCATGGAGTTCGTGGCGGGCAACACTGAGGCAACGCGCCTTGCGAGCCTGCTCGAGGGGCTGGGGTTTGCGAGGGTCGCCCGTCATCGCTCGAAGGATGTGGAACTCTTCCGCCAGAACGATCTTAACATCGTGCTCAATCGCGAACAGGATGGCTTTGCCCATTCGTTCTATCTGCTGCACGGGGCTTCCGTCTGCGCACTGGCGCTGCGTTTTGATGATCCCAGGCGCGCGCTTGATCGCGCCAATGCGCTGGGAGCACCGACCTATTACGGGCGCGTCGGGCCAGGCGAGGCCTTGATTCCGGCGGTTGCGGGAATTGAAAATTCGCTTGTCTATTTCATGCCGCGCCAACCACGGGATGGCAGCGCACCCTCCAATTGGGACCGGGATTTTGTATTCGACGGCGCGCGCGATCACGGCGGGCCGCTCAACAGGATTGACCATATTTCCAATGTGGTGCGGCGCTCCGAATTCCTGTCCTGGGTGACGTTTTACAAGGCCATTCTTGGTTTTGGCGATGAGCCGCAGGTGGAACTGGCCGATCCCTATGGCGCGTTTTATTCGCGCGTTCTGGGCTCCCCCGACAAAAGCGTGCGCATTCCCATGAACATCGGCGATGGCGGGGCTACCAATGTGTCGCGCTTTATCGACACGTTTGGCGGCTCGGGCGTGCAGCAGATTGCGTTTTCTACCAATGATCTCTTTGCGTTTGTGGAAAAAGCCAAGGCAGCGGGAGTCGAATTTCTGGCGATCCCGGAAAACTATTATGAAGATCTCGAAGCCCGTTACGACATCGCCCCGGAAGTGCTCGCGCGCATGCGTTCGCTCGGCGTGCTTTATGACAAAGTGAAGGGCGGCGAATTCTTCCACATCTATACGCGCATGTTCGACGAGCGCTTTTTCTTCGAGATTGTCGAGCGGCATCATTACGATCTGTTCGGCGCAGCCAATACGCCGGTGCGGCTGATGGCGCAGATGAACGAACTTGATGAAGCCATGAAGGGCCGGGCTATGGGGGCCATGTGAGAGGCTGTTCCAACTTTCTTCTCGAAAGCGCGGGCCTCCGGCCCGCTTCGCGACAACAAAGCAGATTGGAGCTCCGCGCGCCCAGCGCCAAATACCTCGCCGTGCGTTGCACGCGAGGGGATAGGGGCCGGGACATGCCGGGGATCATCAAGACGTATCAAGCGCGAGCGCATTGCGGGCGAGCTTGTCGCATTCGCGCAGCACGTGATCGATCTCGAGACGCGGTTTGACACGAAAGCCCGGCGGGCGGCCCGGCTGCATGGGCATTTGCCATTTCAGATGCGGAAATTTCTGACGCCGGGCCAGAACGCGGACGAGAC
>CANJJI010000113.1 GCA_947474545.1 Beijerinckiaceae bacterium | reverse complement strand
GTGGATTATCACGAGCGTTATGTGGGAACGCTGCTGAGAAAGCTCGGCTTTTCCCACATCAGCCCTCGCCCGCTCCACCCCGGCCAGGACGCGCAAATGCTGGAGACATTTAGAAAAACTACCCCCTCACGCTGAAGGTCCAACTAGAGGGGGTTCCGCAATCGACGCCAGTCGAAATCTGGTTTCAGGACGAAGCGCGCATCGGACAAAAAAACGGTGCAGTTCGCCAATGGGCTAGGCGCGGCTCAAGGCCACGCCAACCCGCCGACCAGCGCTACGAGAATGTCTATCTCTTCGGCGCCATCTGCCCGGCTCACGGAAAAGGCGCAGCGCTCGCTTTGCCGCGCGCCGACACCGAGGCGATGCAGCTCCATCTTAATGAAATTTCGCGCCACGTCGCCAAGGGAGCGGTGGCTGTGCTGCTCATGGATCGAGCGGGATGGCATACGACCAGCAAGCTCGAAATGCCCACGAACATAAAGCCTATCTTCCTGCCTTCGCGCTCACCCGAGCTGAACCCGGTGGAGAACACCTGGCAATATATGCGCGCCAACTGGCTCTCAAACCGCGTCTTCGACCATTATGACGCCATTGTCGAAGCAGCATGCGAGGCATGGAAAAAGCTCACACAGGCGCCAGATACGATACGATCCATCGGCATGCGCGATTGGGCGCATGTGGGTTGGAGCAAGTAGCCGTTGGTATCAGAATTGCTTTATGGAATTCCCGAAAAGCCTAAGACATTACGCGTGCACGAGGGAAGCATTTCGTCCGATATCTTTATTTCCCCCGGTAATGTCGAGAGGCTGACTTCGGAAGAAAGTGCTTTGTATTCTGTCAAAGAGACGGAATTAAATAATTTTATTTCGATGATCACAAGGGGATATTACTTTCTCAAGCTAAAGCTTACAGATGATAGAGAATTTTCATATGTCATCAGAGACGATGAATCACTATTGGCCGCCTCAAGTAAATGGCTCAAATGCATTGTTCAAATTGCCGAGTAGCCTCCCGCGCCTGCTCAGAAACAAGACGCGTCAAATCTTTGATCTCCGCAGAATATGCGCCATGCTTCCAAGCATTACGGTTTCCCTTAGGTGCACCGCCGCCAGCACCGTGCATTCGGCAAACCTTCCAGCCTTTAACTACTGGCGATTGGCACTTTCTGCCCGTCCGTTTCGACGTCGCATGGCATTTCAAGGTCAGATGCATTGGAGATCGCTTTTGCATGGGGTTGATTCCGATTTCCATTTGGGAGCCCCCGGGTTCCGGTGATAACGTGATCAGTGACTACAGCCTGATCTGCATTGACAGTCACATGCTTGACGACGATCTGTTGGCCCTTGCCACGCCGCCGATCAAGGGCCTCGGAAAGAGTGCCAATCGTTCGGGCCGCTTTATCTGCCAACGCAAGATACTTGACCCGACATTCGAAAGACTGATCTTTCAGCCATGCGCGCCTGCGCATTTCAAGGCTAGTGTCATTGGCGGCAATGATCTGACCGACGATGATCGCTTCTATTGGATCTGATATTTCAACAGAAGCAATTCCCGCGATAGTCGCGGCTTGCCCTTCTTGGCGATCCTGCGCAAAGGGCGTCTGCGCAATAACAAGAGAGTTCAAGACAGAACTTGCGAGATGATTGTTCCACGCATCTGAGTCACTACCGCCGATATATTTTAACTTCGGCGGCGGGGCGTCCGCTGGGTGCACAACCTGAAGGATTTCCTTTTCCTTCGCGTTTTTAGCCTTATTGGCCATAGTGCCTCCGGTCGCCTTCAGAGCCTTTGCGTTCAAATGCACCTCCATTAACTGTCACTGCATGGAAAGGCCCCAACGCTCGGACGGCCTCGCCATTCAGAGAAAAGGCTAGCCCATCTCGTCCGAACAGATCATCCGGGCTCCATTCGAATTCGGCGGCAAGAAACCCCCATCGGTCTAGGAATTGCCCCGCATGATCTACAGCGCGCTGCCATTGCTCCTGAGAGGTCCACAGCGGCTGCCGGGCCTGAAATTTGGCCCAAGCTTGCAGATAGCAGGGCGGCACGCTGTCAGCCGCCAGCGCCGCGCGCTCGGCGATCAAGTCCATATCAAGTTCACTGCTATCATTTGCAGGCGGTGCAGCGGCCTCAATTACAGGAACGAGCCGAGAAAAAGGGGTACCCCGGTCACTGACAAAGCTGACAGAAGGGGCTTTTGTCAGTTTTGTCAGTTGGTACCCTGCCCCTTTTTCCTGAACAGGCGCGGCAACAATTGATTTTAGACGGGCGAGATAAGCGCTCATTTCGCCACCCTCGGATTGATCCGGTACGAAGTTCTTGACCGGCCCGCAGACTGGGCTGTTGACGTGGCGAGCCAGTCCAAATCGGCCAATAAGTCTAGTCCTGCCTGTACGGCCTCGCGATCCGATAGATTGGACCATTGGTTGCGGTAGACGTCGCGCGCGGTGAAACCTTCGCGCAGATCGCCCTTACTTATCCGTGACAGTATGGCCTTCGCAGTTTCTGCCTCGGCCTCGGTTCCGGACCCGTAGGCGCGGCGCGCGTGCGTCTCCAGATATTCCGAGAATGCCAGCGCCCTGACCAATGCGGTTTCCGATACATTGCCAGAGCCGCCATCAGCGAGATGATTGATCAGCGCCAACGTGGGAACAAGCTTCCGATACTTTGCCAGATGGCTTTCAAGTGCTGGCGCAAGATCACCAGCCCTGAGTCGCGCCTCAAGATCAGTTCGCCATTCCGTGAAAGCTTCCTGCGCCGTCTCATCAAAGCGAATATAAGGTAGATCACCGAATTGATCATAACGCGCACCGATGGCGTCCGGGACGAGTTTATCCAGCCGTTCGAAAACCTCCCAAGCTGCTGCCTTCGCCTCGCTGTCCGGAAATCGGTCGACATTCCGCCATGCAGGGCTTTGGTCAGGCCAAACCAAAAGACCGAAACGCTGGATCAGTCCATCGTCCCCTGCGCCGCTCGCCCGACGTACATATTCGGCGAGCCTTCCGGGTTGGGTAGAGCCAAGTAAAGAGACGCAAACCGCCTCGATGTTCGTCTTGCCGCGCATGATCCGGTTGAACTTATAACCGGCGGTGCCATTCCACGCTGTCAGGAAGAAGCCGCGCGCAGCGGCGTTATCTTCTCGGTCGAGGGTTTTGAGTAACGATACGATTTCATCGCGGAATGCCAGAACGCCATTTGGATTGTCGGCGAGGATTTCGCCGAGCTTCTCATATGTAGCATCGTTGACGACGTAGCGCCGTTCCAGCGGCTTTTCTGGCTCCGACAATTCCAGTAGAGCTTCTGCCCCGGTCTTGCCGTCTCCGATTATTTTACGGGCTTTTTTAATCGCCTCATCTTTAGAGATTTTATGGACCTCAATAGCGAGAGCGTAATCACGGGCTGCGTCATCGTTGGCTTTGCTTGCTTCGGTCTCCAGCCGATGCAATGGCTTAAGCGCTTCTGCCATAGCTGGAGATTTCATCGCGCCCGGACGGCCAACGATGCATCCCCAAAGATTGGGAACCTCAAGCCAATCGGTTCTGATCTGAGGTCGAATGCCTACCTTTCTGCCGAGCGCACTTCCCATGGCGACGACCGCGGCAATGCCGACAAAATCAGGCGGACATTGCATCCGCTCTGAAATGTCCACAACCCATGGCGCTACACTCGCAGGCAGAAAGTCAGCGTCAAAGCGTGCTACCGGCAACAACCCATTGGGCAGCGCCTTTGGGATCGGCCAAGACTGACCACCATTCGCGCGAGTGCTCGGTTGATCGTCCATCGCCTTGAACGGAATATCCCCACTTTTCGCATGAATGCTGCGGTTAATACCTGCCCAAAACTGATCACGCTTAACTTGAGGCCATTCTTCATATTCAACCGGAGGAACAGTCATTGATCGCTCCCTGTTAATTCCTTCGTAAGCGCGAGGGCTTCAATCAGAACCGTGCGATGTTGACGCGTGAGGACAAGCGACTGTTGATCGTCGCCGCGCCAGGCTGACTCGCGCAACGATATTGAGAGACTTTCCATTGTCTCAGCCAATTCCGCGAGAATATGGCGGCGGTGCCATTGCGCGTCATAAATTGACATGCTCATCGTGATTGCTGGGGCGGTCGCTGTCATGCGAGTCTCCCGCCAATGTCAGCGAGGCTAGCGATAACGCGCGCCATGCATGGTGTGAGACGGTAGCGGCGTGCGATGAACACCGCTGCAAAATCTTCCGTCGAAGCGAATTTCGTGCTATTAACTGCTTCGTTCCTAAAGCATTCCGCCCGGTTTCCTGCGTTGACGCGCAGGGCCGGGCCTCGATTTTCCGGGGGCGGTCCCATCTCAAAAATAGGGTTCATTGCATGCCCTCTGATAGAAGGCGATCCGCCTCGGTGGCAGGCACTAGACGCCGCCCGCCGATGATGACGGTTTTGATCTTTTTCTCTTTGATAAGTTCGTAAAAGGTGGTTCGCCCGATCCCGATTTTTCGGCAGAAGTCGTCTACACGGAACGCCAAGGGACGCTCCGAAGGGATATTGATGGTTGTTTGCTGCATAGCTATGCTCCATGTTCGCCCGGATATGAACGGGCATGCACGAAGAATCGCAGAAGCGAGCTCGAATATCGGCCAGAATAGCCAAAAATGGTCAGAAATGAATTACTGACCATTATACCTTTCTGTTATTACGGGAGAAACTCATGCTCAGAATTAAATGGTCAATAATTACGGCAGCCGGAATTTTGACGCTCGGAGGATGCATGGGAGAGGCTCAGGGTGACCGCATGGAACGCCTGATGGTCGCCGATCATGGAAAGACAATTGCCGATATAGCCTTGCGTCGGGGGCCGCCACATACATCGTTCGCGGTTGGAAATAACGAAACCGCTTTCCAATGGGTTCTGACCGGGCAGGCCCCCGGCATGATTATTCCCGTAAGCGGAATGATCGTGACAGCACCTCCCACATCGACCCAATGCCGGTTTACCTATAAAGCAATAACTACAGCCAAAAACGCTGCGCTAAAAGATTGGATTATCACCGGCCATTCATGGCAGGGCGCTTGCTAAAAGCGCTTGTTATATGTGTCTATCCAATGACTGGCTCTTTTCCGAACAGAACTAATGGCGGGCGCCTCTCCATATTTCTTTTCGCAAAACTCAATTATTCCTTCTTCTAATCTTGCTTGCACGTTCCAATCTTTGTCCGCCAATTGGAATGTACCATGATGTTCAAATAGCCTTGCTGCCTCTGCGTCTATGGCATCCCAGTCAAATTTTGGCTTTCTGCCTCTTCGGCCAACAGATTGCTGCTTATCTTTCGCCTGAAGAAGTGTTTCGATCTCTGCATGCGACATCACAATTACAGGGGCTCTTATTTGAGAATCTCCGTCGCTAAATTCCTCAACGGTATCATCGACTGACAATTCAATATCAGGGGGCAATGTCCATAGATTAGGACCCCAATTTCGCGAACAGAGAGCATCAGCAGCGGCGCTGTCTAAAATTTTTCCATCAAAACGACTTCGTATCCGACCCTCTTTAACCGCATGAAAAAGTGCGTAGTCAATTCCTCGAACATTCTCGCCAGGCAAGTACCGTTCCAAATAATATTCACTAAGCTTTCGAGGAGAAATCCATTTTGGACTAGTTTTTCCCATCGCGTGCACCCGCGCGCACCAGAGAGACACGCGGAAACCGATGGTGCAATCGGCTTGTCGGATGGCCGTCCTATCCGCGCCTATGATCCATTGCTTCGATTTGTGGCGCTGGCATGCCGAAGTGGAATTACGTTGCCCTTTTCCACAGATTCGCAGTAGTTGGCCCAAGCCTCCATGAGCGCCCGCCGCTTTTCCAGAGCATCGCCACGCCGATAAGCCTGCTCTGCGGCATCGCCGACCTTGTGCGACAAGGCAGCCTCTGCAACTTCACGCTGAAACAGTGTGGCGTCACCAGCCCAATCGCGAAACGTCGATCTAAAACCGTGTACAGTGGCGTTTGTGATATTCATGCGTGCCAAGACTTTTTGCATCGCAATGTGAGAAAGTGGCCGGTCACCGCGCGGCGAGGGGAACACATATTCCCCCGTCGAAATCTCGCGAGCCTTTTCAAGTATGGCGATTGCTGGAGCGGATAGCGGGACGCGGTGTTCGCGCTCGGCCTTGGTTCTCGGCGCAGGCAGGGTCCAAATCTTGGCGGTCAGGTCGATTTCAGCCCATCGCAGACCGAGCACTTCCTTCGACCTCGCGCCAGTCAGAATGCAGAACTCCAGCGCCCATGAGGCCATCGTGCTTCTGCTTTGCAACCTAGCGAAGAATGCCGGAGCTTCCTCATAGGGCATGGCTTTGAAATGCCCGCGCGCCGAAGCCTTCGGACGTTTTGCCAGCAGCTGGTCAAGATGGCCGCGCCATGTGGCGGGATTGTCGCCAGACCGAAGCCCTTTGGCCTTTGCTGCATTGAGAACTAATTCAATTCTATTGCGGACCCGGTTCGCAGTTTCCGGCTTTGCCGTCCAGATTGGTTTCAGGACTGTAAGCACGGCCTCCGTATCGACCTCATCAACTGGGCGGGGCCGGAGCGGTGCGGCATAGGTGGCTAGCGACGACTGCCACTGGTCGCGGTGTTTCTGGTTCCTCCAGCCGCCTTCTTTGGAGGAAATCAAATCGTCGGCAACCGATCCGAATGTTGGCTTACCGGTGGAGGCCATTACAGCAAGCCGCCGCGCTTCAATTGGGTTTTGTCCCGCGCTGAGTAACCTGCGAGCCTCATGCGCCTTGTCTCGGGCCTCCGAGAGAGAAACTACCTCCGCGGACCCGAGGCCCATTTCTGTCACCTTGCCTGCGAAGGTGAAGCGAAACACCCATTTACGTCCGTCGCTTTGGGCGACGACCAGATAAAGACCTTGCCCGTCGCCGTGCCGTCCGGCCTTGGCTGAAGCAACCTTGCGTGCTGAAAGCTTAGCCATTTGTTCGCTTCCGGTCTTACAATCGGTCTTACAATTCGACTTGGATTGTAGCGGATAAATATGAACAAGGGAAGGCAGTCTGTTTATAAAATAGTTGTATTATAAGCGGTTTATCGAACGTAGTCGGACATGGGCGAATGTCATATAGTCGGTCTCTCACTCCGACCAGTTTTCCCGCCAAAATCTCAGTCCGTTCAAATCCACCCGGCGCTTTGCGCTGCCGTCCACAGCAGCCGCAGGCCGAGGATTGTCAGGCATATCTGGAAAATCATTCTGAAACGCGCCTCGGGCATCCGCAGCAAGGCAACTTCGCCCATCCAGTTGCCGACAGCTCCCGTGAGAATCATGGCGATCATCAAAGGCAAATAAGCGCCTATCGCGATGCCGACGAACAGAAACGCCATCAGCTTGAGCGTATGCGTGATACTCATCAGAATGCCCAGGGTCGCTGCGTGATTGTGGCGCGTGGGCGAAGCAGCGGCGATGAATGGAGCGATCAGGGTTCCCGTCGCCGAAACGAAAACACCGATAAATGTTGCGGCAAAGCCAACGCCGAGAAAGCGCGCATTGACGCCACCGATGCGGCCGAGCTTGGGCATCCAGGTGACCAGCAAGATGAAAAAGCCAAGAATCAGCTGAAGCCAGCCCATAGGCAGGGAAACAAACACCTTTGCGCCGACAATGGCGCCGGTGGTGGCGCCGATCACGAACGGCAGCACAGTCTCCTTCACTACATGTTGACGCATGATGAGCGTACGGCTGACGCCCTGCCCCAATTGGACGACGGTATGCACGGGGATCAGAACTTCCGGCCGCAGGATATTGGCCATCAGCGCGAGCAGAATAAGGCCGCCGGCCGCCCCCGTGAGTGTGCCCAGTAGCGCCGTTGCAAAAGAAGCAAAACACAGCCCGAGGAAAAGCCACGGCCCGATATCGGGCGCTGTCAGAAGCGAGAAGTCCATGAAACCTGCCGGATATGGTGTGAGCGAACCGGTTTGCCCCCCAGGCGATCCGGCATGATGACGGGCAAACTAGAGGGCGTATCCAGCCTGGGCAAGGCGTTTTGAAAGGTGACAGCCATGTATGGGATCCGGTTCAGGTGAGGAGCGGCTATCTGTCCGGTGCCTGGCGGCTTGACGGGAACATGAATGGCGCGCTCTGATTGTTCCATGCAACGCGCGCGTCCATTCCGGCTGACGGCTATGCGGCTTGGGTTCACGATCCTGGCCTGGTATGCGCTTGTGCTCCAGGGCGTGTTGTTGGCGTCAGCCGTGAAAGCGCGGCCAGGGCTCGATCCCGCACAAATGGCGTCGCTCTGTCTCGAAGGTGGTGGTACGAGCCACGAGGGGCCAGGCCAGCCGGGGCATGCGGGCTGCGAATGCATTTTACATTGTGCTGGCGCGGGTCCGTTAGGCTCACCTGAACAATTTGGAACGGCTGGCCTTCGCCTGACATCTGGCCAGATGATCGCTGCGGCCGCCAACGACTTTTCTATTCCCGCTTTTCCGCGCGCTGGCGCGCCTGCGCGCGGGCCTCCGGCGATGGCATTTTCTGCTGTCTGAATTGTCTGCGTCCGCGCAGGCTTCGCCCTATCGCAACAGGATCAATGTCATGAAAATCGCACTCACTGCGGCTGCGTCCGCAATTCTTTTCGCTTGTCCGCTTTCCAATGCATCCGCTCATTCCACGCTTGAAATCAGCCAAGCGACTATCGGCTCAAGCTACAAGGGAGTCGTACGAGTTCCGCACGGCTGCAATGGACAAGCAACGCAGACGCTCCGCGTCAGCATTCCCGACGAGATCGTCAACGTAAAGCCGATGCCGAAGGCCGGCTGGCAATTGTCGACGAAAAAAGGCCCGTACGCGACGCCGTTCAACAACCACGGCAAGATGATTCACGAAGGCGTCAAGGAGATCGTCTGGTCTGGGGGCAACCTCGCCGACGAAAATTATGACGAATTCATTTTTACCGGGACTATTTCACCTGGGACTCTTCCCAAGGCAACATATGTCCCCGTCGTGCAGGAATGCGCGAACGGAACGGAGAAATGGATCGAAATTCCCCCTGCGCATGACGCCAATGCAAAGTTGAAAGCGCCCGCGCCTGTTCTGCAACTTGTCGCGGCAGCGCAAGGGCAAACTGTGTCTAAAGATTATATGATTGGCGCATTGAAAATATCCGCACCGTGGACACGCGCAACACCAAAAGGAGCGCAGGTCGGCGGCGGTTATCTGAAAATTACCAATACCGGCAAGGAATCCGATCGCCTCACGGGAGGCACGCTTCCCATCGCCGGGCGGCTGGAAGTCCATGAAATGAGCACGGACAACGGCATGATGAAAATGCGGCAGCTTGTGCAGGGGCTGGAAATAAAGCCCGGCGAAAGCGTTGAACTCAAGCCCGGCGGTTATCATGTCATGTTCATGCAATTGAAAGAGCCGTTGACTGCAGGCAAGCCAATAAAAGGCACGCTGGTTTTCGAGAAGGCGGGAAGCGTTGAGATCGAATATCAGGTAGCGCCCATTGGTGCGAGCGCAATGCCTGCGGCTGGTAGTGGACATGGTGAACACGATCATCATTGATCAACGAAACTGTCTCAAAGACCCGCCGTCCGGTCATTCATAACAATGTTCACCAGCGCGCTTTGGCGGCGCTGGCGGAACGCATTTTTAATTTGAAATCAAACCCCGGAAAACCTGGAGCTTCGTTATGAAAACGATTATTCTTACTGCATGGCTTAGTGTCGTCGCAGCAATCGGCAGCTACGCAACTGCATTGGCACAAACGACTGCGACTGGCTATATAGTGGCCGTCATGATGAAGGAATTCGACAGGCCTGATGCGCGGCTTACTGTTGAACCAGTCGTTATCGACGACGATATCGCTATTGCAAGCTGGATACAGGATTCACGTGGCGGTCGTGCGCTTCTGCGCCGAAAAGGCGATGCATGGAACATTGCATTGTGCTCGGGTGAATCGCTTCGTCAGATCGTAGGATTGACTAAAATCGGAATAGACGAAGCGAGGGCAAAGCGTTTGGCAGACTCACTCGAACGCGCGGAAAACGCATTGCCGAAGTCCAGGATTGCTCTTTTTGACAGTTTTGAAGGGACTGTCGTCATGGACGAACATGGCAATCATCCACAATCTCACGAAGCGGAAGATCACGAGCGAGGTCAGCAGCATGCCCAACACATTCAACATGGGGGTCAAACCCGAAGTGAACCAGGTCAACATCATCAGCATGGCCAATTCGATGATGCGGAAAAATGGACGAAAACATTTGATGACCCCAAGCGCGATGAATGGCAGAAGCCCGATGAAATATTGAAAGCGCTCGCGCTCAAACCTGGCGATGTTGTCGCCGATCTGGGCGCGGGAACCGGTTTTCTGGCCGCCCGTATTGCACGGAGTGTGCCGGAGGGTAAGGTATTCGCTGCTGATCTTAGCAAAGATATGGTGGCATTTCTGGGAAAACGTGCCCAGGAAAACAAGATTACAAATCTCGTGGCAGTTCAGGCGAGCGAATTATCGCCAAATCTTCCAGAAAAGGTCAATGTCGCGATCATGTTGGATGTCTATCATCACATCGGCAAACGCGTTGACTATTTCAAAGCGCTTCAAAGCTCGTTGAAGCCTGACGCACGCGTGGCTGTCATCGATTTTCGTCCGGACTCGCCGGAAGGGGCGCCCAAGCATATGCGGTTGCCCATCAGCACTGTTGAGAGCGAAATGAGCGCGGCGGGATATCGACGCATTGCGGCGCATGATTTTCTGCCGCGTCAATATTTTCTGGTCTTTGAAGCGAAAATATAATCACGCAGAGCGATATCGTCCGCAAAGGGAGCGGCGAGGGCGCACAAACACCGCCCACGCTGCCAAGATTTTACCTGTGCTGTGTGATCGTATCAATCAGTGCAGGTTTGCCTGATTTCACAACGGCAATTGCGCGTTTCAGCGCAGCGGCGACATCCTTTGGGTCTTCAATCGGGCCTTCGCCATAAACGCCCATAGAGCGCGCAAGCGCACCGAAATCGGGCTCGGGACCGAACAGGTCCATGCCGATATGCGCTTTTGCTTCATCAGTGCCGCGCAGGCGCGCCATGCGGATCTGGTGTTCCCAGTCGTTATAATAGGCGCGGTTATTATACATCACGATCAGCATGGGAATTTCATATTTGGCCGCGACCCAGAGTGCGCCCGCATCAAACATGAGATCGCCGTCAGGCTGGATATCAACAACGAGACGTCCCGCTTTCTTGTGCGCCATGGCGACGCCAAGTGAAATACCGATTTGCGTAGACGTGCCCAGTTCTACACCCGGATGCCTGTAGGGCTTGTCAAAGTCCCAGACCTTGCGCAGCGTTCCCTTGATCGTGTTGGCGGTCAGAACCCAGTCTTCATCCTTGATCGCATCCCAGACTTCATGCGCTAGCCGGCCCGTTGTCATGGGCGATTGATCCCAGTTCTTGCGGGATTCCTCCTGCCACTTTGCCCAGGTTTCATCGTGCCGCTTGCCGATTTTTGCCTTGCGGATGGCGATCTTCTCTTTCAGGGCTCCATTGCCGTCGATGCGCTTGTTCAACGCTTCCACGAGCGCGGGAATGCCAAGCCCTGTATCGCCCAGCGCGCGTACGCTGCAGGGCTGCATGCGGCAATAATCCATGGACCATTTGGAAATGTTGACCTCGCCGAAACCCATTTCGACAAAATCCGCATCCGCATTCACCAGCGGCGTGAGTTCGCGCTTGGTCGAATCCAGCTCGTTCGTCGCTTTCTCGAAATCCTTGACATCCAGACCGACAACAAGATCGGAGCCTTTCAGTGCGCCCTTGTCGAGGCTGATGCAGAGCGGGTGCTTGTTGGGGAAGTTCAGCGCATTGTTGATGTCCCAAACGCCTGCGCCAATGGTCTCGGCAAGTTTCACAATGCTTTCAAATCCGCCTGCACGGCGACCGGCATATTCGGGTAGCAAAATTGGATATTCGCTGGCTACGAGCTTGTCGGCAATAGCTTCGATGGCCCGGGGATCGGGCATCATGGGCGAAGGCGTCGCCACTGAGCTTTTCGGCGGTAACGGAATTTCGCGTGTGAGCGGCGCTTCCTGCAGGGCTGCGTCATAGCACATATAGACCGGGCCTTGCGGCTCCGTCGTCATGATGGAGTAAGCGCGGGCAAAACTTTCCGGCACGCCGTCGATCGCTGTGGGTTGGTAATCCCATTTCACATAATCGCGGATAGCGTTGCCTTGAACGAGAGCGGTATGCGTCCAGTCGATATGCGGGCGGCGCTTGCCTTCATCCATCGGACCAGTCGCACCCATGATGAAAATCGGCACACGGTCTATATAGGCGTAATAGATCGCCATCGTCGCATGCAGCATGCCCACGAGATTATGCAGAATACAGGCGCCAGGCTTGCCCGAGGCCTTGGCATAGCCGTGGGCGATCTGCACCGCGATCTCCTCGTGATTGCAGAGCATCATCGGCGGCTCGTTCTGGCCATAATTGATCAGCGAGTCATGCAGACCGCGAAAGCTCGCACCCGGGTTCAGCGGAATGAAGTCAAAATCATACTGCTTGATGAGATCGACGATTATATCTGACTGCCAGCCACGATAATTTGCAGCAACGCCCGATTTCTTCCTCGTTAAATCGTCCATGTGTCTCTCCCTCGGGTTTGTTGTCAGTTTTTCTTTTCGTTGAGCAATTCGGCAACCTTGTCGATGATCGGCTTGGGCGTTTCATAGGCTTCCTTGACAAGTTCCTGAATGCGCTCGCCGGGCACCGGGGTTATTTCAATCAACGCCCTTTTCGCCTCATCCAGAAATTGCGGATCAGTCTGTGTGTCTATGAAGGCCTTGCGCAGCGCGGCGACGCGATCAGCGGGGACGCCGGGCGGCGCCATGAATGGGCGTCCCATCACCTGCCGTGCGAAAACAAGTTTCAAAATCGCCTTCTCTTCGGGCGTCTTGGCGAAATCCATCACCAGCGGCACGTCAGGCAAATCGGCATGTTTCGCCAGAGAAAGCTGAACGAGCACGTTGATCTTCTTGTCACGCAGCCATTGCTGTTGGGTCGAAATCACACTCGACCACGACCAGCCGCACCGGGCTGTGACTTCGCCGCGTTCCATGGCCAGGTTAATATCATTGCCGCCGGGATAACCAACGACGACGCGCATTTTCGTGCCCAGCACGCCGTTGAGGACTTTGGGAAACTGGTCTGTATCGGCGCTGCCGCCCGTGCCGCCGACCACCAGCTCCTTCTTGAACGAATCCTCAAACGAGGTGACGCCAGACGTGTGCCAGGCGACGCACACACTGACCTCATCATTCATGCTGCCGATCCAGTTGAATTTTGTGGCATCAAACTGTGATCCCGCCACACCGAACAAAGTATCAAAGGCAACGCCTCGCGCCACTGTTCCAAAGGCCGTTCCGTCTTTTGGCGCCACGCTGTATATCCAGTTCGCCAGCCGGACCGACCCCGCGCCGGGCATATTTTGCACGAGCACACTGGAGTTGCCGGGCATATGACGGCTCATATGGCGGGCCAGAAGACGCGCGTAAACATCATAGCCGCCGCCGGGCGTATAACCGACGTAAAGATTAAGCTTTTTATCCTTGTAGAAATCCGAAACCGCATCGGCGCGGACTGACGCGGGACTCGCAATGGCGAGCGCCGTCAGCGTGAGAGCGATAGTCGAACGAAATAATAACATCCTGCCTCCAAGGGTGAGCCGCACTGCGGCAAATCCGGCCCGCGTTTAACATGCCTCGGTACACAGACAAAGGCCCGCGTATCAACCCGCTGGCTTGTTCAGCTTGTAATGAACCCAGTCATTCTGGCCAATATGGCGGTGGACAGGAAGTTCAAGTCTCTCGTCGTAACGATTGGGGTTCATGAAATTGAAAAAACGATCATGCAGGTAAACGCTGGAGCGCATCAGCGGCCAGATTTTTTCCCGCAGGAAATGTTGATCTTTGTGGATGTAATTGGCGATAGACTGGACTGTTTTATCGTAGTCCAGAACACGCTGCCGCATGTTGCCGATATTGCCGCGCCGCGCGCCCCACATTCCCGCAAGCACCAGCTCTGTATGAGCCAGATCATCGCGCATCACATGAAACGCCTTGTCTGATTGCACCCATTCGGCAACGGCAAGAGCTTCCTTCGAGGTCACGGCTGAATCCGCATCCCGCACCAGATAAAAATCCACTTCCTGATCATCTTCGACGAGAAAGCGCCATTGCGTCCCGAATTTGGCAGCTGGCATGCTGTCCACCATGATGACCTGAGCACCATTTTGGACCAGCCGGCTGCAAAAGGCGGCCGGTACGCTTTCGTCAACATAAAAACGCGAAATCCATGCGGGATACACATAGCGGGCCGCGATTGAATTGTTCTCTGCGCCCTTGAGGTATCGTTCGTCTGCGCCAAACACCGAAAATGCAATGACGTTGCGTGAGACCGCATTCCGGTTGAATTTTGGCATGACAAGATGGCTCGCCACGCCAGCCCCACCCGCGAATTTCTCGTCCCGCGCCTTAAGGCACAGGTCACCGGAGCGGATCGCCTCCTGGAAACGTTGCAGACAGGTGTAGGTGCTGGTCATCAGCGAATAATAGTCGATCGGCGTGATAATACCTTCCGCTTAGGCCGCCACCTCCAGCAGCCCCTCGCGATCCTTCACGCGCAGCAGGATGACCCAGAGATTTTTCAGATTTTCTTCGTTCGGCTCACGATCCGCCATCTCACGCGCAAACGGCATCGCTTCGGCGAAACGTTCAGCCTTGAAGAGCGAAAGAACAGCAAACTTCCGTGTTGTCTCGGATTGCTCCGGCCGCATCAGAATTTCGATTTCTTCCGGACTGGCCTTATAATGAGGCAAGTTCTTGATCCGCTCAAGAATGTCCTGCGTCTTTTGCTGGAACTCCTGTCCTTCGGGAGTAGATTTGATTGGATTGGATGGCTGCATTATCGATCCGGTTAGTAATAGCTCAGGCCGCGCGGACGGCGGATTTATATCCTCTTAACATAAATTCTTCTGTTACCGTAGCTCTAGAGCCTCGTACCTGAAAAAGGAATCGAGCGGGATTCCCCTTTTGGCGGGAACGTGATTCACCTTTGTCGGAGGTGATTCATGGGACACAGCTATTCTCTTGATTTGCGCGAGCGCATCGTTGCTCTGGTTAGGGATGGTTGCTCG
>CANJJI010000112.1 GCA_947474545.1 Beijerinckiaceae bacterium | reverse complement strand
GATAGCGTCTCGCGCAGAGGCATTTCGAGGCACTCGCCTGTTGGTGATTTGTCGTGGAAACACCATGCCAGGTTCGGACCCGGATGCCTCGATTTATTCCCTTTCAGGGCGAAAAATCAGCGCGCAATCGCGGTTTTGCAATTGGCTCCACATAATGTTAATCCTAGTTTGAAGTTGCATTGACCATTTCGGTCAAAGACCAAAAATTGGAGGGCCACGTCCGCCATCCTTACGGGCATAACCCGCAAGGTCTTGTGCAAGCTTACCACACTATTACGTGCGAAGTTAAGGGCGGGTGCTGCCTTGTGCTTCTCGACCTTCTTGGAAAACCGGAGGTCAGGCCGGTGAGACGGCGCATGGACGCGCGTATCGTGGGGTCCTGCCTTTCGAAGATGCTGGTCGCGATATTTCTCCAATATGGTGCGCCGACAATGGCGGTTCACTCGAAGCGAATAACCTTCGGGGCCGTATCGCCCAGCACCGGCGGGTTCAGCGTCATAAATTCGTCCATAATCGACATCCGCGCAGGGAGCGATTTTTTTGCAATCCCACACAAGGGCGGAATCAAGTCGCCTGCGGACGCAGTTAGGGCTACGATCGTGGCCGATCATCCCGAAAAGGCTCGAGTGCGAATGAGAAATTCCTACTTCATTGCAACGCTGTTAGCATTTTCCACGGCCACGGCCTACGCTGGAACGGAAGAGTGCAATACGGCTATTGAATCATACAATTCGGCAGCTTCTGGTATCGCAACTGCGCTGAGACGATATTCCAGTTGCGTTTCTGGGAGCCAAGGACATGATGCTTGCTCGTCAGAATTCCGCCGAGTGCGTTCAGCCCAGAGCGATTTTGAATCCGCTGTTGCTGACTATGAGAGCAATTGCCCCTGAAACTCAAATAGGGACACCGCTGGATGCTACAAGTATAGCAGTTACCTGGTAGAGGCGCGATCATGGAGGCAGAGGAGATGAGAATGGTGATAAATGGCCTAATAAGCGCCATCGCTTTATCGAGCTTGCTCGCTAGCGCTTCCGTCTCACAGGACAACTCTAACGACACACTGTTCCGCTCTATCTATAAAGAGCTTGTCGAAATCAACACGACAGAATCATCAGGCGATACGCTGATTGCGGCCAACGCCATGGCCAAGCGCATGATCGATGCGGGCTTTCCCGCAGCCGATGTGCAGGTTCTTTCGTCCGCTCCCCGCAAGGGAAATATGGTCGTGCGCCTGCGCGGCAATGGCGCGAAAAAGCCCATGTTGCTGCTCGCTCATATGGATGTTGTGGAAGCCAAACGCGAGGACTGGGCCTTTGATCCTTTCAAGCTGAAGGAGAGCGATGGCTATTTTCGCGCCCGCGGCGCGCTCGATGACAAGGCGATGGCCTCTATTTTTGTCACCAACCTAATTCGCATGCGCGCCGAAGGGTTAAAGCCGGATCGTGATATAATACTGGCGCTGACGACTGACGAGGAACTCGCAAATTCCCCGCATGATGGTGCGCGCTGGCTGTTGGAAAATCACCGCGCGCTCATCGATGCGGAATTTGCTTTAAACGAGGGCGGCGGCGCGAAGATGCGCAATGGCAAGCCGGTTAGTTCCAACATCCAGCTGGCTGAAAAGGTCTACAGAAGTTTTCAACTCGAAGTTAAGGATCCCGGCGGCCACAGCGCCCAGCCACGCCGCGATAATGCAATTACCAGACTGGCCGAAGGCCTTGTGCGGATCGCCGATTATGAATTTCCCGCACGGTTGAACCCGGTAACCGGCGCCTATCTTCAGATCATCACGAAACTGGATGCCCCGGAAGTCCGTTCTGCGCTGGCGGCGCTGATGGCCGGCGACAACCGACCGGAAGTTATCGCGCCGCTTTCAAGGCGCGGCAACTACAATTCACAGATACGCACCACCTGCGTCGCAACCATGCTGGAGGCTGGTCACGCGGAAAACGCCATGGCGCAGACAGCACGTGCGACAATCAACTGCCGTCTTCTGCCGGATGAAAACCCTGACGACGTCGAGCGCGGATTAAAAGCAGCCGTGAAGGACGAGAAGATCGCCGTCATACCGCTGGGCACAATTGTCGACAGCCCGGCCTCGCCGATGTCGCCGGAGATCATCAAGGCAGTGGAAGAGATCAGCGCAGAGCTGTGGCCGGGCATTCCTGTCATACCCACACAATCGGGCGGTTATACCGATAGCCGCTGGCTGCGCAAACACGGCATTCCCGCCTATGGAGTCTCAGGCATTTTTTCTGAAGAAGGCAAGAGCGGTGTGCATGGCCTGAACGAACAGGTCGGTGTGAAGCAATTGTTTGAAGGCAAGGAATATCTCTACCGGCTCGTGAGGCGGTTGGCGGGCGGCGGCTAAATCCGGCAGCCTGTTCCCTGAAGGTTTGGCCGAAGGGCGAACAAGGCGCCGGAAAAATCCATGCCTTTTGGAAAGCTCGCACCTTTGAACGATGCAGGGCCTTGAAACTGCGTTTCATCCAAATCGGCGGAGCGCCTGAAAACGGCCCCGTCAAATTCCGCGCAGCCCAGAAATTGAGCCTTGGGAAAATTCGCATACCCTTCAAAAATAGAGCGGGAAAAATGCGCGCCGCCATTAAACCGCGCATGGGAAAAACTGATGTATCCGCGCATATCCGGTTCATATTTTGCGCACAATATGTGGACACGTTCGAAACGGGCGGCGCTCAAAAATTTCACGGTATGAAAGCCGGCTTCCGAGTGGATCCTTGCGTCCGCAAACGTGGTGGGCCCGCCGAATGATGCGTAGTTAAAACAGATAGCTCTTTGCACCTCGATGTGTGAAAAATCCGCTTCGGACAGGAATTTTGCGCCCGCAAACATCGCGAAGCCCGGAAAAATAAAGCCGCTGAAATCGGCTCTCCCTGTGAATTCGTGGTAGCTGAAGTCGACGGCGTGTTCGAGATGCCACCGATCCGCCCGTGGATTCGTGAATTCAATGTCGCAACCGCTGTCCGGACGCCAGGTCCAGTCCCCGTCACGTACAATTTTGTCCAGCTCCGCTTCGGCAGCCAATGCCCAGGCGTTCCAGGCTTCGCGCCCGCGTGCAAAGAGCGCAAGAGAAGATTGCTTGTCCATTCCATCCTCACATGGCGATGGTGAGCGCTGGAGAAAGCCTGATTGCATTTTTGCAATCGTGCGAAATAGTACACTTCGGCGTCTATGCATTTGTGCCGGAGATTGTCGGCTGTTCCGTTTGAATCAGGCTACGGCTTCGCGATTCTTTTCTTCGCCATAACCTCGAGCAGATCATCCAGGGGTATCCGGTCGCGGATCGCTTTCTCCTGCTGGCTTTCCAGATCGAAAAGATCGCGCGCCTGATAGACAACATCTGCGAGCAGCGCGCCCGGCACAACGACAATGCCATCGGCGTCGCCAACCATCACATCGCCTGGATAAACTTGTGCGCCCGCGAGAGAAACCGGCACATCCGTGGCGACGAATTCAAACGCCGGAGGGCGCACCGCAAGGCCGCGCGCATAACAGGGGATGTCCAAGCCCGCCAGTTCCTGCCCATCGCGCGCCATACAATCGGCGACGATGCCGGCAAGCCCATGATACTGTGCTTCATGCGCCATATTTTCCCCGTAAATCCAGCTGTTGCTGCAATCGGTAGCGATGACAAGAATATCGCCTTTGTCGAGGGAACGGATGAAGCGGTAAATGTTGAAATCTGATTTTTCCGCACCGCGCCTTGGCGCAAATTGAACGGTACGCACTCGCCCCGCCATCTTGGTGTCGCTTCGAATGGGGTACAGACCATCCGTAAATCCCGAAAGCCCAAGCCTTCCCAACGCATCGCAGACGATTCCCGAGGGGAGCGTTTTGAGGAAGGAGAAGGTCGAGGGTTCAATGACGGGGAGCATGTGAAATTTCCGGTTCAATCCTGAAGACTGGACCAGAATACACGGCACAAGCGCGCAATCAAATATTCAGACCATTCTCCTTGTGTCTGCGCCATGCGAGGAATGCGCCAACACCGACACCGAATGCCATTAACAGGAAAATGGCGGGCACAAACGCAATTTTCGGTTCCAGCCAGAATCCCAATGCTGCGGCGCAAACGAGTATGCCGCTCATCAGCATGGGCGCGACCACCGATTGCGGCAATCCACGTGGCTTTTCACTGATCCCGTACAATTTAAATGCGCGCAGGTTCAACTGGCGGAAAAGACCGGATTCTTCTTCACAGACAGGCGAACAGGTTATGTCGCGGTCGCCTTCAAGCACACACTCCGGGCAAACCGCCTTGGAGCAGATCTTGCAAGTACCTACAGCGGTTAATTCGCGATGCTTGAAACAATTCATGAAGAGCGCTCCTGAACTTTCGTTCAAAGAGCGCTACATGTTGCACGGGGCGGGTTATGTGCTCCTTCACACGTTCAACTATTCCGCAGCTGTCCGTACATTGCTGCGCCGCTTAAGCAAATCGATAATCAGGCCGGAATCCATCACGTCACCGAACGTGAGATAGATTGCGCGCAGCGTGGCATTGTGCTCTTCGTCATTATCAGCAGCATTGCCATCGCTCACCATCACAACCTTGTAGTTGAGCATCATCGCGTCACGCGCCGTGGATTCGCAGCAGACGTTCGTGACAGTGCCCGTGATCAAAACGGTGTCCACGCCTTGTTCGCGCAAAATACCATCGAGATCGCTGGAGCCCTGGATGAAGGCGCTGAAGCGATGCTTTTCCACGTATATATCATCAGGCCGCGCATCCATTTCGGGCCACAATGCGTAGCCTTCCGAGCCACGTTCCAGCGCAGCAAATCGCATCAGCGCGCGCTCATGGCTGACAATTTTGTGCGCGTTGGACCATGTAATCTTGTCGCCGGGCGTACAGGCTGTCTGGATCCACACCACAACGCCGCCGGTGTCGCGCACGGCCTGCGCGAGTTTGTTGATCTGCGGTACGATTTTGGGGGCCATATCACAGGGTGCATGAGCGACGGGGATCGGCATGAATGCATTCTGCATGTCGACCACGATCAGCGCCGTCTTGGACGGCATCAGATCGTCGTGAATATGCTCTTTGCCGCGCCGTTTGATGACCCGCGCAACGACATCCGGTGGAATATGGCTGTTGTGCATCTTTTACCCCTGTTCCCATGCCCCCGCGGGCGTTACATCTGAGCCCATGCTAACCCGCACTCGCAAGGCTGCAAAGCCTAAAGACAAAGCGCCGCCGCCCGAAACTTGCGCAAGTCTGCTTCTGGCCTGGTACGACCGCCATCGCCGCGCCTTGCCCTGGCGTGCGCTGCCGGCCCAGACGCCGGACCCATATGCGGTCTGGCTCAGCGAAATCATGTTGCAGCAGACGACGGTAACCGCGGTAAAGCCCTACTACGAGGCTTTCTTGGCGAAATGGCCGGATGTTCGGGCGCTGGCTGCTGCGCCGGTCGAGGACATCATGAGGGCCTGGGCGGGCCTTGGGTATTATTCGCGCGCCCGCAATCTCCACGCCTGTGCGAAGGCTGTCTCGGCGGAATATGGCGGCATTTTTCCGTCTAGCGAGGAGGCCTTGCGCAAGCTGCCGGGCATCGGCCCCTATACCGCAGCCGCGATCGCCGCCATCGCCTTTGGTCAGCGCGCTGTTGTGGTCGACGGCAATGTGGAGCGCGTCGTGGCGCGGCTCTGGCGCATTGATACACCTATGCCCGCAGCTAAAACACAAATGCGCGCGCGCGCCGCTGACATCACGCCGCAGCAACGCGCCGGAGATTTTGCGCAGGCAATGATGGATCTTGGCGCAACCCTCTGTTCGCCGAAAAATCCGGCCTGTTCGCTGTGCCCGCTGAATGCGTTATGTGCCGGATTCAAGGCAGGCGACGCCGCAACCTATCCCCGCCGTGCGGCCAAAACAGAAAGGCCACAGCGTTCCGGCGCAGTGTTTTATTTACGTCGAGCGGATGGCCATGTTCTTGTGCGCACGCGCCCGCCGCGTGGCCTGCTCGGCGGCATGACAGAATTCCCTGGTACGGCTTGGAGCGCTGATTTCGATCATCAACACGCGCTGAATCATGCACCCGTCAAGGCCATGTGGAAAAAGCAGATGCGGCAGGTCGAACATGTATTCACCCATTTCGCGCTGAAACTGGATGTCTATCTTGCGCAAGTGAAGGAAAGCACGAAAGCGCCCGAAGGCGCGCGCTTTGTGCATGAGAGCGCACTCGATGACGAGGCTTTGCCGAGTGTGATGCGGAAAGTGCAGGAGATTGCTGCGCTATGAGCCTGTCAATGTTACGCCCGCGCCACCGCCTCCTCTATCTCGCACTCATTGCCATCGTGATCGCGCTTGGTCTCGCCTCGCGAAAATATCGGCCTGAACTACCAGAGATCATTGGCGAATTTGCGGGCGATACGCTTTGGGCGCTGATGGTGTTTCTGGGCATTGGTTTCCTGTTGCCGGGACTTTCGACCCTGCGCACAGCTGCTTTGGCGCTGCTGTTCGCTTTCGCTATCGAGACAAGCCAGCTTTATCACGCCCCCTGGATCGACAGCATCCGCGCAACAACACTGGGCCATCTGGTGTTGGGTGATACTTTCGTGTGGAGCGATTTTGCCTGTTACGTGGCGGGTGTGGCGATTGGCGCTTTCGGAGATTTGGCGTCTCGCGGCTCCCGTTAGGTTAGAATTCGGCGTCTCTCCTGCTGCATATCTCATCATCCATGCTAGTCTCTCACCCATGGCTCTGCCCCGCAAACCCTTCGTCCGCGCTCTTGGCGATCTCACACGCCACGCCATCGACCCGATGGCGGCCAAGGCTGGATTCGGCCAGTCGGATATCCTGGTGAACTGGCAGGAGATCGCAGGCGAACGTTTGGCTGCCGTCAGCGAACCGCAGCGCCTGCAATGGCAGCATCGCGCGCCCAATCGTCCGCCCGATCAGCCGCCAGACCCGGCCAATCTGGTTTTGCAGGTGGAAGGCGCTTTTGCGCTGGAGTTCCAGCATGTTGCGCCGTTGATTATCGAGCGGATCAACGCCCGTTTGGGCTGGCGTTGCGTCGGGCGCATCATCATCCGCCAGGGGCCGGTGCGCCGCCGCGCACAGAAACGAAAGCCACTACCGCCTCCTGCGCCCGAATTCGTCAATGCAGCGGCAAAAATAGCCGAGGGCATTGAAGACGATGCCCTGCGCGCCGCGCTCACCCGGCTCGGCGCGCGCGCATTGGCGGAAAAACCCACGCAAAAGTGATGGTATGAGTGGCGGATGGGATGCCCGCCCCTTGCAGCCGCCACATTTTCCGTGTTTGTGAATCAGGCTAAGCTCACCCCTTCGCCGGTTTCCCCGGCCAGACAACCCGGATTGACCCATGCCGTCATCACCCAGTTTTACGCGCCGCCATCTTCTCGCAGGTTCGACAGCGCTCCTGGCGTCGCAGAGCCTTTTTCCTGTTTTGGCCGTGGCGCAGAATGCGAGCAATTTTCCTTTGGCTCAGCTGCTTGAGCCCAATGCGCTGCCCGATATCTGGCAGGGCAAGGACGATGCGCCGGTGACTATCATTGAATATGCCTCGACGACCTGTTCCCATTGCGCCGCCTTCCACAACACCACCTACAAGCAGCTGAAGGAAAAATATATCGACACAGGCAAGGTGCGCCTCACCGTGCGCGAATTCCCGTTCGATCCGCTTTCTATGGCCGGCTTCATGCTGGCGCGTTGCCAGGGGCCGGACAAACGCGCCGCGATGATCGAACTCCTGTTCGCCCAGCAGCCGCAATGGGTCAACGACAAGCCGCTGGAAGGGCTGACTGCGCTTACGCGGCAGGCCGGAATGTCTGAAGACGCCTTCAAGGCCTGTCTTGATGACAAGAAACTTTATGAAGATATTGGCCAGATCAGGGATCGCGCCCAGCAGAAATTCAGCGTTGGATCGACTCCGACTTTCTTTATCAACGGCAAGATGCTGCAGGGCAGCCAGCCGCTGGATGAATTTGAGAAGGTGATGGCGCCTTTCTTGAAGTAGGCTCGCTGAAGATAGGAGGCGCGTATGGAAAAGCCAAATTTCTGGACGCGCCGCCGTTTCGCGCAAGCCTTGGCAGCTGGCGCACTATTAGCGCCTCTGGCGGCACGCGCTGCGCCTGGCCGCGACGCGCTGCTGAAGGACGATGTATTGCCCGATCTATGGATCGGCAATCCCGACGCAAAAATCGCCATCATTGAATATGCCTCGGTGTCCTGTCCCCATTGTGCAGCGTTTCACATGGGCACGTATAAGGTGCTGAAGGAAAAATATATCGACACCGGAAAAGTGCGCTTCGTTCTGCGGGAGTTTCCTTCCGACCCTCTGGCGATGGCCGGCTTCATGTTGGCGCGCTGCGAAAACGACGCGCTTAAACGCGCCGATATGCTGAACCTCCTCTTCACCGAACAGCGCATCTGGCTGGAACCAGCCAACGGCGACGCCGTGAACACATTGTCAGAACTTGTCCGCCGTCAGGGGATGTCGCATCAGCAATTCGAAAGCTGCCTGCGCCGTCAGGATGTGTATGAAAAGATCATCCACATGCGCACCCACGCCGTGGATGTGTTTGGCGTGGATTCTACGCCGACGTTCTTCATCAATGCCGAAAAGCTGGTGGGGAACCATCCGATCGAGGCGTTTGACAGGGTGATTGAGGGATTGGCAAAGTAACTTTTTTTCGGGCCGATGTATGGCTAAGCCGGGTACGAAAGAACCTGATTGCTTTCTGCTGGCGATCTGAAGGTAATATCCAACAGCCTTCCGGACATCGAAATTATGCAATCCTTCCGGCGTTACGAATTGTCGGGCCGAAGACCAAAATTAGGTAGAGTAACTGTTGGAAACCTGCCTGCTCCACAGGAAAATCCCGCCAAAACCTTGCGCCGGAGCGCATAAACCCCGACTTATAGAGTCATCCGCACCGTTGCGAATCGGGGCGGGTGCGGAGGCATAGGGGCGCAGGCCCGGCTCTCGGCTTGAGGGCACAGTATAGTTCAAGCGTTTTCCTTTCCCCGGAAAACACTTCAGGAGCGTAAAAGACATGAAATTCAGCCGGTTACGGCTCGTTGGCTTCAAGAGTTTTTGCGAAGCCACGGACTTTCATATCGAGCCTGGACTCACCGGCGTGGTGGGACCGAACGGCTGCGGCAAATCCAACCTGGTCGAAGCCCTGCGCTGGGTCATGGGCGAGAGCTCCTACAAGTCCATGCGTGCCTCGGGCATGGATGATGTCATCTTTTCCGGCTCCGGCAATCGCCCGTCTCGCAATACCGCCGAAGTCGCGCTCTTTCTTGACAATTCTGACCGCACAGCGCCCGCCGCCTTCAATGATTCTGAAACGCTGGAAATCTCCCGCCGGATTGAACGGGATCAGGGCTCAACCTATCGCGTGAACCACAAGGAAGTTCGCGCCAAGGATGTGCAGCTTCTGTTCGCCGACGCCTCCACCGGCGCGCGCTCGCCGGCCATGGTCCGCCAGGGGCAGATTGGCGAGATCATTTCCGCCAAGCCGCAGCAACGCCGCCGCATTCTGGAAGAGGCGGCCGGCATTGCCGGTCTGCATTCGCGCCGCCACGAGGCTGAACTGCGCCTGAAGGGCGCGGAGGATAATCTCAACCGCCTCGAAGATGTGATGAAGCAGCTGGATTCGCAGGTGGAAAGTCTGCGCCGTCAGGCCCGTCAGGCGCAGCGCTACAAGGGGCTCGCCGCCGATATCCGCCAGCAGAACGCGCTGTTGCATTTCATCTCCCATCGAGCCGTTACGCGCGACATCACAGAGGCTGAACGCAAGCTCGAAGCGGACGTGCGCGAACTCGCCGAACGCACCTTGCATCAATCTGAAGGCGCGCGACTGCAGGCCATCGCTGCTTACGAGTTGCCACCGCTGCGCGATCAAGAAGCCAAGGCCGGCGCGACGCTGCAGCGCCTCGTCATGGCGCGCGAACAGCTGGATGCGGAGGAAGAACGCGCCAAGGTCCGCATGGGTGAACTTGAACGCCGCCTCGTGCAACTCGACCGCGATCTCGCCCGCGAAAAGGCGCTGATCGAGGATGCGACAGGCGTCCTCGCCAAGCTCGATGAAGAAGATCAGGAGCTGGAAGCCGCCGCCGAATCCGCCGAAGAGATGGAATATGGCGCGAAGGAAACCCTCGCCGATGCTGAAGGCAAACTCGCTGACAGCGAAAAGGCGCTGGCCGAAGCGCAATCCGCCCTGTCTGATCTGAACGCCCGCCGCAATGCTCTGGAGCAGGCGCTTGTCGCCGAAGCCCAGCAATTGCAGCGTTTTGAGACCGAGCTTGAACAGGTCAACGGCGAACTGGCCGCCCTGCGTGAAGAATCCGGCAGCGACGAGGAATTCTTTGCTCTGGGCGAACGCCTCAGCGATGCCGAAGCCGCCGTCGAGGAGGCCGAGCGTATCGCCCTGGAAGCCGAAGACCGGCATGTTCAGGCGCGCGATGCCGAAACCGCCGCCCGGCAGCAGTTCAGCGACGCCGACCGCGCCGCGCAACGGCTCGAAACCGAAGTGCGGACGCTCTCAAAATTGCTCGCGACAGCCGCCAGCGATCTCTGGCCGCCGGTGGTGGAAGAAATCTCTGTCGCCAAGGGCTATGAAGCCGCATTGGGCGCAGCTCTGGGCGATGATCTCGACGCCTCGGCCAACACATCCGCGCCCGCCCATTGGGCGCTGGTGGGCGATGCCTCCAGCGATCCGGCCCTGCCGCCGGGCGTGGACTCCCTCGCCAAGCTCGTCACTGCGCCGCCCGCTCTGGCGCGCCGGCTCGCGCAGATCGGCATTGTCGTGCGCGGCGATGGCGCGGGCCTGCAGAAACTGTTGAAGCCCGGTCAGCGGCTCGTCTCGAAAGAGGGTGATCTCTGGCGCTGGGATGGCTTTGTTGCCGCCGCAGAAGCGCCGACGCCTGCTGCCCGCCGTCTGGTGGAAAAGAATCGCCTCGGCGAATTGCATGATCAGGCTGAAGCCGCGCGCATCAACGCCGAAACATTCAAGCTGAAAGCCGATGCGGCGCAGACGCAATTGCGCAACGCCGCCATGGCCGAGACGCAGGCGCGCAACGATGCCCGCACCGCCGCGCGTTCGCTGACGGAAGCCCATGAAGCGCTCGCCTCTGCCGAACGGGGCCGCTCGCAGATGGCTTCGCGCATCTCGGCTCTGGCGGAAGCGGCCAGCCGCCTTGCCCGCAGCCGCGATGAAGCGCGCGTCAAGAACGAAGAGGCGCAGCTCGCTCTCACAACGCTGGCTCCCACCGCCCAACTGACCAGCAAGCTCGAACGTGCCCGCGGCAATGCCGGCCATGCGCGCGCGGAAGCCGCCGAAGCGCGTGCTGCCGTGCAGGGCATTTTGCGCGAAGCGGCCAATCGCCAGTTGCGCCGCGCCGCCATCGCCAATGAGCGCCAGTCCTGGGATCAGCGCAGCCATCGCGCCAATGCGCAGATCGGTGAAATTTCCGCGCGCGTGGATGAAGCGCGCGAAGAGCGCGAACAGCTTGAGGAAGCGCCCGCGCAATTCCTCGAAAAGCGCCGCTCCCTGATGAATGAGGTCGAAAAGGCCGAACAGGCGCGCAAGGACGCATCCGACAAACGTGCGGAAGCCGAATCCCGCCTGCTGGATGCCGACCGTTTCGCCCGTCAGTCACTCGACGCCATGTCGCAGATCCGCGAGGAAAAAGCCCGCTCCGAAGCTCGCGTTGAGGGTCTGCGCCAGCGCCGCGAGGATATCGTCAAGACTATTCTCAGCGATCTTGAATGCGAGCCGCAGGCTCTGGCCGCCATGGCCGGTGTCTCGCCCGCTGATGATCTGCCCGAAGTCAGCGTTGTCGAGCGTAAGCTCGATGCCTTGAAGCAGGATCGCGAGCGTCTGGGCGCAGTCAACCTGCGCGCCGACGATGAACTCACCGATGTCGAAGGCCGCCGCGATGCGCTTGCCGCCGAGCGCGAAGATCTCAGCGAGGCCATCCGTAAACTGCGCCTCGCCATCCTCAGCCTCAACAAGGAGGGGCGCGAGCGCCTGCTCGCCGCCTTCGAAGTGGTGAACGGCCATTTCAAGGAATTGTTCTCGACGCTCTTTGGCGGCGGCGCTGCCGAATTGCAACTGGTGGAATCCGACGACCCGCTGGAAGCAGGCCTCGAAATTCTCGCCCGCCCGCCGGGCAAAAAGCCCACCACCATGACCCTGTTGTCAGGCGGCGAACAGGCTCTGACGGCCATGAGCCTGATCTTCGCCGTCTTCCTCACCAACCCCTCGCCGATCTGCGTGCTCGACGAAGTCGACGCCCCGCTCGACGACGCCAACGTCGAACGCTTCTGCGATCTTCTGGAAGAAATGCGCAAGAAAACCGACACGCGCTTCGTCACCATCACCCACAACCCCATCACCATGGCCCGCATGGACAGGTTGTTTGGCGTGACGCAGGCGGAACGCGGCGTCAGCCAGCTGGTGAGCGTGGATCTGCAGGAAGCGGAAGTGCTGATCGCGGCGGAGTGAGGGCGCCCGTCGCCTCAAGGCCTATGGCCGATATATCGCGGCTAGGAAACCGCGCGATCAGTCGATCAATCCCCGCTGCGTCCCGGTCAAAGACAAATCCTCGCCGGTCGGACGAACCGACACATCCAGTTTGCTCCCAGCGACATCGATACCTTTGATCATGGCTTCCATCGTATCCTGACCTTGCATAAACGGGGTCGCAAAGCGGCCTTGGCGACTGTTTGGGTTCGATGGAACGGCGGACGAAAACCCTTGCTCACACACGGACTTCCAAACCCCAGGGGGAACCGGTTTCCCGTCCGCCATCGCTGACGCCATCATAGCGGACGCGGCGCAAGTAAAATTGTAAGTGGTGGACTCCACTACCACTTTGCGCCAGATCAACGCCATCGCCGACGCCATCCTGAGTATGCGCTCAGGAGGCTGTGATGACCCAGACAGCAAGCGACTTTGACACTGCGATCCACACCTGCGTCCGGGGCTTTTATGAGGCGGCGCGCAAGGATGCGCTGATCGGACCTGTCTTTGAAGGCACGATCCGCGACTGGGACGCCCATCTCAAGACCATGGACGATTTCTGGGCGTCGGCGCTTTTGGGGGTGGAGCGTTACAAGTCCGCGCCATTTCCGCCGCATCTGAAACTCGACATGACCCAGGCGCATTTTGATCGCTGGCGCGACCTGTGGACACCCGCCGCCACCGCACATCTGCCCGAGCCCCTGCGCAGCAAGGCGATCTCCATGGGCGAACACATGAGCCATTGCTGGGGCCGCGCCTATGTGGCGATGAAGGAACAGATGGCCGTCTGATTCTACGCGTACAGGCGGCCATCCTTGTTATTGACGAGGAAGGCGTCACGGCGCTTGAGAAAATCGAGCACCACTTCACTCACAGCTTCCAGCCGCTCGCTGGCTGTGTCTTCGGCGTCGTAGACATACATGAGATGGCAATTGGCGAGCGCCCGCTTGTAATGGCCACCCATGGTCGGCGGCGCGGCCTTGTCGCGTGTACCAAAGAGCGCAAGCACCTGGGCTCTGACATTTGCAAGCTGCCCGCCCAGGGCCGCATCGCGCGCAGCGCCACCGGGATCCAGCGCTTGCGGCGAAAGCAAGACGAGTGCCTGCACGGCGTCAGGAAAGGCTGCTGCCAGTTGCAGTGCAAGCGCTGCCTCTGCGCCATGCACCATCAATGAAAACGTGTCGAGCCCGCGCGCCTTTACGGCGGCCATCAAGGCATCGGCGGTCATCTCGCCAGGCGGCATAGCCAAAACCGTAAAGTCGTCGGTCAGCGCATCCATCAGCGCTGCAGCCGGATCGCCGAGCAGGCAGACGACAGGTTCACCCTCACCCGATACTATAAAACCAGTGTTCGCGTTCATGATCTTGTCCGGACTTTCGATTACCAGTTGGCGATGCGCGGCACGACTTTTTCGCCCAGCAATTCGATGGAACGGTTGGTCTTTGCGCCCATCTGATGGGCGACCGTGAAATCCAGCACGCCGCAATCCAGCTCCCGTTTGATATTCTCGATCTGCTTGACGATTGTATCAGGCGACCCGAGAAGAATCTGTCCATTTTCGATGCGCGTCTTCAGATCGGCGGGCATCAGCCGCTGGCGCTGGCTTTCCATGTCGCGGCCATAATAACCGGTGGAGGCAATCGCGCCTTCCAGCGCCCGGTTGGACATGGTGAGACTGACCTTGGGCGCGCCCTTGGTGGCTTCGTTGAGATCTTCCAGCGCCTGATCATCGCTCTCCGCGCAATGCACGCCAAGGCGGTAGATGACATCATCAGGTTCCGGCTCCCAGCCATCCTCTCGCGCCTGGTTTCGAAAATACGTCAGCGCCTTTTTCGCGAGCGGCACATTGGTGACAGCAAAGCCAAGGCCGATGCGATTTTTCGCCGCGAACTCTGCCGATTCCGGCGACGAGCCCGACATGTATATTTTCGGATGCGGTTTCTGCACCGGGCGGGGCCACAGAGAAATCGTGCGATACTCGTAATAGCGGCCCTGCCAGCCGAAAGGCTCGGTCTCTGTCCAGGCCATCTTGATCAGCAGCAGCGCTTCTTCGAAGCGCCCACGCGATTCCGCCGGGTTGATATTGTAGGTCACATATTCATTGGCCGTGCCGCGCAACATGCCAGCCACAACGCGTCCGCCGCTCATTGTGTCCAGCATCGCCATTTCCTCGGCCACACGCACCGGATTGAGAATGGGAATGTCAGAACCCAGGAGCGCGATCTTGGCGCGTTTGACAACCTGCGTGAGCGCGCCCGCCATGATCAGCGGATTGGGCGTCAGCGAAAACGGCGCAAAATGATGTTCGGCAACCGTCACCCAATCGAACCCCACTTCATCGGCGATGCGGAATTGATCGAGGCTTTGCTGCATCGAATCCATCGCGTGTTCATGTGAATAAACCCGGCCCGTGACAGGCCAGCCCGCGCCTACCGATGGACCATGATATTTGCAGGTAGAAAAGAGTGCGGATTTCATGAAGTTCTGCCGGGGTGATGACGTTGATGCGTTGCATTGTCGGATGTTGAAGCCACACTAGCACGGCAGAAAACGGCGGCAAGTACACCGCCAGATTTTGCCAGGGCAATCGCATTTCAAAACAGGGTCAGAAGTCTTGACAGGTATGCGTCATCCCACCCTGCTTTTTTGATCTTGCCGCGCAGGGATACTTTTCCACCGTCTTTTTGCATGACGTTCAACGCCATGTGCCGGAGCACGGCGAGAT
>CANJJI010000111.1 GCA_947474545.1 Beijerinckiaceae bacterium | reverse complement strand
TAGCGTCTCGCGCAGAGGCATTTCGAGGCACTCGCCTGTTGGTGATTTGTCGTGGAAACACCATGCCAGGTTCGGACCCGGATGCCTCGATTTATTCCCTTTCAGGGCGAAAAATCAGCGCGCAATCGCGGTTTTGCAATTGGCTCGGTTGATTGATTTTGGCACAAGGAGTTAACGGCGGAGGCACAAGAGCCGCAAAATATACACTAAATAGGTGTTCAAATATTTTTTTCTATCTTTGGTTGTATTTTTGGGCGAATCGCTGTCTATTTCCCATCGGGCATTCCGGTGGTGTGTCCGCCATACGGTATCCCGCCGCAGACCGTACGGCAGCCTTAGCGGCAACGGCGCGGACGGGCGCCACGAGGCAGTGGGACAAAATCATGACATTTCGGCAGAACTCACTCCATGCGGACAAATGGGCGGCGAGCGCTATGGCGCCGCCTGCTGTACCGGCCAGCGATGCCGGTGAGTATTTCACCATCGGCGACATGGCCCGGACCTACAACGTCAGCTTGCGTACATTGCGCTTTTATGAAGACCGCGGCCTGATGAAGCCGCTCCGCCACGGCTATGTCCGGTTTTACGATTCACGTCAGCGCGTCCGGTTGCAATTAATCCTGAAGGGTAAAAAGCTCGGCTTCACGCTCACGGAAATTCGCGACATGCTGAAGACGCAAGGTGACGGCGAATACGCCGAATTCGAACAGACGCTGGGGCCCGCCCAGATTGTCTCCCAGATCGAGCATCTGGAACGTCAACGCTCCGGACTTGAAGTTGTCATCGAGGAATTGCGGGCGAGACATCAGCGGCTTGCGGCTGAGCCGGCAGGCATGGCGGCCGCTTCTGCCGGCTGACAAAGCAGCAACCACACTAATTAAGAATAACCCGTAATGATAATGACAAAATCTGGCGCCCGGCGCCCGTCCGAGTGAGGACGGGCGCTGGTATATATTTGAACAACCGGTTCATCGCCTTTCAATTCAATGATCCAGCACGTGTGAATTGGACCCATGGTCCCAAGACGGATATTTCTCTCTACGACACCAAGATGGGCACGCTGCGCAATCTTACATATGGCGCCAATAAGGAAGCTCTGCGCCTCAGATTTCGGCTGACGCAAAATACATAGTTTTCGACAGCGCCGCGACCAATCTCGTGCCCGGCGATATTCCCTATGTGTTTGATGTCTTTCTCTACGACATTGGCGCGGGAACATTTTCAAATCTGACACAGATCGCGGATGCGCATAGCACAAATCCATCCATTTCCGCTGATGGCTCCAAGGTTGAGTTTCTCGGCAATCCGCTGAACCTCACCGGTTCCGTTCCCAATGGACAGAATGTCCTCGACGGCATCTTGCTGGACCGCACGACCGGAACTTATACGGACATAATAAAGGGTGCAAATTATCAGAGTTATGACGCCGTCATTTCCGCCGATGGAATGCACGTCACCTATTCGAGTTTCGCCGATACCATTACGCCTGGCGAAGCCAATGGCGGTTATTCCGACGTTTTCATCTATGACGTGGCGCACGGCAAACCGAAATGGTGCCGCGCAGCTCCAACGCAACGGCTGAAAATTCCTCTCTGTCAGCGGACAGCCGCTTCATTGTATTTTCCAGTACCGCAGACAATCTCGTGCGCAATGACGCCAACGGCGCTCTTTCAGATATCTTTATTGAAGATCGAAAGACTGGTAAAATAGTGCTTGTCACACAGGGCTCAAACGGATCGAGCTTTGGCGTTTCGCTTTCCGCAGACGGCCGTTATATCAATTTTTACAGCGATGCAATCAACCTCGTCGCGGGCTGCACGACATCAGGCACAGATGTCTATCAAGCGACCAATCCATTTCTTCACAACACCACAGGCGCTAACGGCGATTTCAATGCAGATGGCCTTGCCGATCTCATGTGGCAAAAGCCTGATGGAACGCTCCTGCTCGACAAAAACAATGGGGATGGCGGCTACGTGCAAGAGTTCGCGGGCTCCCTGCCGGCATCCATCAGGTTCATCGACACCGGCGACTTCAACGGCGACGCCAGAGCCGATCTTTTGTGGCGCATGGACAGCGGCGAAAGCATCATAGCCCAGACGCGGGAGACTGCAGGCTATGACTTGAAGAGCGTAACTGGGCCCGACGGTTATTTCAAAGCCATTGCGGCTGCGGATTTTAACGGCGATGGCTGGGGCGATATACTCTGACGCAACACAGACACCCATACAGTGATCTGAAATTCCAGCTCCGATTCGATCTGCAATTATCTCAATGCGTAGGACCTTGGCTTCATCTCCAGCGAATTGTCGGTTGCCGGATCGCCAGACCCCGCCGATTCCCAGATTGTGGTCAGCTGCGACACGCGCAGGCCATTCATCGGATAGCCCTGGCGTGATGGGAAGTCAGCCCCAAACATGCCGCCTGCGCCGACAGGGACTTGACATCGCGGAACAATAGTTTACATATAAACCAAATAGTGGCGAATTTGCCGCCGTGCGGAGCTAATGTGACTCCGTTACGTTAAATTCATGAGCCCATGCGCATTTATTTCAGCGCGTGAGAAGGAAAGGAAGCCGATGCCCACCTATCAGGCCCCCACCGGAGACGTATTATTTCTGTTAAACGATGTTTTTAACTGGGAACGATATGCCAATCTCCCAGGCTTCGCCGATGCTTCCCCTGATGTGGTTGAAGCCATCCTGCTGGAAGGGGCCAAACTGGCCGACGAAGTCTTGCAGCCGGTCAACCAGTCCGGCGACCGGTAAGGCTGCACCCGGCATGAAGATGGCAGTGTGACAACACCCAAGGGGTTCAAAGAAGCCTATAAAGCCTATGCAGATGGCGGCTGGATTGGCATAGCGGCGGACCCCGCATATGGCGGGCAGGGCCTGCCTTACACATTGGCCGCCATTCTCAATGAATTCCACGCTGGCGCGAACATGGCGTTCACCATGTACCCCGGCCTCACCCAGTCCGCGATTGCCGCCATAAACACCCACGCCTCAGCTGAATTGAAACAGCTCTATCTGCCCAAAATGATCGATGGGACCTGGTCAGGCACCATGAACCTCACCGAGCCCCATTGCGGCACGGATCTTGGCTTGCTCAAGACGAAGGCTGTCCCTAATGGCGACGGTTCTTATGCCATCACCGGCCAGAAGATTTTCATCTCGGCTGGAGAACAGGATCTGACCGAAAACATTGTGCATCTCGTGTTGGCGCGCATTGAGGGCGCTCCGGCAGGCACACGCGGCATCTCATTGTTCATTGTACCAAAATTCATTCCCGATACGAACGGCAAGCCCGGTAAACGCAATGCAGTGTCCTGCGGCGCGCTCGAACACAAGATGGGCATTCACGGCAATTCGACCTGCGTGATGAATCATGATGGCGCACAGGGATGGCTCGTGGGCGAAGCCAATCGCGGCCTCAACGCCATGTTCGTGATGATGAATGAGGCGCGGCTCGGCGTCGCCAATCAAGGACTGTCGCAATCGGAAGTGTCCTATCAGAACGCTGTTGCCTATGCGCGGGAACGTCTGCAGGGCCGCTCGCTCTCTGGAGCCAAGCAGCCAGACAAGCCGGCGGACTCATTGCTGGTGCATCCGGATATTCGGCGTATGTTGCTTGAAATCCGATCTTTCAACGAAGCGGCGCGCGCGCTGATGATCTATTCCACGCTGAAGGCGGATATCGCCCATCGGGCCGCGGAAGAAAAAGAGCGTAAGGAAGCTGACGACGCCTTGAGCCTTCTCACACCCGTCATGAAAGGCGTCTTTACTGATCGCGGCTTTGAGAATGCAGTCAAGGCACAGCAGGTTTTCGGCGGCCACGGCTATATCGGCGAATGGGGCATGGAACAGTTCGTGCGCGATGCGCGCATCGCCATGATCTATGAAGGCGCGAACGGTATTCAGGCGCTCGACCTTGTCGGACGCAAGCTGCCAAAAGACGCCGGCAAGGCCGTCATGAATTTCTTCAACGAGGTCGGCGCTTATATCAAGGAAAACGAGGCCGACGAGGCCATGAAGCCTTATCTCGGTCCTTTGAAAACAGCGCTCGGCCATCTGCAGCAGGGCACGATGTGGTTCATGCAGAACGCCATGGCCAAGCCTGATAACGCAGGCGCGGGCTCCTACGACTACATGCATATGTTTGGCCTTGTCGCGCTCGGCTATATGTGGGCGAAGATCGCCAGGGCGGCGATGGCGAAAAAAGCAGCTGACCCCCACAGCGCCGCAGCGATGGACGCCAAGCTGATCGCCGGAAAATTCTTTATGGAGCGCATCATGCCCGAAACAGGCGCGCATCTTGCGCGCATTTCGACGGGGGCCGATACGATGATGTCCATGCCTGCAGAAGCTTTTTGATTTCCTTGTGCGATTAAAAATAAAGATCAATACTCAATCCCACGCGCAGCCGAATAACCGATATTCGCGCCGCCCCTCATCCGGCCCATTGGGCCACCTTCTCCCCGCGCGCGGAGAGATGGCCAGAACGACAGGGAGCACACTATGACTGACGCATTCATCTATGACGCCGTGCGCACGCCGCGCGGACGCGGCAAGCAGGACGGCTCGCTGCACGAAGTCTCGACGCTGGGTCTGGCAACGACCGCGTTGAAAGCGATCAAGGATCGCAACAAGCTTGATACGAAACTGATCGACGATGTCGTGCTGGGGTGCGTTGATCCCGTGGGTGAAGCAGGCGGCGATATTGCCCGCGTCGCGGCGCTGACCGCCGAATATGGCGACCATGTGCCGGGCATCCAGATTAACCGCTTCTGCGCGTCCGGTCTCGACGCTGTGAACTTCGCCGCCGCGCAGGTGATGTCCGGCCAGCACGATATGACCATCGGCGGCGGCGTCGAAAGCATGAGCCGAGTCGGCATCGGCGCCTCGGGCGGCGCATGGCCAGTTGATCCCGCTATCGCCATTCCCTCCTATTTCATGCCGCAAGGCATTTCCGCCGATCTCATCGCAACCAAATACGGTTTTACCCGCGATGATTGCGATGCCTATGCGGTGGAAAGCCAGAAACGCGCCGGCAAGGCCTGGGAAGAAGGCCGCTTCAAGAATTCCGTTGTGCCAGTGAAGGATGTCAACGGCCTCACGATTCTCGGCCGCGACGAACATATGCGCCCCGCCACCGACATGCAGTCGCTGGCAGCTCTCAAACCTTCGTTTGTGATGATGGCTGAACAGGGCGGCTTTGGCGCGGTGGCCCTGCAGGCGCATCCGGAAATCGAGGCGGTCAACCACGTCCATCACGCCGGCAATTCCTCCGGCATTGTCGATGGCGCTGCGGCTGTGTTGATCGGCAACGAAAAGGCCGGCAAGGCGGCGGGTCTCAAACCGCGCGCGCGCATCAGGGCTTTTGTGAACATCGGCTCTGAACCGGCGATCATGCTGACGGGTCCTGTCGATGTGACAAAGAAACTGCTCGCCAAAAGCGGCATGAAGATTTCCGATATTGATCTGTTTGAAGTCAACGAAGCCTTCGCATCGGTCGTGCTGCGCTTCAATCAGGCCTTTGATGTTGACCCGGCGAAGGTCAACGTCAACGGCGGCGCGATTGCCATGGGCCACCCGCTCGGCGCAACCGGCGCGATGATTCTGGGTACAGCGCTCGACGAACTCGAACGTACAGGCAAGTCGATCGCGCTGATCACGCTGTGCATCGGTGTTGGCATGGGCACCGCGACGATTATCGAACGCATCTGAGAAACGGGAGATAAAAATGAACCTCACCAACTTCCGCTTTGAAACAGATGCAGACGGCATAGCGCTTCTTACATGGGATATGCCGGACCGCTCCATGAACGTCATCAATCAGGATGTGATGAAGGAGCTGGGCGAAGTCATTGACCACGTGGCTTCAAACGAAGCCATCAAGGGCTGCGTCATCACCTCTGGCAAGCCGGATTCTTTTTCCGGCGGCGCAGATCTTACCATGCTGGAAGGCTTTGGCGCACAATTCGCGCAGATGGCGAAAAGTGATGGCTACGAGAAAGCCATGAATTTCTTTTTCGAAGGCACACGCTCGCTGTCGCAACTTTATCGCAAGCTGGAAACCTGCGGCAAGCCCTTTGCGGCCGCCATCAATGGCGTGTGTCTGGGCGGCGCATTCGAGATGGCGCTCGCCTGTCATTATCGCGTTGTATCTGACAACGACAAGACGCGCCTCGGCCTGCCCGAAGTGAAAGTCGGTCTTTTCCCCGGCGCGGGCGGCACCCAGCGCGTCGCGCGGCTGATGCAAACAGGCGATGCCCTGCAGATGCTGTTCAAGGGCGACCAATTGCGTGCGCAGCAAGTCAAGACCATGAATCTCGTCCACGAAATCGCACCCGTTGGCGAAATCGTCGAGAAGGCGAAGGCCTGGATCAAGGCTGGCGGCAAGGGCGTGCAGCCGTGGGACACAAAGGAGTTCCGCTTGCCATCTGGCAAAGTTTATTCGCCAGCCGGTATGATGGTCTGGCCTGCTGCCAACGCGATTTATCGCCGCGAAACCAATGATAATTATCCCGCAGTCAAAGCCATTTTGCATACGGTCTATGAAGGGCTGCAATTGCCGATGGATCTGGCATTGAAGGTTGAAAGCCGCTGGTTTGCCAAGATTCTGCGTTCCAACGAGGCGCGCGCGATGATCCGCACGCTCTTTGTTTCCATGGGTGAACTGAACAAGGGCGCGCGCCGTCCGAAAGGTATTCCACCGTCTGCGCCGAAAAAGGTCGGCGTTGTCGGCGCGGGCTTCATGGGCGCGTCCATCGCTTATGTCACCGCACTTGCCGGCATGGAGGTCGTGCTGGTAGACCGTGATCAGGCCTCTGCCGACAAGGGCAAGGATCTCTCCAACAAGCTTATGACGCAACAAATCAGCCGCGGCAGAGCCAAGACTGCCGACCGCGATGCGCTTCTCGCGCGAATCAACGCTACTCCGGACTATGATGCACTGAAGGATTGTCAGCTTGTCATCGAAGCGGTGTTCGAAGATCGCGTCGTGAAAGCTAACGTGACGAAAAAGGTTGAAGCCGTTATTTCACCGGACACCATTTTCGCATCCAACACCTCGACATTGCCGATTACATCGCTGGCTGAAAATTCCATCCGTCCGGAGCAGTTCATTGGTGTGCATTTCTTTTCGCCAGTCGAGCGCATGCAACTGGTCGAAGTCATCCTCGGCAAGAAGACGGGCGACAAGGCGCTGGCTGTCGCGCTCGATTATGTCCGCGCCATCAAGAAGACAGGCATTGTCGTCAATGACTCACGCGGCTTCTTCGCCAATCGTTGTGTGCTGAACTATATCCGAGAAGGCCATCTCATGCTGGCCGAAGGCATTCCCGCACCGATGATCGAGAATATGGCCAAACAGGCCGGCATGCCCGTAGGGCCACTTTCGCTCAACGACGAAGTCGCGATTGATCTCGCCTGGAAGATCGTTCAGGCGACCATCAAGGATGAGGGCGAAGGCGCAGTCGACAAGGAGCAGGTCTGGCTGCTCGATACACTCGTGAACAAAGAGGGACGCCTTGGGCGCAAGAATGGCAAAGGTTTCTATGATTATCCCGAAAAGGGTGAAAAGAAACTCTGGCCCGGGTTATCAGCCTTGCAGACGAAGCATCTGGATCCCGACACCATCGATAAACAGGCGATGAAGGACCGCATGCTGTTCACCCAGGCGCTGGAAGCTGCGCGCACTGTCGCGGATCATGTCATCACCGATCCGCGCGAGGCCGATGTCGGCTCAATTCTCGGCTTCGGCTTTGCGCCCTATACAGGCGGTGTGTTGAGCATGATTGATTTCATGGGCGCCGCGAAGTTTGTCGCGCGTGCAAAAGAACTGGAAGCGAAATTCGGCGCCCGCTTCAAGCCATGTGGTTTGCTGGAAGAGATGGCGGCCAAAGGTGAAACGTTTTATGGGCGCTTCGGAGCTGTGAAGAAGGCGGCTTGATCGGCTAGGATCATGAATCTCTGGCTCCGGCTTCTCGTCTATCTCCTCGGCGCGCCGTTCCGTGCGCGCCTGAAGGCTCCGTTCGAGGTTTCCCGGCTTGCATTTTACGTGCTGCCGAACGATCTCGATATCAATCTGCATATGAACAATGGCCGCTATCTCACCATCATGGATATCGGCCGTTTCGATCTGATCATGCGCATGGGGCTGGCGCGTGAAGCGCGCAAGCACGGCTGGATGCCGATACTCTCCGCCGCCAAAGTGCGCTTCCGGCGTGAGTTACGCTTGTTCCAGAAATACACGCTTGAAACGCGCATCGTCTGGTGGGCTAAAACACATTTCGTGATGGAGCACCAGCTCATCATCGCATCGGGCAAGGGAAGCGGGCAGCTGGCGACTGTGGCCCTGATGCTGGGCGGTCTTTATGACCGCGCCCATCGCCAGTTCGTCCCGGTTGATGAACTCATGCGGGTCTTGGGCGTGGAAGCCCAGTCGCCGCCTGCAACACCTGACATCGAGGCTTTTCTAGCGGCTGAACAGGCGTTGAAGCGCAGCGCTTGACGAGCCGCATGCGGTGCCGGATACAGACTCCCAACACATCCGGGAGGCGCCGCCATGACATCGAAACTCTTCACCCCTTTGCAGATCGGACCCATCGAAGTTCCCAACCGCATCGCCATTTCGCCCATGTGCATGTATTCGGCCGAAGATGGGTCGGCTACGGACTTTCACATTCAGCATCTGTGCCGGTTCGGTATGTCAGGCGCGGGTCTTGCGGTTATGGAAGCAACTGGCGTTGACAGGACAGGCCGTATCTCGCCGGGTTGCCTGGGTCTTTATTCGGATGAGAACGAAAAAGCTCTCACGCGCGTCATTGCCAGCGCCAAAAAATACAACATGCCCGGCTTCAAACTCGGGATTCAGATTTCCCATGCCGGGCGCAAGGCCTCCACACCCTATCCATGGGATCGTGGCGGCGCCGCGCTGACGCCAGAAAAGGGCGCATGGCAGACAGTCGCGCCATCTGCCATCCCATTTGGAAATGACGTGCCGGCGCCGGCGGAGCTTACAGACGCGGAAATTCGCGGCATCATCGCGGCTTTCGCAGAGTCGGCCAAGCGCGCCGTGCGAGCCGGGCTCGATCTGATCGAGCTTCATGCTGCGCACGGCTATCTCATCCATCAGTTCCAGTCGCCACTCTCCAATACACGCACGGATGAGTGGGGTGGCAGTGCAGACAAGCGCTTGCGCTTTCCCCTTGCTGTTGCAGAAGCTGTGCGCGCCGCCACATCACGTAACGTTGCGCTGGGCGCGCGGATCAACAGCACTGATTTTGCGGAAGGCGGACTTGGCGTTGAAGACTGCGTACGGTTCGCATCCGGGTTGAAAGCCTGCGGCTTTGATTATGTCTGTGTCAGCTCCGGTAATATCGTTCCAGGCGGACGTCCGGCCTTGGGCCCCGGCTTCAACGTGGAGCGCGCTGCCCGCGTGAAAAAAGAAGCCGGCATTCTCACGCGCACAGTTGGTTATATCGCGGGCCCCAAACATGCCGAAGAAATCATCGCTTCAGGCGCCGTTGATCAAGTGGCGCTGGCGCGGGCGTTTCTTGATGATTCAAACTGGGGCTGGCATGCAGCGGAAGTTCTGGGCGCTGATGTCCCGCCGCCGCCCCAATATCAGCGCGTCAAGGCCGGCTCCTGGCCCGCAGCCAAAGAGAGCCGCGCGATGGCGTGAAGCTATTTGCCAGCTTGTGCTCCGGCCTTGCTGATCATGATCGCCCAGGGGGTCGGCGTTGAACGCCACTCCCACACGGCCAGCAATTGATCGAGATGCCCGAAGTTTTTGAACATGTCCGGCAATTTCATGCGGTTCAGATCAGGCCAGACAATCGCGATGTCATGGGTCTGCGCAAAACGCGCCGGAACGACGCGAATATCGGGCGCATCTGCCGAAGGGTGGAGTTCCACCACGATATCCATTTTCGCGAGCTGCGGTGCGAGCACCGGGTTGAGAAGCGTACGCTCGCCCCCTTCGATATCGCACCAGACCAGCGTTCGTCCCGTATGTGCCGCAAAATCGCCTGGGGCAAACGTGCCGCGAATATCGAGGTTCACATTGTTGCGCTCTGCCAGCGCCTTGCAGGCCGATTGCGCGTTGGAATCAGTATCGCAGGCCAGCACCATTGCATCAGGGCAGAGACGCTTGAAGCCAACGGCATAATAACCTTCGGCAGAGCCTATATTCAGAATGGTTTGATATCTTCGTTGCGGCACTGAAGTTACAAATGGATGCAACTCCTGCTCGTAACATCCCAGCAACTTGGGAATATGACATCCTTCTGCAGAATTCTCGATATAGTTCATGCCGGCAAATGGCCCGCCTTGCACAATCGTTCCGTGCTTTTTCATCAATTCGTTCTGGATGAGCAGGGACCGGTGTTTGGCCAACAGGCGCAGCGCCCGATTGAAACGCGCGGCTTCCGGCATTCCGCTGTCGAGTTCCTTGCGCAACATGTCTTCAATCTGGCTCATTTCTGTTTCCGCCTCATTCGGCCGCTCTTTGCGAGATGCGCCATTGTGAAAGTAATGCGCGCAAGGCGGCTGGCCTTACTGGCTTGTTGAGTACACGGATATCATAGTGCTCCGCCTGATTGCGTATTTCGTCGGTGCGATCTGCCGTGATCAGAACCGAAGGCAATTCCTGGCCGTAAACGCTACGCAAGGCCAGAATGGTTTGGATGCCGTCGCCGTTGTCGAGATGATAATCGGCAATGACGCCTTGCGGCGCTATGCCGGACGCATCAATGGCCGCCGTTGCATCTGTCAGTTCTGCGGCAGTTACAACCATGCAACCCCAGCCCGTCAGCAATGTCCTCAATCCCTCGAGTATCCGCGGCTCATTGTCTATGGCGAGGATCGTCATGCCCGAAAGCGGCGTCGCCGCCGTTGCGGTACGGGCTGCGTGTTCCCTGAGCACTGCTATGGCGGGCTCTGCTACGGGAATTTCCACCCGGAACATCGTGCCGCGCCCGACTTGAGAGCGCAGCCATATCCGATGATCGAGAACACGGCTGATGCGTTCAACAATGGATAGCCCAAGGCCGAGGCCACGCGCCGTTCGCATAGCTGGCGCCAGCCGTTCGAATTCGCGAAAGACCTCCTGTTGTTTGCTCTCTGGGATTCCAAGTCCCGTGTCGAGCACCGCCAGCGACAGACTGTTCCCCTGCCGCCGGCACCCAATCAGAACCCGGCCTTGCGGTGTGTATTTAATAGCGTTCGATACAAGGTTCTGGAACAAACGGCGCAGCAACCGCCGATCCGAGCGGATGCTCAATGAACAGGGGACAAAGGTCAATTTCAGATCGTTCTTGCGCGCGAGGGGCTCGAATTCGATGCGCAGCTGGTCGAACAATTCCTGGATCCGGAAAACAGAAAACTCGGCCTTCATCGCTCCCGCGTCAAGGCGGGAAATATCAAGTAATGCTGTCAGGATTTCTTCCACAGATTCCAGCGAACCATCCAGATTCCGGACGATTTCCCCATACTGACCTGGGGGTTCAGGTTCGCGATCATATCGTTCGACGAGCGAAGTCGCATAAAGGCGGGCTGCATTAAGCGGCTGCAGAATGTCGTGGCTGGCGGCGGCCAGAAATCGCGTCTTTGAGAGGTTGGCCTCGTCTGCCTGCGCCTTGGCGCGCGCCAGTTCAGTGTTTAGCGTTTCAAGCTGCTCAGTCCGCTCACGCACACGTTGTTCCAGCGCTTCCTCTGCCGCAACCGACTGGGTAACATCGGTATAGGTTGTCACCAGTCCACCATCTGGCATTCGCGCCGAGCGAATTTCGACAACGCGCTGTGTCGGGTGAAGACGCAGCCGGAAAGGTTCAGTCTCGTTCACAAGTAATTCGAGCCGCGTACCAATATGATAGTCGGTGCCGCCAGGGCCATAAATGCCGCGCTCAGCGTTGTAATGCACCAGCTCTTCAAGCCCCATGCCGACACGCGGTACATCGCCTGTGATTTCGAAGAGGTCACGAAATTCCCGGTTCCAGCAGATCAGCCGCAGATCCTGATCGAAAACCGTAATCCCCTGGCGCGCGTGATCCAGCGCATGTTGCAACAGATCTCGATTTTGCTGCAGCGTCGCGGAGGCTTCATCGATCAGCTTAAGTGCAGCATCACGCGTCAGGTTTCTGCGCCGCAGTAGCAAAGACAGCACAAGCCTGGAAGATGCTGCGCCAATCGCCGACGCCAGAAGATGTTCCGCAAAGCGCAACAGATGTATATCGGCTTCTTTCTCAGGCGATTGCATATGTTCACGCGAAGCCATGAAGGTCTCAAACGCGCGGCGGGTTGGCTCCGCACCCAGGTAGCGCGCGACAGTGGCCTCAAGTTCAGCAGCAGTCACACTTGTATTCCACAACCTCAACGTCTGACCCATAGGGCCCTGTTCGCGGCCTACGAATATATTGGCCTGCAATCTTTCAATTGGCGCGGAATTGCGCGTGAGCGAAAATCCGACATAGGCTAGGATATTGCCCAGCAGCGAAAAAAACACGCCATGCACAAGTTGCGGCAATTCGATGCCAAAGAGCGCGCCGGGTTTCAGCGGTGCGATGCCCAGTGGTCCGTTCAGAACGATTGAGGCCAGCGCACTTGAAGAAGGTTCGAGTGATGGCAACAGCAGCGTATAGGCCCAGAGCACAATGCCAACAATCAACCCGGCCATCGCGCCCCGCGCATTGGCGCGCCGCCAGAACATGCCGCCAACGAAAGCTGGCGCGATTTGCGCGACGGCAGCAAATGATAACAGGCCTATCGAAACAAGAGCAGTTTCGCTCGAATAACGCAGATAGATGAATGACAGCAGCAGGATCATAACGATCGCAATGCGCCGGACGATCAGAATTGTGGCCGCGGGATTGCCGGCCTCCATCGTCCGGCGCATGCCGCTGCCGCGCAACAGCACGGGCATAACAAGATCATTCGACACCATGATCGAGAGGGCCACGGAAGCCACGATAACCATGGCGGTCGCAGCTGACAGGCCGCCAATGAGCACGATGACCGATATCAGACCGTTGCGTGATTCAAGCGGCAGCGCAAGAACAGTCATGTCACGATCAATCGTCCCCGGAGCAAACGTCAGCAAGCCGGCAATCGCAAGGGGAATCACGAATATGTTGATGGCAACGAGATAAATCGGAAACAGCCAGGCCGCCGTTTTCACATCCTTTTCGTCTCGGTTCTCGACGACTGTTATGTGAAACTGGCGGGGCAGTAGCAGAATGCAAGAAGCCGAGAGGATCGTGATCGTCACCCAGGTTTCCAAATCTGGTTGTTTGCTGACAACGGCCTTGATGGCCGGGTCCGAAATGGCGCGGCTGCTCAGATCGCCCAAACCATCAAACATGCCCCAGGTCACGAATATTCCGACGACCAGAAAAGCAATCAGCTTGATGATCGATTCCATGGCGATGGCGATGACAAGGCCGTCCTGATGTTCCGTCGCATCGATATGCCGGGTGCCAAATGCCATGGCGAACCCAGCCATCAGCGCCGCCGTGACGAGCAGCAATGTTGGCGAATTGGCTGAACCGGAAATCGCCTTGCCTGCATCCAGCGAAACAAGCGTCATAGAGACGGTTGAAGCGACAGCCTTTAATTGCAGCGCGATGTAAGGGACAGCTCCAATCACGGCGATAATTGCCACGAGGGCGGCCACCTGCTCGGATTTGCCATAACGCGATCCCAGAAAGTCCGCGACAGAGGTGATATTTTGTCCTTTTGCAACACGCAGGATTTTGAGCACGAAGGGAAACAGCAGACCGATGACAATCAACGGGCCAATATAGGTTGGCAAAAACTCAAGCCCGCCCGTGGAGGCAAGGCCGACCGAACCAAAAAATGTCCAGGACGTGCAATAGACCCCCAGCGTCAACGCATAGATCAGGGGCCGGGCGCGCGAGTGCATCAGCCGGTGTCCGTGCCGGTCGCCGAAATGGGCGATGGCGAAAAGAGCGCAGATGTAAATGAGCGCGGTCATCACCGCGATCCAGCCGGCATTCATGAGCCATCCTCCGTGCCATGCTGGCACGGCCCTAATGTAGCACCGGCAGGAGGCGGATGTGATAGGGCTTTTGGCTTAAGTTACCGTCCCTGCTCAGAGCAGACCCGGAGATTAAAAATTTTCACAAGCCGTTGAAACATATTATTTTCTCAAATTTTCGGACACAAAGAGGCGTTGGGCCGGGGTGCTTACGGAGGCCAAAGTTCTATTTCACGCGGCCTTTCAGTTTGCCCGTAGCCTGGAAGCGCACCACCCGGCGCGCGCTCACTTTCACGGGATCGCGCGTTCTGGGGTTACGGCCGGGACGTTCGCCTTTTTCGCGAACCACGAATTTACCGAAGCCGTGGATTTTGACCGTCTTGCAGGCCACGAGCTGATCCGTGATGGTCTGAAAAAAACATCCACAAGTTGCGCTGCTTCGCGCCGCGTCGTGCCCAGCTTTTTGAACACGGCATCGGATAAATCATTGCGGGTAATCGTGTTTGGCTTATCTCCATCTTCGACAACGTCTTGCGCAATAGCGCTCCTCGTCATTTCGCTGCCGTGAGCATGCATAATTACTGCCTCCCAGAACCAATCGAGGGTTGTAAGCGCTTGTGAACGGCCAAAGGGGCTCTTGTCTGCTCCGCCGCTCGCACCGGATCTGTCCCGCGCGCAAAATGGCAGCATTGCGAAATTTAACATGTGCCAAAGGTCATCAACGCGCATGACATTCAGCATGTTCAGAATTTCACTTGGCAATTGCAGTTGCGCCGACTTATACGGACTTGCTAAGGTGGTTGTGTGGAAACGTACCTTTTATCATTTCAGGAGACGGCATATGCTGAAAGAATTCAAAGAATTTGCGATGAAAGGCAATGTCGTCGATCTCGCGATCGGCGTGATCATTGGCGGCGCCTTCGGCAAGATCATCGATTCACTTGTGAATGACATCATTATGCCGATCGTTGCCAACGATCATTGGTAACGTAGACTTTTCCAATCTCTTCATTCCCCTTTCAAGCGCGATCAAGTCGACGACTCTGGTTGAAGCGAAAAAGGAGGGCGCCGTTCTCGCCTGGGGCAATTTTGCGACGGTCACGGTGAACTTCCTGATCATAGCATTCGTGCTGTTCATGGTTGTCAAAGCTATGAACTCCATGAAGAAAGCTGACGCCGCCGCCGCTCCCGCTGAAGCAGCGCCGCCGCCGCCGCCGCGTTCGGAAGTCCTGCTCGAGCAAATTCGCGATATGCTCGCGAAAAAATAATCTACTCTGAGCCAATTGCAAAACCGCGATTGCGCGCTGATTTTTCGCCCTGAAAGGGAATAAATCGAGGCATCCGGGTCCGAACCTGGCATGGTGTTTCCACGACAAATCACCAACAGGCGAGTGCCTCGAAATGCCTCTGCGCGAGACGCTAT
>CANJJI010000110.1 GCA_947474545.1 Beijerinckiaceae bacterium | reverse complement strand
CTGCTCCCGCAAAACACCAATGATCTGCTCTTCTGTAAACCTTGCTCGCTTCATCTGTCCGTCCTCTGAGGGGCCGGACTCTAAATCCTCGCGGAGGAAAAATGCAGGGGCAGGTCATCGTGCGTCACTTTTGAATGGTCAAGCTTATGGCAGAGAATATCGAATACGACGCACACTGCTCTCTAAACGGCATCGCCCCGTCTACCGACACATACGTTCGAGGTGGCAAGGTTGCCGAGGGGACAATCAGTGAAATGGTAAAGCAAGGCGTTGCCCTCATTGAAAAGGGCTACGGCGGGGTGATGATTTTAACTGCAAACGAAACCTACGACGCGGCCAAGATTACAGAGATATTTGCTAGGATCGATTTCCCAAAAAAATAGGCGGCCTTTCGACCGCCCCGCAATTATAACAACGTTACTGTTCCTCTGCCCACTTAATAAATTTTTCCCACTTTATTTTTGTGACGTTCTTGCTCGACTTACCTTTGCACCAAGTCAATCCAGTTTTTGTGACAATCAAATCGCCCAAATGCGTCTTTCCATCCGTGCTATAAACATCAAGTTCAACCCCGTTGTTTTTGATTTCCATAGCAACATAAAGGTCCTTTATCGAAACTTTCATTCCCAGCTCCTTTGTCAGCTATCACAATATCGAAGGATGTTAGGCAGTCACAACCCTGTCAACTAACAACAACCCATGTTGCACATGCCATCAGCATTTATTGAATGACCAGAATCAAATCGCGGACAACCCAATCCGCATTGTTCGTGTTCAGCTTTCTTAGCCCTACGTTCAACAAATCTTATAAAATCCAAGAACATTTCATTGTCGTGTTCAGGGCAATCACATTCAGGTACAAATCCGTAGGGTTCTTGTAAATGGCATTCACAATTTACCGATACAAACTGACCCGACTTCTCGTATTCCATATACCTTCATCAAACCACACACGCGCAATCTCGCAACACGTAACCTGTTGATATCCTCAGTGGTTCAAAAAAGTGCCTAAAACGTGCCTAAACCATTATAACCCACTGAAAAGATTAGTGGTGACAGTGTAACCTCCACTTCCCCTATGCCCTATTTGCCGCCCATGCCAGGGATGGTCATGCCGTTGATGGTGGGAATCCCGCCGTTCGGGTTCTCGATGACCCAGATCTGCGAACCGTCCGGTTCAGCCTTGCCAAATCCCTTGGCTGCGACCAGCCCCATCAAGGCCTGCTGCACAGTCGGATCCGAGCCTGCCGCAGCTTGCAAGGCCGCTATCGTTTCATCAAGCCCCTTGGCCTTCATCACAAGCCGGCCTTGCGGTATCGGTTTGATAATCGTCATTTCGCCTTCAAGATTGATCGTCAGCAGCTTGGAAACGATCTGCGATGGCCCCAGCGACACTTTCACCTTGCCATCTGGCGCAATCGCAAATACAGCGCGCTCGCCCGCGGCCTTGCTTTCCTCCTGCGGTACGCCCGGACGCGCAACTTTCAGGATTTCTTCAACCGCTGCTTCCAGATCATATCCGGTCGCCTTGATATCCAGGACGATGTCGCTGGGAACCAGATTTTGCGACCAGGGTGGCAGGATCGCCGCGGGTAACGTCAATCCGTTGAGGCCGATCCGGGCCCCAAGGTTCCCCTGCTTATGCACGCCTGTCATATTGAATGCGACGCCAGCCTCTCGCATCCCGAAATTGCCAACAGGACTGGTGATCGAAACAGTCTGAATGGACGCGTTCTGCGCAATGGAATTGAACAACGGCAGAACCTGCCGAACCAGCCGCAGAATTTCATCGAGCTTCCCATTGAGCGCCTGCTCGGAAGGATTGGCGACAAAGAACGCCCAGAGCGCCATGAGCTGCACATTACGCAACGCATCAATGTTGATGTTGGATGAGATTGTTCCCGTGGAGACACCGATCTCCGTGTCGCTGCCGCCCTGCAATATCTTGAAGGTTTGCACATGATCCTGAGTGACGCCCCGTACCACCGCAGAGAGGCCGCCACCGGGAGCAGGCGCGCTGGTCATGTCGATCATGGACGGTCCATCGCGGCGAATATTGAGCAGGACCGGTGTGCGGTTTTCGAGCGTGGAAGAGTTTTGCGTTGTCTTGCCGGATTTGAAACTCATCATCGCTGGATCGTACAAGCCTTCGAACCGCAGGCCGTCGAAGAGCAATTTCATGTTCTGATCTTTGAAGCGTATCTGGAGTTCAGGCATGCCGCTTTGGACAACGCGCCAAAGCGTCCCATCCTGCGGCGTAACAGAGAACGACAACGGCGGCGCCTGGAGGGACACTTCAAACGCTTCGAGAGGCTTGAGGATCTGGGAAACATTGATGGCGACCAAATAGTCATCGCCCCTGGGCGTCACCGTAACCGGCGAGGGCCCGCCAGAACTTCCTTTGCCAACATAGGTCTCAAACAGGCCCGCCAGACGTTGAGCTTCGCTCTGGGTTGCCGGCGCCGCTATCGCAACGGGAGTCGCCCCCAAAATCACGCTGAAAACGGCGGCTGTGAACTTCAGTGTCATGTGAATCCCCCTGGAACGGGCCGTCGAAAATCTAAGGCTTCGAAAGCCCAAAAGCGCCACGAACAAATCAGTGGAATTGTAAAGATTAGTCGGATCAGCCTGTTCGCAATGTGCGTTTTCGCACATAGTCTTTCCGCAATGAGGTATTGGCGACGGCGGGTGCTGCCTCCCGGATCACGCAGCCCGGGCACATTGCCGGGAAATGGGACAAAACGAATCCACAAAACCTTTCCAAAGCCCTGGCGACAAGGTTCTCGTCCTTCATCCCAACTCCCACGTCCCTGTCTTGGCCCAGCTTCTTGATCCCGGCCTTCACATCATGGGACCAAGCGCTGCCGTCCGCTCCAGATACCTCCTGACGATCTGCCAGCTTGTCCCAGCCCTCATCCCCTCGCATGCAACGCACAGCGGGGCAATCGGCGCTGGGAGCGCGGACCTTCTGCTCCGCTCAGTTAAAATGCGCTCCGGCGTCACGGTGTTGCGTTCCGTTTTCGTAAGCCCAGACAGCACGATACTGAGCCGTCAATCGGTGCGGCGCCCGCGCAACAGAGCGTGAAAGGCAAAACCTCCGCAGACTGGTATAAAATGATTTTGCATTGGTGATTCCAACCTGCCGAGAAGCAAGGTAGACTGCGCCAGCGTGGCGGAAAAATCCGGGAAGCCAGTTTTCCCGCAGCCGGGTCAACCGGACAGGAAGGTTTGAATGGACAAGGGCAACGTGCAAAACGACCTGATGCGGTACGATTTGCGGATTCAGGAAGCTCTCCGCGGAGCCGTTCGCACAATCATGACCGACATTGCCCGCTCCGGCTTTCCCGGCGACCATCATTTCTACATCAGCTTTCGCACCACAGCGCGCGGCGTTCAGATGTCGGATCGCCTGCGCAAACAATATCCCGAAGAAATGACGATTGTTCTTCAACATCAGTTCTGGGACCTGACTGTCACCGAACGTGAGTTCTCAGTGGGCCTGTCATTCAAGCAGATCGCTGAAAAGCTGGTTATTCCTTTCAACGCAATTACAAGCTTTGTCGATCCGACCGTGCAATTCGCACTGAAGTTTGAAGTTGATGCGGCAACGGACGAACCTGCAAAGCAAGCCACCGTTCAAAACATTCGTCCACTGGCGCCTCAGCCTGCGCCCGCTGTTGACAGGGACGAACCAATCAAGGAGCCAGCCGCTGCGCCCCGCCGCCTGACTCCAAAGGCCGGATCGCATAAAGATACTGAGAAGACCGCGCCGCAGGATCACGATGAAAAGCCTGCAGCAGAACCAGCAGGCAAGACGGGCGGTGGCGAAAGCGGCAAGATCGTCTCGATCGATGCTTTTCGCAAAAAGCCCTGATGACCGGAGACCGCGATCAGTATGGGCGAGCTCGTCAATCTGCGCCGCTTCAAGAAACAAAAAGCGCGCGATGTGGCCGCGCAACAAGCCGCATCAAATCGTGCCCTGCACGGACGCACCAAAGCCGAGCGAAAACTGGGACAAGCGCTGGAAGAGCAATCCAGCCATCTTCTTGAAGGCCATAAAATCGAAGCCCCCTCAACACAGCCGGACGATCGCTGAGCTATGTCGAGCGAAGATGGTGACGCATATTCAGGCCGGGTAATCAAACACTCGCTCTCCATCGCAGGGCACCGGACGTCGATTTCACTGGAAGCGGCGTTCTGGACGGCACTGCGCGAAATCGCTGCAGCGCAGGATATTTCAATCGCCGCGCTTGTGGCGGAAATCGATTCCACGCGCGGCCAAGCCAACTTGTCTTCGGCCATTCGCGTTCATGTGCTCAAACATGCGCAACGAGCTGCCTTGCCTGGGTAACAGTGCCGATGCCTGGTCGTTATTGTTACAGATTCCACCCCGGTACTGACGGAGCTCTCAACGATTCCTAGGGTCCTGCAGGTTGTCCAGAGCTTGGCGGCGCCAGTTGCAATGGCGCTCCTGTAGCGAGCCCCGGACCTCCCGGTATTCGTGCCGCCCGATCCCTCTCGCGTCTTTCCCGTTCGGCTTCAACAGAGGCGCGGCGGGCCGCGGCCCGCTGCTCCTCCAGCGCCTTGCGCCGCGCCTCTTCCTCGGCCCTGCGTTTTTCTTCCGCTACTTTGCGCGCTTGCTCGGCGTGATAGGCCGCAATTTCCATTTCGCGCTGCTGCAGAAATTCGCGCATCCGGTTTTGCCGGTTGAACGCAGCGCGCTCGCGCGCGTCAAAGTCCAGCATTTCAATGCGTGCAGCCTCGCGTTCAATGGCGCGCGCGCCCAAACTATTCAGAAGTCCGGCAATATTCAGGCTTCGTTTGGGAGCCAGCACAGGGCCGCGCCATCGAATTTCGGCTTCAGGTGGAGACGATGTCCAGCCATCTGGCGCAGGCGCCGACAATTTCATCTGGGCATCCAGCGTCAGCGAGCGAAGGTCAATTGAACCCGAAATCGCGAAAGCATCCCCCGCTCCTCGCAGCGAAACCATCACGCGTCCACCAGCAATGGCCAGATTAATAGCGGCGCTGTCCAGGCGTGTTTCTGTCTGCGCAAGTTCACGCGCCATCGCCGCATTCACATTGCCCTCGGAGACTTGCAGCAAGTCCAGTGAATTCTCCACGACCCGCGCCAAAGCGCCCGGATCTGCTGAACCAATTGAGAGATCGCGTAACTTGCCCTGCCCTCTTCCAGCCATGCTGGAAACGATGCTGGCATAGCTCGAACCTGTTCCCGCAAACTCGACAGATCCCTGAACAAAAGCCGAAGCTTCGTTCGCGCTGGCGACAGGCCCATCATACGCAATGTCTCCTGATACGGACGCATTCGTCCCGTCTCGCCTGATCCCGATCCGCCCGGACGCTTTTCCTCCCGCAACGCTCATGGCTATATCGTTCAATGCTACAAAGCCCGGGGCAAGATTGAACTGAAAACGCGCGTTTTCGCCCTGTGCGCCGCCCGGCAACAGAACACGCGCAGCCTCAATCCGGACTTCGGATTTTGGCGGTTCGATCATTGCGGCTGCAAACTTAAAATCAGGCCATATAGCACCCGATTTAACAGGCGGATTTGATCCCAGCACGAGAGAAGCCAGACTTGCCAGTGACAGGCGATCAGTCTGCATATTTCCCGTCAGTGCACCCGAAGTATTCAACGTTAATGCACCAGCGATCTTGCTGCCAAGTGCCTGCCCTTCAATACTACCGAAAGACAGCAAACCATTTTTACTAGCAATCGCGCTTGTGAGAGACACCGGCGCGCGCTGCCCCGCATCAGGCAATGCCATTGCCAGAACCTGCAGCAACGGCGAAACATCGGAGCTTTCGATCCTGCCCTCGCCTCGCAATTGCAGTGCTGGAAATATACCTGCGATATTTCCCCGGTAGGAAAGTGCAGTCCCCGCAAGACTGGCGTCGATACGGGCCAGGAACCCGGCATTGAAACTGCCGTCCGCCTGCGCCTCGATGCGGCCTTCGGGCAACCGTTCGAGCGGAATGGTCTCAAGACCGAATTGCCTCAACAATATCGGCGTCTGCGGATTGACAAGCGAAAAACGCGCGGCAAGCCTCCGGCCGTCTTCGCGCGCGGGTGTCACCGTACCGCTGATGCGTGTGCCCCTTGCCGTGCCATCGACAGCAAGTGACGCGAGCCGCAGATCAGAGCCCTTGCGTTCCCCCTGGGCCGAAAATGTAAGCGTCGCAGGTGATAATGCCACTGCACGGCGCGCCAGCGCATCGCTCCAGATGCCGGGCGCGACCCTTTGCATGAGCTGGGCAAGTTCGACCAGCCTGTTGGCGTCAAGCTTGATGTCGATCTGTCCGGCGGCCGCGCCCAATTCGCCACGCGCCGAAAAGCTTGCGCCTCCGAGATTGGCGATGTCGAATTGCTCGATATCTATTATATCTCGGTTCCGTCTAACCCTCGCCAGAATACGCCCGGCGTCGATCATTCCCTGTCCTGCGCGCGCAAGACGCACGGCCTTGGCGTCCAGGGTGATGGCAAAGTCCGCGCCCGAAGACGCCTGCGCCAACGGTGTGAGATCGGGCAGCGCGTCCAGATCAATTGCTGGCGAAACGAGATCAAGCACAACACGCGCACGCTCATTGCCAATCGGGCGCGTATAATTGATCAGCCCGCGAAATTCTGACCTGTCAGCAACCAGGTCCGCATCGCGCGCAAAAAAGCCTGCGGCTGAAATTTCTGCGCCGCCGGAGAAAGCAAATTGGGTAAATGGCAGAGTCTCGATTTGCGCCGCCAAGCTTGGAAGAGCGCCGCCGATCCATTGCGAAAGCCGGCCCAAATCCCGCGCTTCAAATTTCACCTGCCCCTTGTAGCGCGCCGCTGGCCCACGCTCGAATATACCGTTCAGATCGATGTTGCCCCGGCCCGGCAATCGGCTGCGCATGACGAATGCCGCCGTTCGTTCATCTATTGGAGTGAGTTCCGCGAAAACATCGCCCAGCGTCTCCGCCCCGATGGAGAGCGCCGGTGTTTTGAATGCCAACTTCATCGAAAGAAAGCCGCGCGCCCCACTGAATAGCCCGGTCAGGATTTGTCCGGCAGCACCAAGCCCGCCCGCTTGTTGCTTTCCACCAGCCAGATAGTCCACATCGACGCGCGCAGATTCCAGAAAAACTGAAGCCATCTTGTCACCGCGCTCAAAACGCGCGTGGCCCGTGGCGGAAATGGTGCGATCCTCGCCCCCGGCCCGCATTTCCAGCGGCGCAAGCTCTATGGCTTTTGCATCCGCACGTAACGGGCCCGATGCCTCCCACGGGGCGCTGAGACCCGGCGCATTCAAAATCCCTGAAAGTTTTGCCTGTCCTTCAAGGCTGAGTTGAATCCCGCCTTTGGCGCCTGAGACGGCCAACAATGCACCGTCGAATTCCCCGCGCGGCCTGTCAGCAATTGCATCGACAACCAATTTCAAACGCAACTTGTTGTCTTCGGCGACGCCTGTATTGAAATAGAAACCGGTGGATGCCCCCAAAAGATCGAACGACCCCGAGCCACGCCACGGACCGGCAAGCGATGGCGCGGCCGCCTCCAGATTCAGGCCATTCGCTTGCAATAGGCTACCTTGTGCTGAATCAACAATCAGCAACCTGCCCCCGTTGACCACGAAATGTTCAAACGCGATGTGATCTGCGCGCAGGCTGGAAGGCAGAGCAAAGGCCAGCTCGCCGTCTTTCGAGCCGCTCAATTGCACGGCAGGCTTCTCGATGTGCGCATCGGTAAAGCGCAAGTCGCCCCGCAATAACGCCATCGGCGCCAGTTCCAGGCGCACACTCGCGGCAACGGCGGAAGACCCCCCTGCAGCCGTGGCGCTGACGTTTTCGAGAACAAGCCGGGGGACAGGCAAAAGCTTGACGTCGATTCCCCCTGCAATCTTGATCTGCACCTCAAGTGCGCGAGACAAAGATTCTTCAATGACATCGCGATGTTTCGTCCAGTCGACGAAATAGGGCCCTGCCAGCGCAGCCGTCAGGGCTACAACGAGCAGGCCTGCCAATACGGTCAATATCTCCCTGAAGAACTTCAATTCGCGCTGCACTCCCAGGGCAAATCACCCCTTACGGTCCATCATAACCGATTTCATGGCGCAAGGGAGGCAGCGCGGCCCTCCCCGCAGCGCGTCTGGACTAATCCACCTTCATCTTCTGCTCGACCGGCAAATCCTTGCCGCGCGACCATTCCGACATGGATCCGTCGTACATTTTCGCCTTGGTGTTGCCCATCAACTCATGCGCGGCGAACCAGCCCAGCGACGCCCAATGGCCGGTGTTGCAGAAGCTGATCTGGTCGCCCTCGGTGGGAACGCCGACCGACTGATAGATCGCCTTCAATTGCGAAGCCGAACGGAAAGACCCGCCACCATTCTTGGTGATAAAGCTTTCCTGCACGTTCTTTGCGCCGGGAATAGTGCCCGCCCGCGTCGCGGCCGGGCTGATGCTGAGGCCGACATAAAAGTCGTTGGGCCGGTTGTCGACCAGCGGCACATTATTTTCGATTGCTTTCTGCACATCCGCCGTAGTGACCAGCATTTCCCGGCGAAGGCTCACCTTGAATGGCCTGGGCTGCGGTTGCACGCCACCAGTGGCCAATTGATAGGCAGGCAATTTCGTCTTGGGATCGATGCGTGACCACTCGGTATAGCCGCCGTCCAGTATGGAAACCTTGTCATGCCCCGCGACCTTGAAGGTCCAGTAGATTCGCGTCGCAGCACCCATATCGACGGCCTTGTCGCCAAGCGGCACCAGCACGACATGCGTGTCATTGTCGATGCCCAGCGAACCGATCAGCTTTTCCAGATTGGCTGCCGGCGGCAGCTTGCCGGCTGCGCCGTCGATATTCACGCGCCAACCATCTTTCGCATAATCAGTAAAGACTGAACCAGGCAAATGGCCACTGGCATATTGCGCCTGCGTGCGTCCGGTCACATCGAGAACCACCATCCCGGACTTTTCGAGATTGGATTTCATCCAGTTCGCGTCAACCAGGGGCTGCGCATTGGCAGGGCCGCCAAGAACAAGGGCAGTAGCCAGAAGGATCGAACTTATCAGCGAACGCATTTTATACCTCCATCACTGGCCGCAATATAGAACAGGCAGCATTCGAAAGCCACGTCTTGCAGAAGAGGCAGGAGCTGCGGCGCTTTACCCCACCATCTTCCCCGGATTCATGATCCCCAGGGGATCAAGCGCCTTCTTGATTGAACGCATCACATCAAGCGTTGCCTGTGAATGTTCGGCAGCAAGATATTTGATCTTCGCCTGACCAATGCCATGTTCGCCGGTACATGTCCCCTCCATCGCATGTCCGCGATGCACCAGCCTCTCAAGAAACGCTTCTGTGCGCTTGACCTCATCGGCATCGCCCATGTCGATCAGCAAATTCACGTGAAAATTTCCATCGCCTACATGGCCGACAATGGGCCCCAGCAATTTAGACTCTGCGAGATCGCGCTGCGTTTCTTCAACACATTCAGCAAGCCGCGACAGCGGCACACAAATGTCAGTGGCGATGGCTTTCGCGCCGGGCCGCAAGGTGAAACACGCCCAATAGGCGTCATGGCGCGCCTGCCACAACTTGCTCCGGTCTTCCGGCCTTGTGGTCCATTGAAACTCGCCGCCGCCGTTATCCTGTGCAATTTCGCCAAACCGCTCCGCCTGCTCTTTTGCCCCGGCGCCGGAGCCATGAAACTCAACCAGCAACATCGGCCGCTCCGGCAAGCCCAGCTTTGAATGTAGATTGACCGCTTTCACTGTCATCTCGTCGCAGAGCTCAACACGCGCAATCGGAATGCCTGATTGTATCGCTGCGATCGCAGTATCGCAGGCCGCCTTCACGCTGGGAAACAGGCACACGCCCGCCGATATCGCTTCGGGAATGCCGAAGAGGCGCAGCGTTATTTCAGTAATGACGCCAAGTGTGCCTTCTGCGCCGACAAACAGCCGCGTCAGATCATATCCCGCCGATGATTTTTTGGCGCGACGCGCTGTGCGTATGATCTCGCCATTGGCAGTGACAACTGTCAGAGCCAGAACATTGTCTTTCATCGTGCCATAGCGAACAGCATTGGTGCCCGACGCCCGCGTCGACGCCATGCCGCCAATGGAGGCATCAGCGCCGGGATCGATGGGAAAGAACATGCCGGTATCACGCAGGTAATCGTTCAGCTCCTTGCGCGTGACCCCAGGTTCCACAACGCAATCGAGATCTTCCGGATGCACGGCGATCACACGTTTCATCATCGAAGTGTCGATGGAAATGCCACCCAGCGGCGCATTCACATGGCCTTCCAGCGATGTACCCGTCCCATAGGGGATCACGGGAACGCGATGCGCCGCGCAGAGTTTTACAATTTCCACGACCTCATCGGTTGATTGCGGATAGACGACAGCATCGGGCGGCTGGTTGGCCGTCCACGTCAGCGTATGTCCATGTTGTTCGCGGATCGTCGCGTTATCGGAAAATCGATTGCCAAAGCTTGAGAAAAGCACGGCTTTGACAGCATTCACGGCGCTTGCGCCGGGGCGCGAAATCTTGAGATCATCCATGTTGAGCCCTTTGGAAAACCGCTAGCCCGCAAAACCGCCAGCGTCAAGAAACGCCTTTTCTTCCTGCGTTGTCACCCGGCCCATGACAGGATTGCGATGGGGAAAGCGGCCGAACCGGCGAATGATATCGCGATGGATTTCGGCAAATTCGATATTGTCCTTGAGCCCATGCGCGCGGCAAAGTGCAAGGCACAATTCCTGGTCCGCAATATTTTCAGAATGCATGAAAGGCATATAGAAAAACTGCTTCATCTCGACGCCGCAATGCGCGTCATGCCCATAGCGCAAAGCAAAACGCGCCGCGCTCAAGGCCATCGCGTCTGTTGCAAAGGCATGCGCAGACCCGCGAAACAGATTGCGCGGAAATTGATCAAGCAGGATCAGCAGCGCCAGCGCGCCTTCGGGGTGATCGAGCCAGCCTGATAATTCGCCGCGGGCCGCGCTTTCATGCGCTTCAAAAAACTGCACACAGATATCCGCATCAAAAGCAACGTCCTTCTTGAACCATTTCAACGGCCCTGCTAGTCGCCAGAATGAATTGATGTCTGCTATTTCAGATGACATTGCCCAGCTCCGATACGAATGGTTTGCGTCCAGCCTTTTACCGGACAATATGGGGATTGTGCGAGATGACCAAGAACGGGAGCGAACCTTGTCCGAGACCAGTCCGATGGACGATGCCCTGCCGCCCGGGCGGATCAACTGGTGGAACCTTGTCTGGTGCGCCTGCGCGCTCGCAGTCATGCTGGCCGTCATTTATTCACAACATCTGCAGGCCTTGAATTTCCTGCATGTCGCCGCCGGGCTGCTCTGGACAGGCATCGATCTCTTCATGGGTTTCGTCATAGGTCCGATCCTGCGCAGCCTGCCGTTCGAAATGCGCCGCGCGGTGATGACGCGCCTGACGCCCAAAACGCTGTTCATTCTGCCGGTTCTGGCCATCATCACCGGCACGACAGGTTGGAGCCTCGCCGGGCAGATGGGTTATCTCGATCTCGCCTACCCCGCCTATTGGTGGATCGTCGCCGCGCTGGTCATCGTCACCCTGCTGACAATCCAGGGCCTTGGCATTCTGCTGCCAACCCAGTTGCTGGTTTATCGCGAGCTGATTAAACCTGAGCCGGACCGCGCCCGTATCGCTGCGCTCAGCGCAAATTATTTCTACATCATCGCGGCACAGGGCCTGTTACAAGTGGCGATCATCGTCATCATGACGAAATTCCGCAGCGGATTGTGAACGGACCGGAAAGAAACGCCTTTACGGTTCGACTTTCGGCGCTGCAGCCCCCAGATTGGAATGAGCGATTCGCTTTGCCGCCGCGAGCCAGAACTCGGCCACAAGGTGATTGCGAACTTAACCTAGGGTAACCAGAGTGTCCGACCCCTTTCGCGATGAGTGGGATTCCACCGGCGAGCCAGACTTCGCCCGCGCACCAGCCCCAAAGGCCGGTGGCATAGCCGCGCGGGCGCAGGCTGCTGCCCTGAACGCTGTGATGGGACCATCTTCGCGCTATCTCGACGTGCTCAATCCTGAACAGCGCGAAGCGGTGGAAAACATCGATGGCCCGGTTCTCGTTCTGGCAGGCGCAGGCACCGGCAAGACCCGCGTTCTGACCACGCGCATCGCCCACATTCTCGCCACCGGCCGCGCCCGCGCCCATGAAATCCTTTCAGTGACCTTCACCAACAAGGCCGCGCGCGAAATGAAAGAGCGTGTCGCCGTGCTGGCAGGTCCTTCCGCCGAGGGGATGCCTTGGCTCGGAACATTCCATTCCATCTCAACCAAAATCCTGCGCCGTCATGCCGAGCTCGTCGGCCTGAAATCCGGCTTCACAATTCTCGATACTGACGACCAGATCCGGCTGATCAAACAAATCCTGAAAGCTGAGGATATCGACGACAAGCGCTGGCCCGCGCGCGCCTTCGCCCATCAGCTCGACAACTGGAAAAACCGCGGGCTCAGCCCGGCCCATGTTCCCGCTGGCGAGGCCGAGGCTTTCGCCAACGGCAAGGGGCGCAAACTCTACGAGCTTTATCAGGAGCGCCTGAAAATATTGAACGCCGCCGATTTCGGCGATCTCATTCTGGAATGCCTGCGTCTGTTGCGCGAAAATCCCGACGTGCTGCAGGATTATCAGAAGCGCTTCCGATACATTCTCGTCGATGAATACCAGGACACAAACACTGTCCAGTATCTATGGCTGCGCCTGCTCGCCCAACCCAGCGCCATCCGGCCCAATCCGAATATCGCCTGTGTCGGCGACGACGATCAATCGATCTACGGATGGCGAGGCGCAGAAGTCGACAACATCCTGCGCTTTGACAAGGACTTCAAGAACGCCAAGGTCGTTCGCCTTGAACGCAACTATCGCTCGACGGCGCATATTCTGGCCGCAGCCTCGCACCTGATTGCGCATAACGAAGGACGCCTCGGTAAAACCCTGTTCACCGACGGCAAGGATGGCGAAAAGCCCACAGTCACCGGCGTATGGGATTCAGAAGAAGAAGCCCGGTCCATCGGCGAAGATATTGAACAATTGCAGCGGCGCGGGCAATCGCTGGAGGAAGTCGCAATCCTTGTACGCGCTTCGTTTCAGATGCGCGAATTCGAAGAACGCTTCATCACGCTTGGCTTGACTTATCGCGTCATCGGCGGGCCGCGCTTTTATGAACGCGCTGAAATCCGCGATGCGCTGGCCTATCTGCGATGCGTCGCCCAGCCCGCAGACGATCTCGCCTTCGAGCGCATCGTTAACGTTCCCAAGCGGGGGCTCGGCGATGCAACGATACAATTACTGCATGATTATGCGCGCCGGGAAAAAATCCCATTGATGCAGGCCGCCCGCGCAATGATCGAAACCGACGATCTCAAACCGCGTCCACGGCAGACCATACGCGCGTTGACTAATGACTTTATCCGTTGGTCCTCGCTGATGGACAGCAAGCCGCATAACGAACTTGCTGAAATGATCCTGGAGGAATCCGGCTACACAGATATGTGGCAGAAGGATCGCTCCGCCGATGCCGCGGGACGTCTGGAAAACCTGAAAGAGCTTGTTCGCTCTATGGAAGAGTTTCCCGATCTGGGAAGCTTTCTCGAACACATCTCTCTGGTGATGGATGCGGAATCGGGCGAATCCATAGAACGTATTTCAATCATGACCCTGCATGCCGCCAAAGGCCTCGAATTCGAAACAGTCTATTTGCCAGGTTGGGAAGAAGGATTGTTTCCGCATCAGCGCTCTCTCGACGATCAGGGGCGCGCTGGCCTTGAGGAAGAACGGCGCTTGGCCTATGTCGGCATTACCCGCGCGCGGCTTCGCGCCAAGCTTTATTTTGCTACCAACCGCCGCATTCGAGGTCTGTGGCAGACCACGATTCCCTCGCGCTTTCTCGATGAATTGCCACCCGATCACGTGGACGTCGTCGCTGCAGTCAATGCCAATTATGGCGGGTACGCTGCTTCGCGCTTTAATTCGTCAGACGCCTTTGGCTCGACCTATGATACGCCGGGATGGCGGCGGGCGCAGGCACAAAAGGCATCCGGCGGCGGATTTTCCGAAAGCCCGCAGGAAAAACCAACTTGGGGTGGAATGCCTCCCAAGGCCAATGCAAACCCCTACAAACCCAAGACAATCGAAGGCGAATTGATCGCCAAATCATCAAGCGTTTCGGGCTTTAAAACCGGCGCCCGCGTCTTCCATGTTAAGTTTGGCATGGGCACAGTATCGGGTGTCGATGGCAATAAACTAACAGTTGATTTCGACAAGGCCGGGCGCAAGATGGTTCTGGAAAGCTTTGTCGAAGGCAAGTGAGTTATCCGCTTCCATAAAAACATTCCCGCCCGTCCCAGCAAAGCTGGAATGGGCGGCAATCATTTATTTGGACAAACTGAGCGCCATCAGGCTGTTGGCGATTTGCGCAAAAGCTGACAGCATCGCCGCATTGGAAGTCGCATTATAATAATTCGCCGGCGTTGATGCACAGGACTGAAGGATATTCCGGATCGAAGTGTCCGTGACCTGAAAGGCAATCGTATAGACAGTAATGCCAACAGCGGGCGCCTTTATATTGGCGCAGGTATCTGCCGTCAGGCGGTCGGCACTCGTGGCGTCGCCGGAGTCATGAGCTTTCACCGGATCAGAATTGTCATGATTGGGAAAACTGGGCGAAACAGTATTCGCGCCATCGGTCATGAGAATAAGTATCTTTTTGACGTTGCCATTGTAGGGTGCGCCGTCAGCGAAGGGAAGATTGGGCGAAAGGACACGCCATCCCCACAGCAACCCAGGCGCAATAAAGGTTTCGCCACTTGGAGACAGGGCATTGATTTGTGCCTTGATCTGCGCGGGATCATTGGAAAGACGCATCAATGGGGCCGGATAGGCAGCTCCCATTACTGCGGGAACCGGATTGCCCACACTGACGTCGGCCTGCAGATCCGCTGGATAATTTCTTGAACCAACGACGCCGCCCCAGCTATTTGTATATGATCCTGCGGGCCAGCACGACGGCACCGGCGTACCGTAACTGATCACTGGTGTTTCGGTCCAGGTCTTTGGTACGCCATCGTCCAGATACGAATGAACGATCGGCGTTCCGTAGATGGCATTTGGATAGGTATCATAACAGCCAGCAGCGTATGATACGGAAACATCCGCAGCGCCCGTCAGCCAGCTCGCGTTCTTATAGGCAGTGCCGATATTTACGTAATAGTGGAAAGGTACAAGAGCAACCTTCACCCTGGGATTGACACCCGACGGACCAAACAAGGTATCGACCAGATCCGAAGCCGCTTTCTTGGCGTCGACGAGCTTGTTGCCGGGCTCCATCGAGCCTGTTGTATCGAGAGCAATAGCTACTTCGATCGTCTCGGTACCAAAGCTTGATTCTGTGCGCGCTGTAACTGGCACATAGTCGACGCCGATAATCTGCATCAACGTCGTGGGGACATTAGAGCCTCGTACCTGAAAAAGGAATCGAGCGGGATTCCCCTTTTGGCGGGAACGTGATTCACCTTTGTCGGAGGTGATTCATGGGACACAGCTATTCTCTTGATTTGCGCGAGCGCATCG
>CANJJI010000109.1 GCA_947474545.1 Beijerinckiaceae bacterium | reverse complement strand
TGGGCCATGCAAGGCCAGAACGGTATGGCGAACGCCCGGAAACAGCGCTATCCGGCAAAATCAGCCCCAAGCTGGCGAATCCCCCGAAGAGTTTTGCAAGAGGCTCTAAAATGAACAATTCCGGAGGCCATTCGCTCAAATCCGGTCAGCCCGGCATAAGGCGCAGGCGCGCCATAGGTGATGCGCACGATGATGCGAAGCAGCACAAGCGCCATTACCAGCACACCCAGGGAGCGGTGGAGATTGTAAAGCTGGTCCTGCAACGCCCCAGGCTTCATCTCGTGCATGATGATGCCCATGGGAATAATAGTCAGAACACAAAGAGCAATAATCCAGTGCAGCCATTTAGCCAACGGCGCATAATGCTCCGGGCCTTTATCTGAGCCGGCCTCAACACTCATGAATTCCTCCCGCTGCGCATATCGCAATCAAACAATACTTCGCCGCCGCCCAGAATGAAAACCCTGGTTTCAGGCCGTACTGCTTCGGAAAGTGAAGCAATTGGCGGCAATTCTATGGAAGACTTTCCTGATCCGATGATGAGCGGCGAGACGACGACATGTAAACGGTCGAGGCACTGTGCTTCGAGGAAGCGTGAAAGGGTCATCGCCCCTCCTTCAATAAGTATTCGCCTCATGCCACGCCGGAATAGCTCGCTGACTATGTCTCCCGGATCAAAGCCGCTTCCCCGCCGCTCAAGCTTTATGAATTCATCGCAGCTTCCGGGCGCTTTGTCGCGGGTTGTGATCAGAATGCGCCGCGCGCCATCGGGTGCAAGCCAGCGCCCTTCATTGCCGATACGGCCCTGCGGATCGATCACGACACGCGCTGGGCTTGTTCCTGGAACCAGACGAACATTCAACCGGGGATCGTCTGCAAGCACGGTCGCTGCTCCAACAACCACAGCATCCACGTTGGCGCGAAGGCTGTGGAGGTGTTTCAGGCCAGCCACCCCCCCAATATCGCCCGCATCGCCGGAAATGGTCGCAATACGGCCATCAAGCGACTGGCCCAGCTGTCCCACGACGAAGGGACGTCCCGGGTTCGCATTCGCAAAAGGAAAGAAAATCTCCATAATCACAGCGCATATAGGTTCCGGGATAGAATTTCCATCCTTCACGTTGCCGTGTGTCATCTTCCGGGCACTTTCCCCTGTCACGTTAATGTGGCAGATTTTTTGGGTTGGAATATGGAACCCGGCGGCTGTTGCCCTAGTTTCACATCCAGGGGTTCCACATAAATATGCGTGCAAGTGAGGCTAAGGTGGCGGATCTCAATTTACTTTCAACAGACGACCACACATTGAAGCATGTGGCGGTAGAGCGGGGCATTGCCGAGTTGCGCGGCGGGCGGCCCGTTTTGTTGCGCGCCGGCCAGTCTCTCGCCATTGCCCTGGGTGTCGAAGCGCTCAACGAGATCATCGCGGCGTCGCTGCAATCGCTGGCCCGGCGCAATGCCCGGCTCGTCCTGCCCGCTCCGCGCATTCGCCGTCTCGGTCTGGAACGGACTGCGCCGGGATCATTTGCGCTGCCCCGGATTGATGTAAACCGGATCGGCACCCTGGCACTGGAACTCAACGCCCGCTTTGATGCGCCGGTGGCTCCTTTGTCAAAACTCGACGCAGGCGCGCTGGAATTGGCGCATTTGGCGTTGATTTTGCCCGCCGTTGTAGTGGTGCCCGTGGCTGCGCGCGCTGTGGCAGCCATGCAGCTAATAGAGGTCGAGACGACCGCGATTTCCGCCTACCGAAATCGTGAAGTGGCGCAATTGCATATTATTTCACGGGCTCCGGTCCCCCTCGAAGAAGCGGCCGATACGGAATTTGTCGTCTTCAGGGGCGGGGAAGGCTTGCGCGATCAGGTGGCGGTCGTCGTTGGCAAGCCCGACATAAACGAACCAGTGACTGTGCGTCTCCATTCGGCCTGCCTGACGGGCGACCTTTTCGCCTCTATGAAGTGCGATTGTGGTGATCAATTGCGGCACACGATCAAGTACATGGCCGAAAATGGCGGCGGCGTCCTCCTGTATCTGGACCAGGAGGGGCGCGGCAATGGCCTGTCAAACAAGATCCGCGCCTACAAGCTTCAGGCGAGCGGCTTCGACACTTACGACGCGGACGAAGTCCTTGGCTTCGATCACGACCAGCGCGGTTTTGATTTTGCGGCCTTGATGCTGAAACAGCTTGGGATCGCCCGGGTGCGCGTGATGACCAATAATCCGCTCAAACTGGCAGCGCTGGAGGCTGCCGGACTGGAAGTTGTTGCAGATCAGCGTATCATGGGCCGCACCAACGATCACAATGTGCGCTATCTCGCAACCAAGAGGGATCGCGCCGGACATTTCATCGAGTTTGATGCGCCCGAACCCAAATCTACAATCATCGAATAAAGGCGATCACTTGAATCAGATTTTCCATCGGCGGCCGGGCTACCTCCCGGCCGCTTTTGTGTTTGCGGCCTGCACAATAATGCTGGCATGGCCATGGCTCTCAGGAAAAGCGACCATTCCTTGGGACGCGAAAGCGGAATTCTATCCGCAGCTGATGTTTCTGGCGCGCTCCATCCATTCCAGCGAATGGCCGTTCTGGGCTCCCAATGTATTTGGCGGGCAGCCGCAGATTGCTGATCCGCAATCTCTGATCTTTTCGCCATTGTTCGTCATCCTCGCGTTGTTCAATTCCTCACCCGGATTTCAGGCTGCGGACGGCGTTGTGTTTGTGACGCTCTTCATGGGCGGGCTGGCGATCATGATGTATTGCCGCGAGAAGAACTGGCATGCTGCCGGGGGCCTGCTGGCGGCCTTTGTTTTTTCTTTCGGCGCATCCAACGCCTGGCGTATCCAGCATATCGGGCAAGTGATGAGCCTCTGCTGGTTTGCAGTTGCACTCTGGCTTCTGGAGCGCGCGTTGCAACGGCGCTCCCTGTTTTGGGGGGCGCTTGCAGGCTTCACCGCAGGGTTGATGGTGATCGGGCGGGACCAGATCGCGCTATTGTGCGCCTTGATCCTTGCCGCTTATGTCATCGCGCACTTGCTGGAGGGGCTCACAGTCTGGCGCAATCTGGCAACCGCATTCAAACCGCTCATTGCGGGCGCAATAATTGGCGTTGCAACGATCGCCATTCCAATCGCACTGACTGCCGTGTTTGCGAGTCAATCCAATCGCCCTGCGATCACCTTCAATGATGCGGTAGCCGCCTCACTGCATCCAGCGACTTTCTTTACCCTGATCAGCGCCGACATGTTTGGAACCGCTGGTCCGATGGCCAAATATTGGGGCCCGCCGACGCCAGAAGTCTGGCATGACATGCTGGCGCTGGCGCGCAACATGGCTGATATTTACCTCGGCGCCCTGCCCATCATTCTTATGCTGGTGATTGGCGTCGTGCGCGGGCGGTTATTCGACCGGCAGATCCGTTTTTTCACCATCGTGGCGCTCCTGACGACGCTATATGCGCTCGGCAAATACACGCCGTTCTTTCAGCTTGCCTATATGCTGCCGGGAGCCGATTTCTTTCGCAGGCCCGCAGATGCGACCTTTCCGCTCGGCGCTGCCATAGCGCTGATGGCTGGATATTTCCTGCATCGTCATCTCGACGACGATCAGAACTTGTACAAAAGTCAGACAGTATTCGGCCTCGCTCTCGTCGTCTGCGCACTTCTGGTTTGTGTGTGGATCGCGTGGACGAAAGGATATCTTGAACAAGCGCGCGCGCCGCTCGCAATTTCAGCTGCCACTTTCGTGTTTGCTGCCGCTGGCTTTTTTGCGCTGCGTTACTCGCGGCAATCAGTTTGCCTTGCGTTGGCAGTCACCGCGTTTGCAATGACTGCCGATCTTGCGATCAACAACGCACCTAATGAGTCCACTGCGCTGCCGCCGTCAGAATACGATGTGCTCCGGCCGGAAACGGACAACAAGACCATCGCCCTGCTGGAAGAGTCGCTGCAGAAGTCGTCAGCGCCTGACAGGCGCGATCGCGTGGAGATGGCGGCGGTGGGTTTCGCCTGGCCGGATTCGGCTCTGATTCACGGTTTCGATCACTGGCTCGGCTATAATCCGCTGATCCTTGGCTGGTACGCCAATGCGACAGGGGCAATCGATCAGGTTGCAATTCCCGAGCAGCGAAAATTTTCGCCCCTGTTCAATTCCTATCGCTCGCCGATGCTTGATCTTCTGGGCGTGCGTTATCTGGCGCTGGGCGTTCCCGCGGGGGAACTTGATAAATCCTTCAAGCCTGGCGATCTCAACGAGATCGGACGCACGAAGGACGCTTTTATCTACGAGAACCCCCGCGCGCTGCCGCGTGTTCTGGTTGCCACGCAAGCCCATTCGGTCAATTTTGACGAGATGATCAAGAACGGTATCTGGCCGGAAGCCGATTTCAGACGCACTGTTTTGCTTGAAGGCTCGCAAGCAGCGCAACAGGCGCCACTTGGCACAGCTGCACCGGCGACGCGTGCCCGCATCCTGTCTTATCGTAACACGCAAGTGAGCGTTGAGGCGACATCAGAGACTGCGGGCTGGCTTGTATTGCACGATACCTGGCATCCGCAGTGGCACGTTGAAGTAGATGGCAAGCCCGCCGAACTCCTGCGCGCCAACGTGATCTTTCGCGCGGTCGCAATTCCTGCCGGCAAACATGTGGTTACATTCACGTTCAGGCCATTTGAAGGATTGCTGAAAGAATTATTAGCGAAATAGCGAAGCAATCACTCCAGCCGAACGAGAACGGAATCCGTGACGCCCTTAGCGTCGATCACGGAAACGCGCGCAAAACCTGCACCATCGGGGGTCCAGGCGGATTGACGGCGATGTTCAGGCGATCCGATAGGAGCGCCATTCACCATCCATGTATAAGGGCCCGCACCGCCCTGAACCTTCAGAACAAGCGTTGCGTCCGAAACATCTCCGCGCGAAAGTCCCAGATCAACGCGCGCGCCCTGCGGCGGATAGGCGATTTTCAATTCGCCGCTTTGCGAACTGGCAAGGGCCTTGGGTGTATCTTTACGCAAGGAACGCAGCGGCGGCGGTAGTTCGCTTGTGCGTGCCGTCAACGCATTGGGCGGGCGTGGGACGGGCGTGATTGCGCCGGGAATGCGGGCAAAGGCTTCAAACAACACTGGCGCTGCAGCCTGCCGGCCGATCAATCCATGTACAGCGCCATTGTCTGCGCGGCCCAGCCAAACAGCAATCGTCACGCGATGATCGAAGCCAATAGCCAATGCATCGCGATAGCCGTAGGATGTTCCGGTCTTGTATGAAATCTTGCCTGCCAGCGCATTCAACGGCGGTGGCGTCCCGCGCAGGATGTCAGCGACATACCACGCAGCGACGGGATCAGCGATATTTCCAGCCTGATCCCGAGGCAGCCGCGAATCCAGCCGTTCAACGAGGTTCGGCATTTCACCGCCGCGAGCCAGTCCTGCATAGAGTCGCGCCATATCACTAAGCGTGATGCCGAGACCGCCCAGTGCCACGGCAAGACCAGGCGGCGTCTCCCGGGGGATGACGACATTCGCGCCCGCGTTCCGCAACCTCGACAGAAAGCGCGTTGGGCCAATCTCGTTGAGCAGGGCGACGGCAGGTATATTCAACGAATTTTGTAACGCCAAGCGGGCGCTGACCTGGCCCTGATATGTAAGGTCGAAATTCTCAGGCGCATATATTCCATAACGCGTGCGCCGGTCGTCCACCATGGTTTCAGGATGGGCGATGCCGTTCTCAAACGCGAGCGCATAAATAAACGGCTTCAGCGCAGAGCCCGGCGAGCGCAAGGCCTGAGTCATATCAACGGAGCCGGACCGTTCCCAAGCGAAATAATCTGATGCGCCAACACGGGCAAGAATATGCCCGCTCTTGTTGTCAATCACCATGAGGGCGCCAGTGATTTTCGAATCCAGCCGTTCGGCATGTTCCTTCAGCAAAGTCTCAAGAGATGATTGCAAAGCGCGATCATAACTGAAACTCAGAATGCGTTGATCAGGCGTATTGGTATGAGCCGCCTCGGTCGGATGTGGCGCAAGCGAAGGGAAGGGATGGCGCTGGACTGGCACAGGTTCGCTTTTCGCTCGCGCCCCCTCCTCCGCCGAAATCAACCCGCGTGCAACAGCTCGATCAATCACCCGGTCACGCGCGCGCTTGGCGCTGATGCTGGAACGGTCGGGGCGGCGGGATTCGGGCGCCTGAGGAATGGCGACGAGCAAGGCCTGTTCGCCAAACGACAGCCGCTTCGGCTCCTTACCAAAATAGGCAAGGCTTGCAGCGCGCAATCCTTCGAGGTTGCCACCATACGGCGCGAGCACAAGATAGAGATCAAGAATCTGCTTCTTGCTTAATTGCTGTTCGAGTTGAATAGCGCGCACAATCTGGCGCAGCTTTGCAGATAGTTTGCGTTCATCGCGAGGCTCGAGAAGGCGCGCGACCTGCATTGTCAATGTCGAGCCGCCGGATATGACCTTGCGATTCTTGACAGCCAGATAGGCAGCGCGAACCATCGCACGCCAATCGACGCCATGATGATTTTCGAAACGCCCATCCTCAAACCCTTTGAGCATTGCCAGAAAACGCGGGTCGACATCCTGCGTTTCCAGTGGCAATCGCCAGCGTCCTTCACGTGTTGTAAAAGCGCGCAGCAATTGCCCCTGCCGGTCCAGTGCGACTGCTGATCCTTGCGCGGCAGGAGAGAGATCGACGGGGCCAAGATCGTGCAGATAATTCTCCCACGCTGCTGGCACACCGAAACCGAGCACAGCGGCCATAGCAGCCGCCAGCACATATTTGCGCCGCCGACCTGCTTTGCGCCGCACCGGCTCGCTCATTTGCTCACCGTAACTTCACCGAAGGCCGTACGGCCGAAACGCTCGGGGCGATACATGTCTTCCACCGAAGCAGGTGGCAGAATGTATTTGCCCGGCGAAACCGCACGCACGATATAGGCAGCATAGAAGACAGCCTTCTGTTGCCGCGGACGATTGAAGGCTGCAACGAAGCGATCATCCTTGTAATCAGCAAATTCCGACGAGACATCGCTCTTCAGCCAGGGCAGCGATTCAATGGAGCCGCTGTCCACGAGGCGGGGATTGTCGATTTCAAAACCGGCCGGCAATTGGTCGACAAGAAGAAGCCTTGCGTAGGCGGCTTCAAGTTCCGTCACTTTCAATGTCACAACCAGACGCTCGTTCTGTTTGACATTGGCGAGATCGGCAGGTTTGCCATCGAGATAGAAATAATTCCGCTCGACCTGATAGCCTTGAGATTCCGCCGGTTCCTTGATCGACGGCTGACCAGCCACGGTAATGACGACCTGCGCCAGCGCCTGCCCCTCATTGCCGATCTTCACTTCGCGGCCATCAAGAGCAAAGCCTTTCCAATTGCTGAAATAGGCGCCCTTGTGTGCCTGGCCATCAATGGTGAGGGACATGTTCTGCGTCTGCTTCGCCATGGCGGTAGCGGCAAGCACCATCCAGGTGTTCTCCTGCGTACTGGTATAGCGCGCAAGACCGCGTTCTTGCTGCACTGTCATGGCCGCGCGGGTGAGCAAGGCCTCGCCAGCATTTGTCTCTGCAGCAAGGGCGAGAACGCCAGCGCTGTCTCGCAACAGCGAGCCATAGTCGGACCGCGAGAAACGGCTGCGTTGCGAGGCGACCAGCAATTGAGCCGCTGACTGGAAGGCAGTTGCGGCACGGCCACGATCCCCGAGGAGAGCCAGCGCCGCTCCAATCTGCGCACGCGACAGCGGATTGGTGAAAGCTTCCATCTTTGTATCGGCGAGATAACGCAGATCGCCCATGATCGGCTTGCCGTTGCGGGCCAGCACATAGATTGCATATGCAATGGGTCCGGAATTGCCGGCCTGCACTTCGCTGGCGTTGACAACCTGATTGCGCAGGCGCTCCAGCGCCTGATCGAAACTGCGCTGAGGAATTTCGTAACTGGATTCACGCGCACGTGTCAGGAAGTCTGTGATGAACGCATCAAGCCAAAGATCGTTCGAGCTTTCCGATGACCAGAGGCCGAACGAACCGCTGCCATCCTGCCGCGACAAGACCTTGTCGATGGCGCCCTGAACGCGCTGTCGCAGATCGCCGTCAACCGCGACAAGATTGGAAGCGGCGAGTTGATTGACATAGAGCAACGGCATGGCGCGGCTCACTGTCTGTTCTGAACAGCCGTAGGGGTAGCGATCAAGCGCCTGCAGCAGGGCGGGAACATCAATCGCGCCCATTGGGGAAGCCGCGACGGAGATCGAGCCCGTGCCCGGCAGGAATTCGGCGATCAGATCATTGGTGATCGTTACACTTTGTCCCGGTGGCAGATCGCGTACTGTGCGGCGATAGATCTCAGACGCGCCTGACTGAACATTCAACGCAAAATTCTGAGACGCATCTATGTTAGGCCCTGTGATGCGCAGGGTCAGTTCCGCGCGTCCGATGCCGGCTGCCGTCACGGGTACTGTAACTTCCGTGCGTGCCTTGGCGGCGAGAGTGACCGTACGCCTCAAAGCATCAGCCGCGATATTTATGGGACCATGAATATCGAGATCGATGACGTATTCGCCTGCAGCGCCGTCCACGTTATCGATCTGAAGATGGAATTGCGACTTGTCGCCGAAATTCAGAAAGCGCGGCAACGTTGCCTGCACGACAACCGGATCTCGCACGAACACATCTTTTTCCGCGGATCCCACGCGGGATTTTGACCATGCAATTGCTGAGAGCCGCGCCGTTCCATTGAACGCGGGCAGTTCAAACGTCACCTGCGCCTTGCCATCCGGGCCGACTTTCACGACACCGGAATAACGTGACATCGGTTCTTGTGTCGGACGATTGCCTTCAATGCCGGGGCCGGCAGCATCGCCGCCTGAGCGTATCGCACCGCGCGAACCCTGCATGCCGTCGATCAGCAAACCATAGAGATCGCGCACTTCCGCACCGAGCTGCCGCTGGCCGAAGAAATAGCCGCTGGGGTCTGGCGTCTTGTAACGGGTCAAGTTGAGAATGCCGACATCAACTGCGGCCAGCGTCACATAGGCATCTTCACCCGGCTGAAGCCCCTTGATCTCAATCGGGATCGAGAAAGGCTTACGAGGCTCTACTTTCTCGGGTACAGGCATCGAAACTTCAAGCTTGCGCTGGTTGGCTTCAACAGAGAACCAGGCGAGTCCAAGGGCCCGGCCTGGCATCCGTCGCGCCTGCTGGTCGAGCGGGCGATGCGCCAGCACAACTGCATAGGCGCTTGCGCCCCATTCGGCCTTCACGGGAATGGAGATATCATTGTCGCCATTCTTGACGTCCACCAGAATGAGTTCGCGCAGCTGATCGCCAATGATTGCGATGCTCGCCTTGCCGCCAAAACGCGAGACGACCCGCATTTTCAACTGCTCGCCAGCATTATAGCCTTTCTTGTCGATATTCACTTCCAGAAGATCAGGCGTATCGGCACTCGCATCGCCGGACCAGCCAACCGAGAATGTTGAACTGACTGGCGCAAGCGATCCGTCGCTTGAAACGATATCGAGCCGGTATGCGCCCCAACCCACCGGCGCTGTTACATTGCCCACAGAGCTGGGTGTAACATCGACCGTGCCCTCTGCGACGCGGCGCGTTGCTTTCACGCGCTCAAAGCTCCAGCGGCCGTCTGAATTATACCATTGATAATTGTTGCTCACGCGTGAAAGCGTCCAGCGCAATCCCTTCGCGCCAACGCGATCGCCGGAGGCATTCAGCGCCACGACATTAAATGTGGCATTGGAATCCTCGCGCAATTCTTCAAAATTCTTCTTTAATGCGATGAAGCTCTTGTTTGGCCTGACGGGCAGGGTCACTGTGCGCTCAACAGCGCGCCCGCCAGCTTCCGCGACACGCAGAATGATCTTGGCTTCCACCGGGCGGGTTGTATCGACATCAGGTATCTCGACGTCCACAACAGCCTTGCCGTCCTTATCCGTGTTGTCGTCTGGCTTGATGTCCTGCTTGACAGTTTCAAATTCCTGATCTTCAAGGCCAGCCACATAGCCATCCAGCCCTGGCAGACCCAATAGCTTTGCCGCCTGAATGATCAGTTCGCCTTCGATCTCAAGATCCGCGCCAGGCGCGCCATAAAGAAAGCGGGCCGTTGTATCAATCTTGGTGGTCGCTCCTGGCTGCAGAAGCTTGTCCTGCGGGGCCAACGTCACGTCGAGCCGTTCGGGCATATAATCTTCAACAAGAAACGTCGTCTCGCCGATGGCCGGGCTCTTTGGGTCAGCAAAAGCCTGCACACGCCAAGTGCCAGACTTCACGCTCGGCAACAAGGCAACGGACCAGGCGCGTCCACCGAGTCCCTGATCACCGACGGACGCGCGCTTATATTCGACGCCATCAGGCCTTTTCACAACGAGGGTGAGCGGAACATTCTCCACCGAATTACCGCGTGGATCGCGCATCATGGCGCTCACGTTGACAGTTTCGCCGGAGCGATAGACACCGCGTTCGGCATAAACGAGAGCGTCCAGTGCGCGTGCAGCGGGACGGCCTTTTACGCCGCGGTCGGTGAGATCGAAGGCAGATTGCGAAAGATCGAGGAAGGAATAATCGCCGCCTTTGTCACCCGCTGTCACGAGGCCCGGCGATAGGCCGCCCGTACCGCGCGCAAGTCCGGGCGCAAATTTAGCGTGTCCATTCGCGTCAGTCGTGCTCGTGCCGAGGATCTCGTTGTTCCGGGCGACAAGGCGCACTTCAACGCCGGTCAGCGGCTCGGCGCTTGCCAGCGACCGCGCGAGAACGTGGACACCGTCATCGCCAGAGAACGAGGTCAGCCCGATATCCGAAACGATGAACCATTGCGTCGAGAGATTTTCAAAGGAATCGTCGTTGTCTTCCAGTATCGCCGATGGCGCCTTCTCGCCTGGAAGCGAAGCCATCACATAAACGCCAGGCTCCAGTTTATTGAGCGCTTCCAGCACGGGGAAAGCCGTGACGACATCCTTGTTGAGATCGGTTTTCACATCAAGCGTGCCAGTCCAGACCTTCACACCCTTGTTGTCGATGAGGTCTCGCAATCGATAGCTGCTGACCTGACTCAAAAATTCTTCGCCACGCACAGTTGGCAATAGACTGCGATCGCCGATACGAATGACATCGAGCGCTATTTTTGGCGTATTGGTGGAGACAATCGGAATGCCTTCCTGGCCCACACGCGGCAAAACGTAATTCTTGCCAGTGAAGCGTGCCTGGGGCGAGCGGTCTTTCACATAGACTTCATAGTCAGCCGATTTCAGCAATTGCTCGTCCACCGCCGAGGGCAGGCCTTGACGAATGACAATTGAATAACGTTCGCCATGTTTCAGGCCCTCGACACAGAGTTGCCGGTCTTCAGTACTGATGGCGCCATTTGCGCTGCCTGAAATCGCCACAAATGGCGTAAATTCCGTGCGGGCACGAAGGGATTCAGAAAACTGGAAGCAGACCCGCGGCGTCGCAAGATCGCTTTCCACCTTATAGTCCAGTATGCGGAATCCGTATTTCTCGCGCATCTCTTCATAGGTTTTGCGCGTGGCCGCATTGTCAGCAATCGAAAGGCTTTGTTTGTAGGTGTTCAATGCGACACGCCATGCAGATCCGCTTGCAAAGACGCTGGCCAGATAGTTGAGAGCGCTGACTTCGGCAGCTGGCGAAGCGGCGCGCTGATAGGATCTGTAGGCGGCGGCCTTGCTTTCTTCCTGCAAATTCCAGCGCCTGTTGTTGTCGCGCTGCGAAAGATTGTAGGCGTTACGGGCATAAGCAAGCCACAGGCCCGAATCATTTGGCGCTTTGGCCAGTGCGCCTCCAAGCAATTCCAATCCGCGCGCAAGATCGTCTTTCTGAATGACCTGCGCCGCTTCTCGCCGGAGATCCTCAACCGTGCGCCCCGCAGGTATTCCACTCGCGCGTTTGCGAATTGTTTCTTCCAGCCGGACCGCATCGCTGTCGAGATCGCCGATGACATAGCTTTTTTGCGGTTGCGAAGTCTGTGCGTACGCCGATGGCAGGGGTATTGTCAGCAGCGCCAGCCCCATCAAACCCAGACCGAACGAAAGGCGGGATATGTGACGCATGAATGTCTCCTGATCTGTTGCTACCGGCGAGAATGCAGCGAGCTGCACTGTGTCTTATACACGCGAGCCTCTCGAAACCTCGCACGGGTTGGTGCAGGCTTCAATACGGACCGGCTGTGTAACCCATGTTAAAGATACCGCAGTGTGCGATATCACACTTTCGTTGCGGCAAATTTTAGACAAGGATAGCAAGCCGCAGGCTTTCTGGCATGGGGGCGCAGGTGGAGGACGCAGTGACTTTGATTCAAATCAAGCGCATCAAAGCGTATTTGCGACGGATTTCCATAAATGGTCGGCTGCCGCAGAATTATCCGGGGTTTTCCAGAATGTTTGCGCGTCCTTTATCAGCCGGTCTTTTGTCATTCGTAATTTTGGCAGCTTTTCCGGCCCATGCTCAGGCGCCGGGGCCAAAAGAAGACGATGTCATGACACGCGCACGTCAGACCTATGAAGCTTTGCCACAAGCCGACCGGCGCGCGATCCAGGACAATCTCGTCTGGACCGGAATCTACAAAAGCGGTGTCGATGGAGAATTCGGCCGCCTGACATTTAACGCCATGCGCGCCTATGCAAATAAGCGCTCCGGTTCCGAAGACGGCATCCTATCGTCTGCCGACAGAACGGCACTGGCTGCAGAAGCTGCGAAGGCCAAAGCGGCCGTGGAGTTCAGGATAGTTCAGGAGCCACGCGCAGGCGTAACCATTGGCATTCCGCAGAAAATTCTTTCCCGGCGAAGTGATTCTGAAAGCGGCGCGAGATTTGATGCCGCAGATAAGGGCGCGGGCCTCGAAACGTTTCGAATGAAGGAGAGTGAAGCCAGTCTGCAAACACTTTATGACAATTATCGCGCCCCTGCGCCAAACCGCCGTGTAACTTATAGCGTTCTCAGGCCCGAGTTTCTTGTCGTCGCCGCTGAAACGCCCTCCCGTTCTTATTATACGCGCGTGGCGCGCGGCACGGCGGGGACGGAACCCTTGCTTCGAGGATTTACGATTTCCTGGCCCAAGGCGCAGCAGGCCCGATTTGAGATTCTAACTGTCGCCATCGCCAATGCATTCGATCCATTCGGGCAGTCTGCGGTTTTGGCGAAGCCGGGCGATCCCAGAGCGCCTGGCGGGAGCACACCTGGAAAAGAAAACTCCCGGCCCGGCGGGCCTGTCATCGCACCGCCCGCCCCGCGTTTGTCTTCGAATGCAGTAGCGTTTGCGCCTAATCGTTACATTGCAATTCTGCCAGATCCAGTTTGCACCGATGCGCGCATCGGTCCACGGCCCGCGCGGCTGATGCGGCACGATCCGGCAAGCGGCCTTGCCCTCTTTGACGTGCCGGGCGGCAGCGGTATACGCCTGCGCGCACCAGCGCATGAGCCAGTAAGCCACGCTGCGGTTGTAACGCTCTTCGCCTCAGCCGATGAATCCGGCAAGGCGGCACCCATAGCCGCAGGCGTCGGCGAAATTGCCGAACTGACCGATACCAGCAGACCCGCTCGCGTACTCGCGCCTGTCCCGGCAGATGCGTCCGGCGGTCTGGTACTTTCACGGAAGGGCGAACTTTTCGGCCTTGTTGCGGGTGCTGACATCAAGCAACGGCAGATTGCGGGCGCGCCGCCGCCTGCTTCGCGAATGATCGTGCAGGCTGGCGTACTGGGCAGTTTCCTGGCAGCATCCGGTCTTGAACTGGTACCGGCTCAAGCGAACGCACCGGAGGCAAGCGCCGGTAAGCTTGCAAGCGAACATCGCACATCTATTGAGCCTTTGTGGTGTGTTTCGTCCGCGGGATCAAAATGAATTGTCAAACTTGAGCCGACCGGGGCAATCCGTCATAAGGCAGCCGGAGCAACCGGATTGAATCGCTGATGTCAGACCCCCAGGCCCAGAAAGCCCAGTCCCTTGAAGGGGCGGAAAAGGCTGGCCAGTCCGGGACGCCCGCACCGGCTCTGAAAGACCCGTCAGCTGCCGAATCAAAGCCTGTTAGCCGCTGGCTTCACGTTGCGGCGACCGTCTTCAGCCTCCTCATTCTTGCACTGTCCGCTTTCGTAGTGACACGGACTTTGCTCGCAACGGATTATTCCGCGCTCCGGACTGCAATCAATCTCACCAGTCTGGAACAATTGCTTGAGGCAGCGGGGCTGACGGCTTGCTCATATATTGTTTTGACCGGTTATGATGCCTGTGCGCTGCGTCATCTGAAAGTCAGAGTGCCCTATGTGACGACGGCGCTTGCTTCGTTCACCAGTTATGCGATCTCTTTCACGATGGGGTTTGCGCTGGTGACAGGCGGGACCGTACGTTACTGGATTTATTCGCAGTCAGGCCTGCGCGCCGGACAGGTGCTCAGCCTTACTCTTATTGCGGGGCTGACTTTTTGGCTCGGCATGGTGCTGGTGATTGGCGCCGTTCTGATCGCCATGCCCGAAGCCATAGCGGAAATCAATAAACTGAAGGTTATATTCAATTTCCTGATTGGCATTGGCGCCGTTGGCTCTGTACTGGCCTGGCTTGGATGGGTGTCGCTGGCAAAGCGGCGCATGGTCGTGCGTGGCGTAGCTTTGGAGCTCCCCGGCTTCAAAATTACCATTGCGCAAGTTCTTCTGGGCGCGCTTGATTTGCTGTTTGCTGCCGGGACGCTTTACGTCCTGCTGCCCGCTGGACATGGCCTCGACTATCTCACCTTTACCGGACTTTATGTCTTCGGATGCCTGCTGGGCATTGCCAGTAATGCGCCCGGTGGTATTGGCGCGTTCGAAGTTACAATGCTGAAAACCGTGCCTACGCCGTCGACAGAATCTCTGCTTGCGGCTCTCGTCCTGTTCAGGCTGATTTATTATTTTATTCCATTCGTCCTTGCTTTCGCTTTGCTAGGCGCACATGAAATTCAACGGCGCTGGAAGCTTCTGCGCAGCGAGATGGATGCAAACGGCAAATAGAATCGACTTCCGGTCCGATCAGGGAACGCCGCCCAGTTTCAGAAATTCTGTTGCACCCATAGCAATCTTCTTGTCGACATTTCGCACCAGACTTTCGTCCTTGCCTGAATAAGGCAATTGATTGAGCAGATGCCGTATGGTCTCAAGGCGCGTGCGCTTCTTGTCGTTTGCACGCACAACCGTCCAGGCTGCGTCAGGCGTGTCAGTTTTGGACAGCATTTTTTCATAGGCTGCGGAGTAATCGTCCCATTTCTGAATCGCGCCAAAATCAATCTCGGTGAGTTTCCAGCGCGCCAGCGGATCGTTCCACCGTTCATGCAATCGTTTGATCTGCATTTCCCTGCCTATGGTCAAAAAATATTTTACGACAAATTTGCCATCGCGCTTGAGCATGGCTTCAAATTCCGGAGCTTCCTTGAGAAATGCCTTTGTTTCTTCCGGCGTGCAGAAGCCGAACACAGGCTCCACACCGCCCCTATTGTACCAGGAGCGGTCGAATATCGCCATTTCGCCGCGCGTGGGCAATTGCGAGATGTAACGTTGAAAGTACCATTGCCCGCGCTCCGTTTCTGTCGGCTTGGACAAGGCGACAATGCGGGCGACGCGCGGGTTCAAATGCTCGGTCAGGCGTTTAATCGTGCCGCCCTTGCCCGCTGCGTCGCGGCCCTCGAATACCGCAACCACGCGCTCACCGGATTTTTTCAGCCAGTCGAGCATCTTGACGAGCTCGATCTGCAGAAGGCGCAATTCTTCTTCGTAGCGATCGCTTTTCAACTTCTT
>CANJJI010000108.1 GCA_947474545.1 Beijerinckiaceae bacterium | reverse complement strand
CGCAAGCGGCGGATGCCGCGCGTCCGCAATCACGGAAAATGGGCCATGCAAGGCCAGAACGGTATGGCGAACGCCCGGAAACAGCGCTATCCGGCAAAATCAGCCCCAAGCTGGCGAATCCCCCGAAGAGTTTTGCAAGAGGCTCTGTGGGAAGTCATTGATTTAAGCAGGGATGCAATAAAGGGAAAAAAGATCAACTTTCCCGATTGCCCGATCAACGAAGCGATTTCTCAACTTAGCAGAGAAGTTGGATCAAATCTTGAAAAATGCCCACAAGGAGATGGTGAGTATAGGATATTCAAAGTGGGTCGGTCTGCTGAAAATTTACCTGAAAATGTTTCTGAGGAATACGATCTGCGCCGAGCCCTGCCCAAGACAAGTTAGGACACTGCCAGCAGCTTCCATGCTTGTTGCACCGCGCGCAAGAGCCGCGTAGTTTTCCCGGATATGGCAGGGAAGGAAAGCAAGATGCGTGCAAACAACTTTGTGGCAGCAGGTTTTGTAGCGGTTATTCTTCTGGGGGGCAGCGCTTTCGCACAAACGGCAACGCCTGAGGCGCGTTTAAAGGAATTGGGGATCACCCTGCGCATTGCCGGACCGCCGCCTGCCAATCGCGCCAATGCCGTTCGCACAGGCAATATTCTCTATGTCTCCGGACATACGTCGCAATGGGCGGCCAAGGGACAGGTCGGCAAGGAAATCTCTGTCGAAGATGGTCAGAAGGCGGCCCGGCAATCCGGCCTGAACCTGCTGGCGACCGTACGCGCAAGTCTCGGCAGTCTCGATAAGGTCAAGCGTGTCGTGAAGGTCGTCGGCATGGTGAATGCGCCCGTGGGCTTTGCCGAGTCCCCCAAAGTGGTGGACGGTTTTTCCAACCTGATGGTGGAAGTTTTTGGCGAAGCGGGCCGCAGCGCGCGTTCAGCCGTCGGCGTTTCGGCGCTGCCGGGGAATGATCCCGTGGAGGTTGAGGCCATTCTTGAGGTTGAATAGCGTCGTGGCGCTATTTGGCCCTACCGGTCCGGGACGGTTTAAAGCCCATTGAATCAACGATCCACGCGAGACCGCTGAATATAACCAGCCGCCGCCCTTGCGTCGTGAGGCCATCGCGCCTAAATGATCATTAGCACTCGGCTATCGAGAGTGCCAATTTTCCATTTAAGTCCAGCTTGCTTCGCAATGGCGGTGCCGTTCGTGGTGTGCCAACCAGAAAGCCTGCCACATGAAATTCCGTCCGCTGCACGACCGCGTCGTCGTCAAGCGCCTCGAAGGCGAAGAAAAGACCAAAGGCGGGATCATCATCCCCGATAACGCCAAGGAAAAGCCCCAGGAAGGCGAAGTCATTGCTGTCGGCCCCGGTGGCCGTGACGACAACGGCAAGCTGACGCCTATCGACGTGAAGGCCGGCGACAAAGTGCTGTTCGGCAAATGGTCGGGCACCGAGGTCAAGATTGACGGGCAGGAACTGCTCATCATGAAAGAATCTGATCTGCTCGGCGTTATCGGCTGAGACTGCTGGCGAATAGCAAGTAGCGAATAGCGAATAGGGATCTTCGAACCCCGCGCGAAATCGCCTGAACTATTCGCTGCCTACTATTCGCTATTCGCCTCTCCCATTCAGGAACCAACTCATGTCCGCAAAGAACGTACGTTTCTCATCTGATGCCCGCGACCGCATGTTGCATGGCATTGAATTACTCACAAATGCCGTGAAAGTGACTCTTGGTCCCAAGGGCCGCAATGTGCTGATCGATAAATCCTATGGCGCACCGCGCATCACCAAGGACGGCGTCACCGTCGCCAAGGAAATCGAACTGGAAGACAAGTTCGAAAACATGGGCGCGCAGATGGTGCGCGAAGTCGCCTCCAAGACCAATGACATCGCAGGCGACGGCACAACGACCGCCACCATCCTGGCTCACGCCATCGTCAAGGAAGGCGCAAAGTTTGTCGCCGCCGGCATGAACCCGATGGATCTCAAGCGCGGCATCGATCTGGCTGTTGCCGAAGCCGTCAAGGACATCGAAAAGCGCGCCAAGAAAATCGGCTCTTCGGAAGAAGTCGCACAGGTCGGCACGATCTCGTCCAATGGCGACGCAGCCATCGGCAAGATGATTGCCGAAGCGATGAAGAAAGTCGGCAATGAAGGCGTCATCACGGTTGAAGAAGCCAAGACCGCCGAGACAGAGCTCGATGTCGTCGAAGGCATGCAATTCGATCGCGGCTATCTCTCGCCTTATTTCATCACCAATGCGGAAAAGATGATCGCCGAACTCGACGACCCCTATATCCTCATTCACGAAAAGAAACTTTCGAGCCTGCAGGGCATGCTGCCGATTCTCGAAGCCGTTGTGCAGACCGGCAAGCCGCTGTTGATCATCTCCGAAGATATCGAAGGCGAAGCCCTCGCGACTCTCGTCGTCAACAAGCTGCGTGGCGGCCTCAAGGTTGCCGCCGTCAAGGCGCCGGGCTTTGGCGATCGCCGCAAGGCGATGCTGGAAGATATCGCTGTTCTTACAGCTGGTGAAATGATTTCCGAAGATCTCGGCATCAAGCTTGAAAACGTGACACTGGAAATGCTGGGCCGCGCCAAGAAGGTCCGGATCGACAAGGAAAATACAACCATCATCGACGGCGCTGGCAAGAAAAAGGCCATTGATGGCCGCATCGGCCAGATCAAGGCGCAGATCGAAGAGACAACCTCCGATTACGACAAGGAGAAGCTTCAGGAGCGTCTGGCCAAGCTTGCGGGCGGTGTCGCCATCATCCGCGTCGGCGGTTCGACTGAAGTGGAAGTGAAAGAGAAGAAGGATCGTGTTGACGACGCGCTCAACGCCACCCGCGCTGCTGTTGAGGAAGGTGTAGTTCCCGGCGGCGGCGTCGCGCTGCTGCGCGCCAAGGCTGCTGTCGCCAAGCTCACCAGCGACAACGCCGACGTCCAGGCTGGCATCAGCATCGTGCTGCGGGCGCTGGAAGCTCCGATCCGCCAGATCGTTGAGAACGCCGGGCTGGAAGGCTCGATCGTGGTCAACAACGTGCTCGGCAACAAATCGGCAACCTATTGTTTCAATGCGCAAACGGAACAATATGTGGACGCACTGGCCGCCGGCATTCTCGATCCGGCCAAGGTCGTTCGCGTCGCCCTGCAGAATGCCGGTTCCGTCTCCGGCCTGCTGATCACCACTGAAGCCATGATCGCCGACGCGCCACAAGCAGCGTCAGCTATGCCGATGGGTGGCATGGGCGGCGGCGGAATGGGTGGCATGGGCGGCGGGATGGGATTCTAGGGACTTCGGATTCTAGACCCTTCGCGGTTTTTAAATCCCCACTAGCCGAAATTCGTGCTACAAGCTCTCGACACGGCGCGCTGCACAGGCGGCGCGCCTCTATCTTATAGGAGATATCTTGCTCGTCACAGTTCGCGATAACAACGTCGACCAGGCCCTGAAATTCCTCAAGAAGAAGATGCAGCGTGAAGGCATTTTCCGTGAGATGAAGATGCGGTCTGCTTATGAGAAGCCTTCCGAGCGCAAAGTGCGCGAGAAGGCCGAAGCCGTTCGCCGTGCGCGCAAACTGGCCCGCAAGATCGCGATCAAGGAAGGCCTCATCGCTGGCCCCAAGCCCAAGCCGAGAGTTCCCGGCGCTGCGCCCCGCCCGATGGCTTTTGGTCAAACCTGAGCCAGCGACGTTGTGAATGTCTGCGTTTCACAAAGCGATGAGTCTGCGCCATGGAAACGAAACCAGAAATCCTTCTGATTGAAGCCCTCAAGAAGGTCGATGCCTTCGGCGACATTGCGCCGCCGCAGGCTCATGACCCCATGACGAACGTCCTGCGGCAGAACGCCATTTTGGGTAATCTGATTCGCTGGGATCACGAGCGCGGCCGCTATGTTCTCACCGGAACGGGCCGCAGCCGGATCACGGCGCGCCATCGGCCAAGCGCGACCGTGCTGCGCTTCAATTCGCGCGACGAAAAAGACGCACGTCCGATTTCACGCAAGGCTTGAGCGGAACGCCGTAATCCGCTCAAACAATCGAAATGTCCTGAACCCTCACGCCTTTCTGGCGCGCCTGTGGGCGTCGAGCTGTGCAATCGTGCGTTGGGCCGACAGCACCGCCCCCTCCTGCCATGCGCCCAACTGGCTCAGATGCTCGCCCGCAAAATAGAACGGCCCATCAGGCTCGCTCAGTTTCACATAGGCGGGATCATCCGGCTTGGCGTAGCGCGCCGCAATGCCCAGCGTGTAGGGAACTTTCGACCAGGCAATCGCCATGGGATGCTGCAACTTTGCGCCCTGGCCGGGATGCACCGCCTCGATCATGGCGCGCGAGGCTTCGAACTGTTCGGCCAGTGATTTTGACGCAAAGGCATTGTTGGGATCGCGCGTAATATAGCCGCCGAGCAGGATGCCCCGCCCGGAAAAAAAACGGTCGCTGGGATACCAGACCAGACTGGTGGGCCCGGACACCCAGGATATGCCACCATAAATCTGCTCGGCTTCCCAGAAGCGCGGCGCTTCCCAGGCAATCTTGATGGCATTGCCGTAATCAACACTGGCAATTGCCTCGCGGCAGGGTGGGGAGAAATCGCTGTCGATCCCTGCCAGCACTTTCAGCGGTATGGTCACAAGGCAATAATCGGCCTCCACCTGCCGCGATTTGCCTGATTGGCTATCGCGATACGTGACCGATACGCCTTCGTTTTTTCGCTTGATCGAAGTGACAATGCTGTTGAGGCGAATAAATGGCTTCAGTTTGCGCGCAAACGCGTGGGCGATCTCATCCATGCCACCCACAGGCTGGAACATGGTGGCCTGAAAATTGAAATTCTCTTCAAACAGCAATGCTGACCACAGGTCGATATCGAGCAATGTCCCCAGCGGCACCGGATCGCGCGCGACAGCGGTCTGGTTACCCGCGCCGGGCAATGTCTTGAGGCCAGAGCGTTCCGAGCCGCGATAGATCCGGTCCGGCTTGAGATCGCCGTAGCGTTTCAGGAAGTCGATCATACGCTCCTTGTCGCGCGGGCTGAGTTCCTGATCGAGCGCGCCGGTGTCGATGGCCTTGCTGAGCAGTTCCGACACTTTCCCGCGCGCGTCATTCGCGGCCTGGCGCATCTCGATGGACTTACCGCCATTGGCCGCGGGATTGAAAAGGCGCGCACCACGGCTGGTGTTGACGACAACCTCCAGCGGTACGCCGAGTTCGCGACAATAGCCCAACATGGCCTGATGATGGCTCGGAATACGCGCAGGGCCGGGATTCCAGTATTGTCCCGGCGAGAATTCGCAGACCTGCCGCGAGCCGTCGTTCATATCTACATGTGCGCCGCGTCTGACCGTCCAGTTGCGCCCGCCTACGCGCTCGCGCGCTTCCAGCACAGTGCAGGCATAACCGGCCTTGTGCAATTCATGCGCCGCAGACAGCCCGGCCATGCCCGCCCCCAGAATGACGACGCGTGCGCCATGTTGAGCGGCCGGTTGCAAGGCGGCGGGTGCAGCCGCCGCTTCCGCAGCCATCAATCCCATCGCCTGCATAGTGAGGTAGGTGGCGCGATAGCCACCTGCTGCCGCCACACTGCGCAGAAAGTCCCGACGTGTCGCCATTTCTGCAATCCCTGTTCAGGCGCGCCCTCACAGCCCGCGTTATCTCATCTGGCACAGGATGGCGCAGTTTTGCGGAAATGGAAATCCACCCGTTTTAATCCTGAAATTCGCGCTCGATGGCGGCAATCACTTTTGGGTCATCCGGCGTTGTCTGTGTCGAAAACACCGCTGCAATATGGCCGTCACGGCCCACGAGGTATTTGTGGAAATTCCAGGATGGCGTTTCGCTAGGCCGCTCGGCAGCTGCCCATTTGTAGAATCGATGAGCGTTTGAGCCCTTCACCACGGTCTTTTCAGTGAGCGGAAATTTGACGGCATATTCGCCAGCGGTTGCGGCAATCTCTTTGGGGCCGCCCGGCTCCTGTGCGCCGAAATCGTTGGAGGGTACGCCGATGACTGCGAGCCCCTTTTCGCGATATCTTTCCGCCAGTTTCGCCAGCGCGCCAAACTGGTTGGTGTAACCGCAGAAGCTTGCCGTATTGACCACCAGCACGGGTTTGCCAGCGTAATCGGCAAGATTGATCGCGCCGCCGTTCAGGCCTTGAAATGTGAACGCGTAGGCTGTCATGCGGCTGACTCCGGCTTGTGTGACTGTGGAAATCTGGGCCAGCGCCGGCGATGTTGTGTAAATCGCGGCTCCAGCTAAAAATATCCTTCGCGTGACGGACATAAAAATCTCTCTCCGGTGGCGCTTGCAGGCAAGCCTGCCACATGACAGCCTGCCCATCAACGCCTATACGCGAATGCCCACCAAGCGGATGCAGACAGGACAGGAAATATCAATGCCGAAGCTCATCTTCACGTCCTTATTGCGGATATTGGCCGTCTCGAGCGCGCTGACGCCGGCCCTCGCCGCCGAACCCCCTGCCCCGGCCGATGGCGCGTTCAAGGGCAAGACGGTGTCGATCTATGTGGGCGGCACGGCTGGTGGTGGTATTGATGTGGGCGGACGGCTGATCGCGCGTTATATTGGCAAATATCTGCCGGGGCATCCCACCGTTATCGCGCAGAATATGCCCGGTGCCGGCGGCGTGCGGCTGCTGGAATACTTGGCGTCTGTTGCGCCGAAGGATGGCACGGTGCTGGGCGCTTTCGCGTCCGGTCCACTGCTCGACCCCATCCTCTCCACGCGCAAGGTGAATTATAAAATGACCGATTTCGCCGCCATCGGCGCGATTGAGAAAGATGTGAGCTTCTGCACGACCTGGCACGCCTCGCCGGTGAAAACCTTTGAGGATACGAAGACCCGCGAGACGACTGTCGCCGGCACAGGCGCGGCCTCGACGACAGACATTTATCCCGTCGTGCTGAACGCCGTGCTGGGTTCAAAATTCCGCGTCATCACCGGCTATATGGGTACGCAGGAAACCATCATGGCGGTGGAGCGCGGGGAAACCGATGGCCGTTGCGGCTGGGGCTGGGCAAGCCTCAAATCTTCCAAGCCAGACTGGCTGCGCGACAAGAAGCTGAACTTCATCGTGCAGCTGGGTCTTTCCAAGAACAAGGAAGCGCAGGATGTGCCGCTCGCCATCGATCTGGCGAAAAGTGAAGATGACAAGCAGGTGCTGCGCGTATTGTTCGCGCCCCTGATGATGACGCGCCCGTATTTCGCAGCCCCCGGCACGCAACCCGCACGCATCGCCGAATTACGCAAAGCGTTCATGGCCGCCCTCGCCGATCCCGGCGCAATCGAGGAACTCATCAAGACCGTCGGCGAACGGCCGGATTCAACACCCGGCGAGGAGATGCAGAAGCTGGTCGCCGATATCTACAATTCCCCGGAGCCTGTGTTGGCACGATTGAAGGCAATTGTGACTGAGGGGATGAAGGGGAATTAAGGGTTGCTTATCTGTTCGATGTCATCCCGGAAACTGAAAATTGTTTGTACATGTTCGAGATGGTGTGCAGTGCAATTTTAAATCGCATCGGCAACAAACTTACTCTGCTGCCTGCTTCAGCTCATCCTTCATCTGATCGCGAATTGCCGTGCGCATGTCGTCGATGCAGACGAGCTTGCCGCGCTTTTCCACATGCCAGAAGGTCCATCCGTTGCAGGCGGGCAGTCCCTGGGCCAGCGCGCCGATCTTGTGGATCGATCCGACGATGGTGCCGAAAGTGAGCGCGCCATCTGCACGCACCAGAGCACGATAGCGCTTCTTCTCATCCATCAACACCGTCCCCGGCGCGATGAGACCAGCCTCCACCACACTGGCGAAGGCGACCCGTGGCTCGGAGCGTTTGGTAGGCGCCTCGGCCACAGCCATAGGCGGCAGCGGTTCGACAGAAGCGATGCGCGCGAGGGCGGCTTTCGCATAGGTCTTGTCGCGTTCCGTGCCGATGAAACTGCGGCCGAGGCGTTTGGCTACGGCGCCAGTGGTGCCGGAGCCGAAGAAGGGATCGAGTACCACGTCGCCGGGCTTTGAAGCTGCCAGCATGACTCGTGTGAGAAGCGCTTCCGGTTTCTGTGTGGGATGGACCTTGCGGCCTGCGGCATCCTTGAGCCGCTCGCCGCCGGTGCAGATGGGCATGTACCAATCGGACCGCACCTGACAATCTTCATTGCCGGCTTTCAGGGCTTCATAGTTGAATGTGTAAGATTTTGCTGAGGCGCTCTTGGTGGCCCAGATCATGGTCTCGTGCGCGTTGGTAAACCGGCGGCCGCGAAAATTCGGCATCGGATTGGCCTTGCGCCAGACGATATCGTTGAGAATCCAGAATCCCATATCCTGCAAAATCGCGCCGACACGGAATATATTGTGGTAGGAGCCAATGACGAAAATTGTCGCGTCATCCTTCATGACATGGCGCGCTGCGGCCAGCCATTGCCGGGTGAACTTGTCATATTCGGCAAAGCTGGCGAATTGATCCCAGTCATCGTCGACTGCGTCGACAACGCTCTGATCGGGACGCGACAAAGCGTTTTCGAGCTGAAGATTGTAGGGCGGATCCGCAAATATCAGATCGATGCTGCGCTCGGGCAGCGCATGGATCAATTCGATGCAATCGCCAAGAAGAATCTGATTTAGGGGCAGCACTGGCTGCAAACGGGAAGGCCGTGCCGTCGAAATCCCAGTACGCGAGACTTGAATCTGGGATTTCGAACCGGCCGCTCCGGTACGCGCGATACTCATGAAACACACACCGGTTACGCAACTCACTGAACGAACTATGCGCAGGTCGCGGTAAAAACGGCGTTAAGGGTTCTCAAAATCGCGTGTCTCTTTTCTGAACGCGTTTGTTAAAATTTTCAGCGTTTTGCTAACACTTGGACGTCAATGCATGGCGACGTTAAGGGCGCGTTACCGGAAATGCCGGTAATTGCCCGCATTTGCGTTTAAATTATTTCTTCGCCGCGCCGAATGTTAAACGATGAAACAGGCTCGGACCGCAGGCATTCAGCGCGGCACGATGAGCGGCGGTCGGGTAGCCCATATGTTTGTCAAAACCATATTCCGGGTGGCGTTTGGCCAGTTGCACCATCAACCGGTCCCGCGTGACTTTCGCGACGATTGAGGCGGCAGCTATAGACAGGCACAGCGCATCGCCCTTGATGAGCGCATGCGCCTGACAGGGCAGGTCCGGCGGTATGTCGCGACCATCAATCAACACAAACGCGGGTTGTATCGACAAAGCCCTGCAGGCGCGGCGCATGGCCAGAAAGGTCGCCTGGCGGATATTGACCCGATCGATCTCGGCCGCGCTGGCGAGTCCGACCCCGACAGCCATGGCCGAACGCAGGACGTCCGTGAAGAGCCTTTCCCGCATGGCCGGGCTCAGAGTTTTGGAATCGGCAAGCCCGTCGGGGATGGCGGCGGGATCGAGGATGACTGCAGCCGCCGAAACGGGTCCGGCCAGAGGTCCGCGCCCGGCTTCGTCGATTCCCGCGACAGGCCCCTTGCCGCTGCTCAGCAATTGGCGCTCGCGCGTAAAGTCGGCAGGGCCCAGAACGTGCTTGTTGAGGCTGGATGTCATGTGGACATTACGCCTTTGACATTAACCGAGTTTTTCATGATTTTGCTGGCCTTGGGCGTGTAGCTATCGCCAGAGCGGAGCAGGTGTGGTTAACATATGCCTACAAATTGCCGGAGCTTTGAACATGTTTCGGGGCTATCCAGCGTAAAATTTTAGCACAAAAGAGGCCAGAGGATACAATGAGCGATACGATGAGTGCGGCCAAAACGGACGACAGGAAGAACGCTGGTCTGGCGGACAGCCCGGCGGGCACAGGCAAATTGCCGGCAGCAGGGGCATTTGATGTGGAATCCGCCAAAAAAGCTGCTTCTGCGGAGGCAGACCCGGAACGTAACGAAGTCTTAACAAGCCTGGTCACAGGCGATGCCGATATCGTTGGACTGGTCGCCTATTCGATCTACAAACAGAACAAGCATGACTGGCTTGTCGCTTTCAACAAACAAAAGGGGCGTGAGCCCGACGAGAATGAACTGACATCTTATATCATCGGCGAGAGCACCCCCCGGCGTCTGGCCACGTATCGCCATCTCGCCGAAGCCACCCTCGATGGACGCGGCCCCAAAGTGAACATGGGTCAGGCTTCTGAAAAATTCGTCCAGCGGAGCCTGGTAAATGCGCATTCGGCCCAGCCCGCGACGGGCGGCGGAAAACTCGCCTGGATTGCCGCTGCTGTGATTGGGCTGGCCGCCATCCTTGCTGCGGGAAAGTTCGGCCTGCCCGGACTACGCTGAACAAAAGCCCACTTTTGACGAAGACCCGGCGCAACGCCAGGATCAGGCGGGGCGCAGCGATATTCATGCCGGCAGACTCAACGTGCCATCGGCGGACAATTCAAAAAATGGATTGTAAGCCAATTCCCATACGTGCCCGTCGGGATCCGCAAAGACGCCGTGGTAACCGCCCCAGTCAGCGCGCCGGGGCTCGACAAGCGCTTTACCTCCGGCCGCGATCGCTGAATCGAAGGCAAGATCAATCGCGCCCGGGCTGCCATAATTCTGTGCCAGCGTGATGCCGGAAAATCCGTCCGGCAGACCAGGCGACGGTGCGGAGACCAGACCGCTATCACGAGCAAGATCATCGCGGCCAAACAGCGCCAGCACAATATTGTTCAGCCCGAAAAAACTGACGGAGGGATTACTGGCTCCCTTCGAACGCCGCCAGCCGAGCCGCTCGTAAAACTGGCTCGACTGGCTGACATCTATCACGCCAAGCGTGACGACAGATAAACCCGGATACATACGCATATCACTCACGCCTCCGCACACTTCACACATCACGCAGTTTACTGAAAACGCTGCACCCACCCGGACTAAAGGCGGCGACATACGCGCACGCAACACTACAAAAGCTTCAGCTGTTCGCCCTCCCGCGCGGGACGCTCGAAAAGACCGGTCTGCAATTTCAGCCTGTTTCGATTAAATCCCAACCGGTTCGCCGCTATTTCAAAGCGGCGGCCGAGCATCCAGGCGAAGGGACCCGCGCCAGTCATCCGCTTGCCAAAGGTCGGATCGTAGCTCTTGCCGCCGCGCATAGCGCGCACAAGTGTCATGACGTGGCGGTACCGGTCTGGATAATGGGTCAGCAACCACTGACCGAAAACGTCCTCGACCTCTAGTGGTAACCGCAACATGATATACCCCGCCTCCCGCGCTCCGGCCGCATAGGCGCGTGTCAGGATTGCCTCAACCTCGCATTCATTCAGAGCGGGGATGACAGGCGCGACCATAACGGTGGCGGGTATACCTGCTTCCGCCAATTGCCGGATCGTATCCAGCCGCTTTTCCGGATGAGCGGCGCGCGGCTCCATGCGCCTGGCCAGAACCGGATCGAGCGTCGTCACCGACAGCGCCACTTTGACAAGGCCCTTGGCCGCCATGGGCGCCAGAAGGTCGATGTCGCGCGTCACCAGAGCCGATTTGGTGACAATACCGACAGGATGATTTGCCCGCGCCAGAACGTCCAGCACTGAACGCATGACGCGATATTGTTTTTCGATAGGTTGATAAGGATCGGTATTTGTGCCGATTGCGATGGTCTTGGGTTGATAGCCCGGTGCGGAAAGCTCGCGCTCCAGCAAGGCGGCTGCGCCTTCCTTCACAAACAGCCGCGATTCAAAATCGAGTCCGGGCGACAATCCCATATAGGCGTGGGTCGGGCGGGCAAAACAATACGAACATCCGTGCTCGCACCCCCGATAGGGATTGATCGAACGGTCGAAGGAGATATCCGGAGAATCATTCCGCGTGATAATCGAACGCGCCCTTTCAATCGTCACCTCGGTCTTCAGCGCAGGCAATTGCTCCAGCGCGCCCCAACCATCGTCGACGGCTTCACGCGCCTCCCGCTCGAACCGCCCGCTCTCATTGCTGGCTGCTCCCCGACCTTTCATCACGAGATCAGGCGCACCAGCCTCGCGAAGTTTGTCAGCAAACCTGCCGCCGGTGTGCGAACCGACATCGCGCAACGGTGCTTTGGACCGCAACGGCAAGGCGCCGGGCAGCGGATAGGCAACAGCAGGCCGGCCGGCCTTCAAACTGCCAGCCGGAACGGCGTCGCGCAGACTCTGCGGGTCTAATCTCAACATGAGGGCCTCCGCCTCGGACTACCCACCGCAACCGGCGCACCGGACTTGCATGGGAACAAAAAGTGAATAAGGAACAAATATAGAACAATTAATTTGCCGTCAACGCCCTTGTGGATAAAACTGTAGATAAATATGCTAACTGGCTGATCCCGTTTGGTGAAACTTTTTCATGCTCTCCGCAATCGTCCTCATGCCGTCACAGATTGTTCGCGTTTCGGCCAGACCCGTGGCGGAAGCTTTGGCGCGAACACTTTCTGCTTTGGTGCCGGCGGCAGTCGAAGGCGTGTTACGCGACGTCACGATCGCCTCGATCACAGGCCTGGACGGAGTCGCGCGGATCGCTGACCATGCGGGATGTGATCTGGTCGAAGCGCTCCAGCCCCATGAAGCACTCCGCAAAGCTCTATCTTCTGCGCGCGAGGCCAATGTCTTCGTGATCCTGGCCGGGCGCGCGCCAGAATCGGGCTTTGTTGAGGAACTTGCGGAGTTCCTGGGCGACGGACATAATCGCGCACGCATGCGCGAACGGTCAGACTCTCTTCTTACACGTCTGGCTCCAGGATTGGCGCCCGCAGCCGCGATTCTTGCTTCCAGGACCGAGTTGCTTTCCATTGCCGATGGCGAAATGGCCCGGATGTCCCGCAGGCTGGGTTCTGCACCCAGCTTGCGATGCCGCGCACGGCGCGTGGATTAATTAGGCAGCTGGATTTTTCCTACACCACCTTGAAATCCCCAATCACCGGCGTGCCCACATCGAAGATTGCGATGAGCACGGATGAGTTCGCCCCGCCATTGCCGTCAGCGTCGTAGATTAGTTGATGGTTGGATGTGTTGTAGACAAAGCGTTCGGTGGTGTTGGAGAATGTCCCCGCTGCATTGGCCGTGAACTGGCCTGCGGTGAGCGAGCCTGCTGCAAGCCCGCCGCCAAATTGCGCTGCGGAGATTTCGAGAAAATCCGTACCGCTGACGAAATCCTCAAAGTTGTCGAAGCCGCCTGCGACATTGGTCAGCACAAACGTATCTGCGCCAAAACCGCCATAGATTGTATCAATCCCGCCTGCGCCCTTGATGCGATCATTGCCTGTGTTGCCGATGATGAGTTGCGCAGTATCGCTGCCCGTCATCGATATGCCTGGCCCTGATGTATTGTACATGTATTCGACTTCAGACGTGGCTGACAGCGCAAAGCTCGATGTAGCGTAGATCCTGTCAAAGCCCTCGCCCACAACCTCGTTCACAACGTCATTCGTGCCGTCGACATAATAATTATCGTCGCCTGCGCCGCCCGCCATCGTGTTGGTGCCGCTGTCGCCCACCAGTGTGTCGTTGCCGCCATTGCCATTCAACGTGTCGTTGCCAAGGCTGCCGTAGATATTGTCATCGCCCGCGCCGCCGGAGACGATGTCGTTGCCAGACGAACCATTCAACGTATCGTTGCCGCCGCCGCCGTCGAGATTATCATCGCCCGAGAGACCATAGATCACCTGGCCGAGATCGCTGCCGGTAATCGTGAGGCCGGTGGCCGTCTGCACGCCGATGAACTCGACCTCTGAAGATGCTGCCAGCGTAAAGCTGGCAAAGGCATAAACAGCGTCAAAGCCTTCGCCCGCAAGCTCGGTTACGATGTCGTTCGTGCCCTGAACGTAGTATGAGTCATTGCCCGTGCCGCCGATCAGCGTGTTCGTGCCGCTATTGCCCAGGAGAATGTCATCACCCGCATTGCCTGACACTGAGTCATTCCCGCCAGCGCCATAAAGCAGATCATTGCCGCTGCCGCCGCTGATGGTGTCGTTTCCATTACCGCCATTGATGACATCAACACCGCCCGCGCCGTTGATCGTATCATCGCCAACGCCGCCCACAATGAACTGCTGGGTATCGCTGCCGGTAACTGAAATGCCGGTTGCTGATTGAATATCGATATATTCAATTTCTGACGCAGCGGACAAAGCAAACGATGCATAGGCATAAACAGCGTCATAACCTTCGCCTGCCGCTTCCGTCACGACATCGTTGACGCCCTGCACGTAATAGAGATCATCGCCCGTGCCGCCCGCCATCGTGTTCGTGCCGCTTTGACCGTTGAGCGTATCAGCGCCCGAGCCGCCATTCAGCGTATCATCGCCTGCGCCGCCGTTGATCGTATCAAAGCCGCCCTGGCCGTTGATGACATCATCACCTGCACCACCGGAAAAGAACTGCCCGAAATCACTGCCCATCACGGTAATGCCCGTCGCCGACTGGATATCGATCCCTTCAATCTCCGAAGTGGCGGCAAGCGCAAAGCTCGCATAGGCGTAGATCGTGTCAGTCCCCTCGCCCGCCAGTTCCGTCACGATATCATTGACGCCCTGCACGTAATAGACATCATCGCCGGCGCCGCCAGACATTGTGTTGGTGCCCGCACGGCCAAGAAGAGTATCGTTACCCGAGCCACCGTTCAACGTGTCGTCGCCGAGCGCTGCATCGATAAAATCATTACCGCCACCGCCGTTAAGAACGTTGTTCTGGTCATTGCCGATAAGCGTATCATCGCCCGTGCCGCTCAGGACATTTTCGATATCAACCAGCGTGTCGGAACCGGCAGCCCCCGTCGAAGAACCGCCTGTGCTGCCCGAAATCAGATCGGTCAGTGTGACATTCACGGCGCCAGAAGCAGCGGAATAATCGGCGGTGTCGATGCCACTGCCACCATTAAGCGTATCGTTGCCCGCAAGACCCTTGAGGGTGTCATCGCCACCCCGGGCGTTGATGACATTGCCGCTGGAATTGCCCGTCAACGTATCGTTGAATTCCGAGCCTGTGATATTTTCGATGTTGGTGAGCGTGTCGTTGCCCGCCGCCCCGGTCGAGGAGCCAGCGCCTGCGCCTTCGCCTAATGTGACCTGCACTGCGCCGGACGCATCAATATAGCTGGCGGTGTCGTTTCCGGCGCCGCCATCGATCACATCATTGCCGTCTTCGCCATTTATTACGTTATCCTGATCATTGCCGGTCAATGTGTCGTTAAAGAAGCTGCCGACGATACTTTCGATGTCGATCAGGGTATCGATGCCATCCGCGCCCGATGACGAGCCGCCGGTATGTCCGGAGAGGAGATTCGTCAGCAACACCGTGACGCTGTTGGAGGCTGAGAAATAGTCTGCAGTGTCATTCCCGGCGCCGCCATCAATCGTATCATTGCCGAGCCCACCGCGTATCTGGTTGTTGCCGCCATCGCCGCGCAAGGTATCGTTGAAACTTCCACCGCGCAGACTCTCGATGGAGATATAGGTGTCGCCCTTGGCTTCGCCTGTGTTGTTGGCGGAATTTGAAAGATCTGCGGTAATGCCAATGTCCGCGAAAAAATAATCCGCCCAGTCACCGCCAAAGCCGTTAGCCGTGCTGTTTGGCGCTTGCCCGCCGCCGTTCAGGACGTCAGCGCCACCATCTCCGCGGAGATAGTTATTGCCGCTGTTACCTGTCAGGACATCATCGAAATCGCTACCCGCAAGCCATTCGATATCAATCAGCGTGTCATTGCCGGCCGCCCCGGTTGAAAACCCTCCCGTATGACCACCCACAGCGTCGGTCAGCGTAACGCTGACAGCTTAGGCTCAAGTTTCAAGTGCAACACCCACGGCCCGCAGGGCATAGGATGTTGCGATGGACAGTCGATACAAGCACCTTGGCAGCGAGGAACGTGGCGTGATTTTGGCCGAGCATCGGCGGGGCAGCAGCCTTCGTGAGATAGGG